>CAJXQE010000019.1 GCA_913058215.1 uncultured Verrucomicrobiales bacterium
CGAGATCAGCCTCGGTCTCGTGGGCTCGGAGATGTGTATAAGAGACAGATGCCAGTCTCCGGGTTTGTCTTTTTGATCGCGGCTTCGAAAAAGAAAATTCACGCCCGCCTGACCAGCAACTGACTTGAGTCGAAACGCCCAGTTCTGATTGGATGACGAAAACCCTTTGTTGCCGGTGCGTCCTTTGGCAATAATCACAGCCTGTCCATTAAACTTGGTCGGATTGATCATCGCCTCGACCGAAATCGCATCCCCATTGTCAAAATCGAAACGTGATTTCTCACCCTCATCGGGTATGACCACCCGGTCACCTGCATTGAGACGCAGGGCACGATTCTTCTCACCGAATTTCGGATACTCCGGAGCCGTCGGTCCGCGATCGGTGATCTCTTTGTTTTTCGTTTTTTCAATGGTCGGTTCCTCCCCTTCGGAAAAAGACCAACGGGCAATCGGCTTGGAATCGCTGATGGCCTTTTCAAAAGGTGCCGCAATTGCCGCGACCGAAAGAAAAGTTAAAGAAAATATAGCTGCGAAAGATCGGTGCATAACTCTACCGGGAATGTCGACGGCACAGGTGATCCGGGTCAAGTGGCACAAAGGTCCGAATCTGCGTAGAAAAAACCACTAATTTGCGCCAATCCGGGCCAATGAAACCTTTAGATCCATCGGGCCTGCATCAGTGATTCCTAATCTTTCCCTTCGTCAAGAAACCGGATGGCCTTTTCCATCCACTCCGCCGGAGGAGGCTTGTGCCCGTGGTCGGGAACTTCCAGAATTTGCGCATTGGCAAACCCCTCCTTTTTAAGTCCATTCTCAAAAGCCGCCTGGGTATTCGCCAGATTAAAATCCTTCTCCCCGGTGATGAGAGAATAACGGCACGCTTTCTTCACCATCGGCAGCAATTGCTCATTTGGAATGTAACTGAGCCCGTAGACTTTTCCGTCAGGCGCATTGAGATCCGTGTAGAAATTCACTCCCATGCAACAAATCGTCCCGCTGAACATGTCTCCCCAGGCGACTCCGAGCATACTGGCGACCCGGCTTCCTCCGGAAAATCCTGACACGTACACCCGTCGACCATCAATTTTATAGAGTTGCCGGATATTGTGATTTGCATCGATGGCGAGACGAACCCGATCAAAAATATTTCGTTTGTTGCCGGATTTTTTCGCTCCCACAAAAATGAGTTTGTGTTTCGCAAGCACAGCCTCCCACTCTTTCGGGATTGCCGGCGAATCCCCGGCATTGATCCAGATAAAGAGACCATGTGGTTCATCAGGCTTGTACCCCTCAGGTAGCAGAATTTCAAAACTCTCTTTCGTGACATCGTAGGCCGGCGGATCCTCCGCCGCCATTAGCCGGTAGCGCACCCTCACCGGATCCGAAGACTGGGGAGGTGATTCCGAAAAGCGGATCTCACTCCGTTTTCCCGGAACAATTTTCGCCGCCTTTTCCTGCGCGAAGGAAACCGTCAGCAATCCCGATAAGAGAAATAGAACAAAACGAGTCATTTGGATTTTCCTTCCTTCGAAACTCCGGAGAGCGGATGATTCACCACTGCTTCCCAGGCAATTTTTCGAAACATTTGATCCAGCTCCGGACTCGGAAAATCAGAGCTGCCGCGCCGCGGGATTGGTACCTCGATTTGTTCCGGCGACTTTCCGTAAAGAGTCGCGTAAAACACATAGCCTTCCAGCCATTCAAAACCCGGCCCGAGATGCCCCAACTGATCCCGCCACAGCGAACGTTCTTTTCCGCCAATCACTTTGTTGATTCCCTCTACTCCCGGCAACTCACCTCGCAAGTAGTGCTTCGCCGCCAGCCACATGGCATCAGAGGTCGGGAGAATAAAAACCTTCTCCGGATACTTTTCCCGCAGCGTCGTGACGAGTCCCGCATAGAGATCATGCTTCTCCTTCCCGATTTTGTCGAAAATCTCTTCAGTAAAGTAGCTCTCTGTTTCCGGAACCGTCTCCAACTGATACAACTGAGGCCAAGCATCGGAGAGATAGAATTTCATCTCCGGATTGTATTTCAGGCAAAAGTCGATCCAGCAGGAATAGTATTCCGGCCGGTCATTGAAATAGGGCCCCCACATCATCGCATCCCATTTCGCATTGGAGATCGAAGCCAGCAGCTTGGGGACTGGCTTTTTGTCGAACTGAAAAATACCGTTTTCCTGCTCCCATTTGTATCGGGCACTGCCCGTGACTCCTCCGCCGGTATGGGTGTAGAGCCCTTGATTCAATCCGGCAGCTTCGCAGATTTTCGGAAGAGTCCCGTAACCTGGCGCCATAAAACTGTGCCCCGTTCCGACGATTCGAAGTGCGGAGTCGGTCGGTTTTTCAAAGGAGGCGACCGCAGGTTTTCTACCAGCCATCGTGGCAAAGATCGCCTTGATTTCTTCGGGACTTTTGTAAGCGACGGAATGTTCGGGAAATTTTTCAGCATCCCATCCCGGATCGACTTTAAATGTCACCGGGGCACCCCTTTTTCGCCCTGGTTTACTTTTGCCCTTTCCTTTAGCCCCGAACATTTTGTCGCGAAAAGCTACGGCTTCTTCTGCACTCAAGGCACCGTTCTTGTTCGTATCGGCGGCAGGAAAGCGTTTAAGCCATTTGGCGAGTTGTTCCGCTGAAGCTTTATCCTGAGCGAGACCGGGCAGCGCAAATACAAACACTGCCACCAAAAGTGAAAATCTGATCATGAGGAAACAGTAAGGGGTTTTCGGTGACTGGAACAGTTCATTTTCCCCTCTTCGATTTCGCACGAAACTCCACAAATCCATCTGTGGGCATTCGTGGATAATTGTGCTCATCTGTGTATAGAATTCTTATTCCCTCAAGACTCATCGCGATTCTCTGGCTTCCATCATGATTCTCCGAAACCTAATCATCTCACTACTCGTCTGCGCCTTTACACACACCAGTGCAGCACCCCGCTTCGCAAATATCTTCAGTGATCACGCCGTCCTGCAACGAGACACGCAAATCACCATCCGGGGATTCGATGCTGAACCCGATGCGGAACTGCTCCTCAGAATCGGAGGAAAAGACTTCCCGGTCCAAGTGAATGACGACGGCAGTTGGTCTTCTCTCCTACCTCCTGAACCTGCCAACAGCAAGGGGGTCGAGATTGAGCTGATCCAGGACAGCAATCACGCAGCCTCCCTGAAGGGCGTGATCTATGGAGACGTTTGGCTGGCGGCAGGACAATCCAACATGCAGTTCCAGATAAAAGGCATGCTCAAAGGAATGCCGGAAACATCGAAGTGGGTGAGTGCCGCAAATCTTCCCTCGGTCCGCTTTCGGCGAATCGGAGATCCTGTCCTCGATGATAGCAATTCAGAAGCGAAGGATCTTTCCACCGCTGACAAATGGATTCCGATGACTCCAGACAGCGTTTTGAAGTTTTCCGCCGTGGCTGCGACTTTCGCTGCAAAGGTCAATCGGGAGTCTGGAATCCCTATTGGCATCATTGATGTTTCCTGGGGCGGAAAGCCAATCGAACCATTTATTCCACGCGATTCCTTTTCCACTCCTTTCCTCAAAAAGATAAAGTCACTCGCCGATGGCGAAAAGCTGGAAGAGTTGGCGAAAACTCCCGGGGGCGTAATTATTCGTAATCCTCAGGGATATCCGGGCGCGATCTTCAATTCCCGAATGGCTCCCATCAGCAGCGTGGGAGTAAAAGGGTTTCTCTGGTATCAGGGCGAATCGAATGCCGGCAAAGGCGAAGACCCACGTGAGTATCGACACAAAATGGAAGCTCTGATCACCGCTTGGAGGGCGAAATGGAAGAACAAAACGCTTCCCTGCTATTTCGTTCAGCTACCCTCCTTTCCGAATGCGAGCGGTTGGATCAGAATGCGGGAGGAGCAACGGCGTTCCCTGGAAATTCCGAACACCGGAATGGCAGTCACCATCGATATCCGGGGCGACGACATTCATCCGCCTGACAAGATTCCAGTTGGCGAAAGGCTCGCCCGGATTGCGCTTCATCAGACCTACGGGGAGAAAGATCTCCCTTACTCGGGACCACTATACGACAGCCACCGAGTCGAAGGGAACGCCATCCGCGTTTCATTTCAACACACTGACAATGGACTAATGGTCGCCAACCGTCCCGGCACTGGCCCGGCTCAAAGAACTCCGGACGCTGAATTGAAATGGTTTGAGCTGGCCGGAAAAGATGGAGTCTGGTATTCCGCCAGCGCGCTGATCGAAGGCAATGAAGTCATCGCCACGAGCGAGCGCGTTCCACAGCCCGTCGAAGTCCGCTATGCCTGCGAAACCAAACCGCATGACGGAAATCTTTACAACAGTGCAGGGCTCCCGGCTTCTCCATTCTGCAGCAGGCTGGACTGGCTCCCCTGGGAAGACCATGGACAGGAGTAGTTTTAACTTACCCTGACATTAGCGAAATAGACTCCTTCAGGCGAGCCCTCGGCTGGTCATTCAATTCCGGCTGAATCGACCAGTTTCGCTGTCACGAAAACCGTCAAATACCGCGGAAGTCGCTCCGTGGTCACGGTCGCTTTCCCCAATCCGAATAAGCCTTTCTCCTCGATCTTGACTTCAGAATAATCAAGCGTCGTTGAAAAAACAACGGTGCTCCCGTTGGGTATAGTCACGTCCGTTTCCGATTCGCGAAAAGAAAAGACCGGACTCAGGAATTTGTTTTCAGTCACCACAATTGGTGCCGCTTTTTTCAAGCCGACCCGTTGCACGAATACCGCTTCATTTCCAAAATTGATGTGCCGGGCAAATTCCAGCACCTTCGATTTCATTTCCAGGCGGATATTCCCCTTACCTGCAAGTGTCGGCTCAACCTCCAGAGTAACGCCGGGCATGACTGTTTTAAAATCGACCGGAACCGATGGGGATATGGGAAAGCTACCTTCTTTCTTTACCTCACTCAGCATCGGCGGATCATAGCGGGTCGGAAAAATAAACTCTCTAACGACTTCGACTTTCGCCGACTGCCCTGAATTGGTTATCGCCGAAGGCGCCGAAAGAACATCGACCCCTTTCCTCTGCACCAATCTTCGAACTTCCATCTGAAATTCAGAATCGCTCAAGACAGATTTCGTCAATTTCGGATCAATAACCGACTCGACATATCGGGAAGTAAGGTAAATAAATTTTTCGCCGGGCTGATTTATCTTATTCGGTCCGGGGACCTTCAGACGTTTCGACTCAATTTGCAGAATCCCGAATGCCGGAGCATCGGACCCTTCGATCTTCTTCAATTGGGTAGCGTGAATAAGCTCCGTATCAAGCAACTCATTCAAACGGGAATCGGAGAGAGGGCTTCCAAGCCTAACCGGAACACAAAACGAATCCGGATTTTCCGCCCCACCTGGTTGAAGAGTCGTTTGAATTTCATATTCATCCGAAAGAAAAATTGGCTCGTGAGAAAAATTCGGCAGCAACTCGATTACTTTCTTCTGATTGCCCACTCCCTTGTGAGTCACTTTGATCGGATCCCCTTTCTCTGCAAACCCTTCAAGAACCGTGTAGGAAAAGCTCCCACTCAAATGAATCGTTCCATCATTCTTCAGAACAGGCTTCACTTTGAGTACCCCTCCACTGTTCCGTGCTTCTGTCGTGACGGGACTCTGAGGAATGATGCAAGTCTCAGTCGCCGCCTCCGATACGACGCCGGGTATTGAATACTCACCGGCATCGGATTTCGATTGAGCCAGGATCGCATCCCGATACTCAACAGGGAAATGGAATTCCCTCCCTTTTTTTAGCTTGGCCCACTTTCCGGACTCCACAACGCTTGAGTATCGCAGGAGAGGCACTCCCCCGGTTTGTGCTTCCTTTGCGGCTAGAGCACGAAGTTCTTCCTGGGATCGCCACTGCAGCCCCGCATCCTTCACGGGAACCAAAGTCGCCCGCACTTCCACCAAATCCGCCCCGATTGAATCGCCGCCGCTCAGGACCAATGCCAAAGCGAAAAGCGAAAATACTCCCCTTCTCATAATCGAAGAGTAGCATCTTTCGAACCACCGACTCAAGTCCAATAAGTGGCAGTCTGTGAGTAGGACGATGCAGAACGAAAGGTTAGCCCTTATACAGGGTTTAATCGTCGACCAAACCCTGTATAATCAGATAAGGAAATACCCTCATGAAGCTCTTCTATTTTCTCTTTCTCCTAACGGCCACTTTTGCCGCACCTGATTTCTGCGTCGCTCAGCAGGAAAAACCCGACCCCACAGAGCTGATCAATAAGGAAGCAATCCAGGACTTGAAAGGACTTCACGCGGCAGCGGTGAAGTACATCAAAGACAAGGGAAGCTGGCCGCAGTTCCCCAAGGGCATCAAAGATCTCTCGGAAGATAAGTTTTACGGATTCTTCAAGGGAGCCCTGAAGCCTTACGGGGCCACTCCGGAAATGTGGAAACATTCTGCCGACAAATCCACTGCCGAAGCAAGCTACGTCCCCTCGATGTTCGATGATAAACCCAATACCCCCTATCGATGGAATCAACCCTGGTTCATTTCCCGGGGAACATTTCCGGGCAACTTTTTGATTCAACCGGACGGATCTGTTTCCAACCTGGAGAATCTTACCGGAAAAATGACTAAAGAAAATCCGTGACTCCGGATTTTTGTTCTCTTAAAAATTCAATCCCATGAAAAGACGCCAGGCCTTAAGACAGATCACTCTCGGAACCGGAGCTATTGCCACCGCTCCGTTTGCCACGAATTTCAGCTCTGTTGCTGCTGACAGTGAGCCATGGCTGAAATTTGCGGTGCAACAATACAGCTTCAACCGTCAACTCAAGGACGGCAGCCTCAAAGTCATCGACTACCCGAAGACCGTCGTCGAAGGCACCGGAATCAAGGCACTCGAATACTACAATGGTCACATCGAGGACAAAGCCGGCGACACCGCTCTTTTCAAGGAGCTCCGGAAAAGGACGGACGACCTCGGTGCAGTCAACACCATGATGCTCTGCCGCAGCAAACCCGCTCTCGATTCTCCAGAAGCTGCCACACGCGCCGCCGCCGTGGAAGGCTATCGTCCGTGGATGGAAGCCATGAAAATTCTCGGTGGCTCCTGTATCCGGGTTGATGTCCGCTCGCCCGGCGATCCGGAGGAACAGAAGAAACATGCCGTCGCCGGATTGAAGGCTCTCAGCAAAGTTGCAGCCGATGACTACGCCCTCGACATCCTTGTGGAGAATCACGGCAATCATTCCGGAAACGGTCAATGGGTCGCCGGGGTGATGAAAGCCGTCGCCATGGAAAACTGCGGTACGCTTCCGGATTTTCAAAATTTCTCCGACTACGATCCCTACAAAGGCGTCGAGGAAATGATGCCCTGGGCAAAGATCGTCTGCGCGAAGTCCAAGGGGTTTGACGAGAAAGGTAACGAAGTCAATGTCGACTACCGCCGCATGTTGAAGATCGTGAAAGCGAGCGGGTTCAAAGGCTACATCGGTATCGAATTCGAAGGACACGAAATCTCGCCGGTGGAGGGGATCAACAAGACCAAAGAGTTGATCGAAACGGTGATGGCCGAGTTGGGCTAAAGTTCACCTACTCCAATTCACTCGTCTGCTCAGCACTGGAATCCGGGGCTTCATCCTCCACGATTCCGCTGACATAGTCGTCGATACGGACACGATCTTCGATGCGTCTCGAAACCGAAGTTTCCTCTTCGAGTTGTGCCGCCAATGATGAAAGGCTGAGATTAGCGATGGATTTTTCGTCGGCAAGAAAATCCACTTCGCTGAGACGCTCCCCACGCCTTAAACGGCTGCGTGCATCAGCAATCGCCTGATAGGTGCGCTTGAGATCGGCACGGAGTTCTTCGAGCTTTTCTTCCGCACCCTCCGGCGTCTCCAAAATTGGATCAGCCATCCGTCGGGCGAGGTCGTGAATTTCCTCAGACTGGAAACAGGACTTCTCCACGATGGTCGAAATCAACTGGAGCGTGTGAACTGCGTCCGCCTCTTTCTCTTTGCCTTCACAGATTTTTTCAATGGCATCGCGGTCCGACAAAATTTTACCCAAAAGGTCGGCGTCGCCGTTCAGCTTTGACGCTCGAAGCTCATCGAGAGCAGCATCCTCGCGTCCCTTACTGATCCTTCGACTTTCCTCAGCCGCTTTCAGTTTCGACTGGTGATGCGAAGCGCGAACCCCGTTGTAGATCAGGAACGTAAAAGCGGCCACTGCCAGACCAACGATCGAACCGAACCCTATCGCTCCGCCAAGGGGTGTTTCAGCGGCAAATGGAATTCCAACAGCAAACCCGGCGATCACGCCTGCCCAGGTAGCGGGCGACACCAAAAGCTTTTTGAGGAACCATTTCCCGGCTCCCTCTTTGGCCTCTTTGTCGTCATCACCCATCGCTACAGTAAAGAGCAGTGCGGATTGTTTTTCAACCAATCACATTTCTGGTAACAGGGGCAAACTGCCGGGGTTTGTGAATACAGGCTCGCTATTTCTGACGCTGATTTCGCCTCGTCTTCGTCGGTGGAACAGAGAAAAAAATGTCAGAAAACTGATCCATTGTCGGGTTTTGAACGAAACCTTAGGTAAGGGGATAAGGAGTCTTTCCATTTTTGTATGGATCTAAATGTCTAAATCCCCTATACTTAGAAGGTTGAGATCCCCCATTTCAGCCAGCAAACACAAAATGAGAACTCCCAAAACCCGAAACGGACTGGCCCTCGCGCTTTGTTTGGGTTTGTTTGCTTTGCCGAAATTTTCCTCTGCTCAGGTCACCTTCAATGTGACTTACGAATCGGGATCTCAATGGGAAACGCATCCGCAGGCAGCTACTGCAAAAGCAAATCTCGAACTCTTGCTCAGCGATCTGGGTGGTCTGTTCATTCAGACGGCCACAATTGATGTCTTTGTAAATGATGACGAAACCGAAGCATTCGCTTCGGCTGGCGCAGATGCCCACGATTATGTCACCCTGCAGGGCAAAGCAGGCGAATATTTCGCATCCGGGGTCTGGATAAAAATTATCAATGGAGTTGATATCAACGACGCTGCCCCGGATTGCACCATTAGTTGGAACTGGGACATCAATGGCCTCTACGGAGGAGACGTGAATGCCTTTCTAGATCGAATCAGGGGACTGACCCGACACGAAATCATGCACCCGCTGGGAATGGGAAGTACACTTACCCACGACTTGCGGGGCAGCCTTTCCACCGCAACTGTGCACGATGCCTTTCTCGTAGATGCCAACGAAGCACCGGTTCTGGGTGCCTATGATGAAGCCAGTAAACGCTTTCGGATCAATAACTACGCCCTCACTCAGGAGGAGGCGCTCGACAGCAGCGGGATCCGATTTCAGGCAAGAATCGTCAGCAGTCTGGTCGAACTTCAGGATGTCGCCTCAATCGCTCAGGCTCAAGGCAACCCTGCGGTGTCCAGCTTGAACAAAAAGGCGAAGAAACTTCTACTTCAACTCCGTCGCGCCATCAAGAAGAGGCAGCCCCGAAGGAAAATTGGTAGTATCAAAAAGAAGCTGCGCGCTCTGAAGAAGAAAGCACGAACCTTGCCGATAGTAGTCTACCGGCACTCCATCGATTTCTCGCACACGCCGATTGTCTCCTACGACTACGCCCGCCCCGGTGGCCCCGGTTTTTTTGACGACATTGTTGAAGAGGATAAATACTATCTCAGAGGCCTCGGATATTTCTTAAATTGAATTGGCACGTCTCTGCTTTTCGAATCTAGTGTGGCTTAATGAGATTTGCCTTCCTGATCCTAGCATTCAGTTCTTTATTCCCTGCCCCGGCTGGCCTGAACGCGAACGAAAAGCCCAACATTATTGTCATTTACACGGATGACCACGGTTGGCCGGATATCGGTGCCGCAGGCATTTACGACGACCTGAAAACTCCGCATATCAATGCACTCGCGGCTTCGGGAGTTCGCGCCACAAATGGTTATTCCACGGCACCGCAATGTATTCCCTCCCGCGCCGGACTTCTTTCCGGTAGAGCTCAGAATCGCTTCGGAGTGGAAAGCAACGGCGAGAGTATGGAGGGCTTCGATGCCCAGCTTACCATTGCCGACCGTTTAAAAAAGGCGGGCTATGCCACCGGTCAAATCGGCAAATGGCATCTCGGCCCCAACAACCAGATCACTGATCACGGATTCGACGATGTCTATTCCAAGAATGCCAATCGTCCCTGCTTTGCGAACTACAACCTGGATGGTGAGACGATCGAAATGCAAATGGTGGACGACAACAAGTATCACCTCGATGCCTGTTCGGATGCTGCTTTAGCGTTTATCAAACGTCACGCCGATGAATCGTTTTTCCTCTACCTCGCTTACCGTGCGCCCCACGTTCCGCTCGACGCACCGAAGAAGTATCTCGATCGCTTTCCCGGAAAGATGCCGGAAAGAAGACGCCAGGCCCTGGCCATGATTTCAGCGATGGACGATGGCGTCGGAGCCATCGTCGGCGATCTGGAGAAACGGGGACTGGCGGAAAACACGCTCATTTTCTACATCGGAGACAACGGAGCTCCCTTAAAAATTCACATGGACGACGCACCTGGTGGCGGACCGGGTTGGGATGGCTCGCTCAACAAACCGATGAACGGTGAAAAAGGAATGCTGAGCGAAGGTGGGATCCGGGTTCCTTTCCTCGTATCGTGGCCGGGGACTATTCCTGAAAATCAGGTTTACGACCATCCTGTCACCACTCTCGACCTTGCCGCAACTGCCGTATCCATCGCAGGACTGCCGATGGATGACAAACTCGATGGAGTAAATCTGACGCCGTATCTAAGCGGGGAAAAAACCGAAGCGCCTCACGAATCGCTAACCTGGCGCTGGATCGCTCAGGCCGCTATCCGCGAAGGAAACTGGAAACTGCTGATCGGAGGCAAGCGCGAGTATCTTTTCGATCTGAAAACTGATCCCGAAGAAACGAAGAATTACCTTTCGGAGAAACCGGAAATTGTCGGGCAGCTCCGCAAAAAACTAAGTGCCTGGGCCGAAGATCTCGATCCTCCCGGAATCAATACCAAGGGAATGTCAGAGACCTGGGAGAGGTATTTCGATTTCTATCTCGATGGAAAACCGGCTCCCGAACGCGAAAAGCCGACGACAAATTTCCAGGGTTGGCTTCCGCGGAACTCAAGCGGCGAGCTGAAGACAGGCCAGCTGCTTATCACGCCGACCGCAGCCGCCAAACGGCAACGGCATTTTCTCGCTCAATCGGGAGTCGAGATGAACGGCCCGTTTACGGCAAAAATTGAGATCAGCTGCGGTGACGGAAACATTGCGGTATCGTGGCGAAGCAAAGGCCAGAAAGATTTTGTCGCCGGCCAAACAATTTCGACCAAAGTGAAGGCAGTACCAGACTGGCAGGAAGTCGAACTGGAGATCCCCGCTGAAGGCGAATCGATTCACCTGCGGCTCCATCTTCCCGGCGGAAAAGTCGGACTGAGAAGCATCGAACTGACAGGGGCCGACAAAAAGCAGACTTGGTCCTTCACGCGATAACTTCGCGAACCACTTTTCCGTGCACATCCGTGAGACGAAACTGTCTTCCCTGGTAGCGGAATGTCAGCTTCTCATGGTTGACTCCTAACAAGTGCATAATCGTGGCATTAAAATCGTGCATGTGGACCCCCTTGTCGCCCACTGCGTAACCCAGCTCATCTGTCTCGCCATGTGAGTATCCCCCTTTGGTGCCCCCGCCGGCCATCCAAACGGTGTAGGCCTCTTTGTGATGATCGCGCCCCACGGTGAGTTCTTTTCCTTCGGCCGCCTTGCCCTGCCCCATCGGCGTACGACCAAACTCGGCTGACCAGACTATGAGGGTATCGTCCAGCATTCCGCGCATCTTCAAATCTTTGATCAGCGCAGCGATAGGTTGATCCACCTCTTTCGCCTTTTCCGGCAGGCGCTTGAAGACGCTGCCGTGGTGATCCCAGCCCTGATCGAACAACTGCACGAAACGCGTACCTCTTTCCACCAAGCGGCGGGCAAGCAGGCAGTTGTTGGCGAAACTGGTTTTACCCGGCTCCGTTCCGTACATTTCGTGAGTCTCTTTTGACTCCGAATCGATATCCATCAGCTCCGGTACTGATGTCTGCATCCGGTAGGCCATTTCATACTGGCTGATCCGGGTTGCGATCTCCGGATCCCGGACATCATCAAGCTGCAGTTTGTTCAGAAAATTGACCGAGTCCACCACATCACGTCGCCCCTGACTATTCATCCCTTTGGGATTGGAAAGAAAAAGAACCGGATCACCCTGACTGCGAAATTCAATTCCCTGGTGAACAGTCGGAAGAAACCCGCTGCCCCATGCGCTGTTGCCCGCACCGAGAACATTGCCCGTTACGAGAACGACAAAACCCGGAAGGTTTTCGTTTTCACTTCCGAGCCCGTAACTGACCCATGATCCGATACTGGGCCGTCCGAAACGCGGAAACCCGGTCAGGGCAAACATCTGCGCCGGAGCGTGATTGAATTGATCGGTGTGTAAAGTTTTGATGAAGCAGAGCTCATCGGCAACCGACTGCAAATGCGGCATCAAGTTGGAAATATTCGAACCCGATTTTCCGCTGGGCTTAAAGGCAAACTGCTCATTCCCTTTCGGAGTCCCCAGGAGAGAAGGCCGACTGCGAATGAAAGCCAACTGCTTGCCTTCGAACATGTGCTTTGGACAAAGCTCGCCGGTTCGCTTTTGCAACTCTGGCTTGTAATCAAACAGGTCAAGGTGGGACGGTGCCCCCACCATATGAATGTAAATCACTGACTTCGCTTTTGGCGCTAGATGATTCGACGAATCCGGGGATCCCTTTGCCATCAGTGAAGACAAGGCCGCGCCTCCAAGACCGAAGCCAGCCTGTTGGAACAGGTGGCGCCTCGTTTGGGAACGCTGATAATCCGCGAGATTCATGCTCACAGTAAAACCTCTGGAGCAGCGATTGACCAGTCCTTATCCACGCCGATGGTGAAAGGGAAATGGCAGAAGTTTCAGGACAAAAAATACTCATCGTCGGACCCGGCTATGTGGGAAGTGAACTGGCAAAAGGGCTTGCTGAGAAAAGGACTGATGTCTGGGTCGCAAGCAGATCGGGAAAAATTGTCGATGGATGCGAAACGGTCGCCATGGATGTTTCTGACCGAAATTCAGTTCAATCAGCCGGTGAAAAAATCGACAATCCTGACGCGATCATCCACTGCGCCAGCTCAAGTCGTGGAGCGGAGGATTCCTATCGAAAAGTCTATCTGGATGGTACAGCCAATCTGGTAGAAGCTTTTCCCCATACTTCCCTGATATTCACCAGCAGCACCAGTGTTTACCCGCAAACTGACGGTTCCATAGTGACGGAAGACTCTCCTGCCAATCCGGATTCAGAGAACGGAAGGATTTTGCGCGAAGCGGAAGATACGGTTTTAGCAGCCGGGGGTTCTGTTCTCAGACTTTCAGGGATTTACGGACCGGGGCGTTCGATCCACCTGAAGAGAATATTCAGCGGAGAAGCACAAATCGAATCCGGAGAACCCGGGCGTCTTCTCAACCAGATTCATCGAGACGATATCGTCTCAGCCATCGTCCATCTTCTAAGCCTGGCCCCGGAGGACTTTCGCGGGGAAATTTTTAATCTGTCCGACGATACCTCACTGACAATGCGGACATGCTATGAATGGCTGGCAGAACGCTACCAAAAGAAGCTCGGTCCCGAGGTCGAAGCGAACCGGACCGGCAAACGGGCCTGGACCAACAAGCAGGTCGACAATTCAAAACTTCGAAAAACAGGCTGGGCACCCCGCTACCCAAGCTTCAAAGACGCAGTAAAGAACGATGAGCGACTGGTGAGATCCATCGTCGATGCTCCAGCCCCGTAAAGGAATTTACAGGAGTTTTGTGTCATCCACTACCCGAATCCCTTTGCCAATTCCAAGACCTTGAACTGCTGCCCCATCAGAGACGGATGGGTCAGTGTCTGAAACTGCCTGATTTTTCCAGCAGTTTCTGCATCCGGTGGGTGCCCTTCCATCGCAAGAAGCCAGGGCTTTGCTGCGTGAGTCAAAAAATGATGTTGATCGGTCAGCTTCTCAGCCATCATTCCTTCATCCTCTGCCCACTCGCGCAGGTGAGTGAAATTGACGTGAGCGGTAATATCGATTTCTCCAATTTCGGAAAAAGGATCATCCGTCGCCGTGTGAGCCCGGTAACAACGAAGCGTTCCTTCATTTCTTGAAACGGCAAAATAGTCATCACTTTCGTGGCCATAATCAATGACCCACCATTTTCCTTTTTCGAACAAACCCGCCGCATCCTGAATCCAGTTGCGAGCCGCCGGACACAGTTCAGTCATGTAGTTGTCAGGAAATTCTTCGCCTTCCGGAAGCAGGCCTTCGACCACAACATCGCCTTCAAGATAAGCCAGCTGACTATTCTCTCCGACCCCCACACAAAGCTCCCGCCATTCTCCGGCCCGATAAACAACCCGCCGAACCGGAAATGCATCCAGCAATTCATTGCAGAGAAACACCCCACACTCCGCACTGGCTTCTTCAAAAGAGGCAACAGGCTTGATTCGATCACCTGACCCCGTTGAATCGATTAGCTTCTCCCGCACCGCATCCCTCGGCTCGACGATGCGATACTCCACTTTTGAAAAAAGCGGGCTGTTCCGCTTTTCCAAAGCCGCCAGGATGTCCCGTGCGAGCTGAGCATCGTGGGCTCCCTGCTCCACGATTACAAAATTTTCCGCGGAACCAAAACTTTCCCGCCATTCCTCTTCAATTTTGTGACTGAGGATAGATCCAAAAGTGTCTCCGACGGAAACACTGGTAAAAAAATCCCCTTTCCTGCCAACGACACGGGACAGAGGGTCCGAATAGTAGCCGTAAACCTGATGATACAGAGCGAGTTCCATGAAATCCTCAAAAGAAATACAACCTTTCGGACTTTTTGATATTCTTTGAAAGATTATCTGAAAAAGGGGCGTATCTTGCGCGTTGGCACTGTGTTGGGACATTTTCTCACTCACAGCCAGAATTAAACACCTTACTAGAACATTTCACCGCGAAGATTCCGTGTCTGAATTAGAAGATAAAGATTTTGAAGGCTTCGGGCCAGTAGACCCGCTGACGAAAGAAACCGCGAAGGTCGAACTACCCCTTGGTGAGCAAATCGCGAAGCGGGCCAAGCGGCGGCGGCGGATCGTGATGTGGTTGAAGATTTCCGGCTTCCTTTTCGTACTCTTCCTCGTGATTTCCCTGATCGGAGCTCTCGGGACTTATTTCTACTGCAAACCACGCTACGATCTCGCATACTCCTTTGACATGACGGAGCTGGATGACCTCGAAGTCGCCAGCCGGATCTTTGACAGGAATGGAAAAGAGCTGGGCCGGATTTTTGTCCAGAATCGCCGCCCCGTCGCTCTCGGGGAGGTGTCCGAAAATTTCATCAATGCACTTCTCGCTGCTGAGGATGGCCGCTTTTATGAACACGACGGTGTCGATTACGTGGGTGTGATCCGGGCGATCTACCAGGGGATTATCAGCAAAGAATTTACCCAGGGGGCATCAACAATCAGTCAGCAGTTGGCTCGAAACACCTTCGAACTGAAAGAGCGCAGCCTTAGCCGGAAAGTGACCGAAGCTTTTCTCGCCCGACGGGTCGAGGCGGAGATCGAAGGCGACACCAAAATTGCCCGTAAGCAAAAAATTCTCGAGCTCTACATCAACCGAATTTATTTCGGAGCCGGGTATTATGGAATCGCCGCTGCTGCGGAAGGCTTCTTCGGGAAGGAAGCGAAAAACCTTTCACTTTCCGAAGCAGCGATCCTCGCCGGTGTTGTCCGTAACCCCTACTATCGTTCGCCGCGCCGTTTTCCCGTCGCTTCCAAGGACACTCGCGACTCCGTTCTTCTCCGTATGTTTGCTGACGGCTACATCGACGAACGCGCCATGAAGAGCGCGCAGAACAAACCCATACTGGCGGTGGAGAAAAGTAACATCACCGGGAAGTCAGCCTTCGTTTACGAAAAAGTCAGGCAGGAAGTGATCGATCTTCTCGGATACGAAGCCGTCGCTGGTGGTGGGTTTCACATTCATACGACCATCGATGCCGATATTCAGCAGCTTGCCGAAAACAAGCTCAAAGAGCGGCTCTCGATGATCGAGGAGCATCCCGATTTCAATCACCAGACGCTCAGTGAATACAAAGCTGCGAAAGCGAAGTTCAAGGAAACTTCCGATCGTGAGGCCACTTTCGAAGCTCCGGAATACTTGCAGGGCGCTCTGCTGATGATCGACAACAAGACGGGCTCGGTCATCGCCCAGATCGGTAGCCGTGAGTTTTCAGACAGCATGTATGACCGAACTACCCAGGGCAGTCGTCCGCCCGGAACCGCTTTTACTCCTTTTGTTTACGCAGCGGCCTTTCAGAAAGGCCTTTTCCCCGGAACGCTGGTCGATGACACCCCGATGGACGCCCGACAGGTGATGATCGGGGGAACCACCGGGATTCTCGGCGAATGGGGAACTGAAGATTTTGATAATGTCTACGAAGGCCGGATCACTTCCCGCCGGGCACTCGCGAAATCGAAGAACTCGGCAACCGTCAGTCTCGGACAAACCACTGGCCTGAACCGCGTCGTCGACCTTGCCGAAAACGCCGGACTGACCTTTGAAGGAGATCTCAAGAAATACAATGCGACCCTGCTCGGTCAGAACCCGGTCTCGATGGATTCCTTTTGCATCGCCTACACAGTTTTCCCCAACCTCGGGAGGAAGCCGGAAAAGACCCACATCATTTCCGATATTCGTGATAGCGAAGGCAGTATCATTTACTCCCCCAGTGTCTCAATGAGCGCGGGAGAAGTGATTGATCGCTACACCGCTCATCAGATCAACAGCTCCCTGACAGACACCTTCAAATACGGAACCGGGAAAGCCGCCAAAGAGAAATACGGTCTCAAGGATTTTGCCGTCGCCGGGAAAACAGGAACCGGGTACAACTTTACCGACAACTGGTTCATCGGATACACCTCGGAAGTGACCTGTGTGGTTTGGGCAGGATTTGACCGGAACAAAACGATCTACCCGGGCGCGTTCAGTTCGGACACCGTTCTTCCAATCTGGAGCGATGTGATGAATGCCGCCGCTGAAAAATTCGAGCCACGCGCTTTCCTTCCACCACCGGATGCCGAACAGGTAGAAATCTGCCTCAAGTCAGGCGAGCTGGCTTCGGATAACTGCTACGAAATGGACCAGAAAAGTTCAGGCCGCGCCTCCCAGATTCGCTGCACTTACGTGGAGTATTTGCGCCCGGGAACGAAGCTGGATACCGTTTGCCATATTCATGGACGCGGGGGTAATCGTCTGAAAAAGCTCACGAAGACTGACTCGACCGGAAGACTTCGGGTAGCTCCAATGATCATCGCCACGGCCCAACCGGTGATGCCCCTCGGGCCAACTTTGTTGGGGACCAATGACCCCTACAGTTCTTTGACACCGGTGATTCGCGCCCGGGTTGCCATCCCCCGTGCAACGGTGATATCGGAAGACGGGGAAGCAACAGTTGATCCTGAAGCGATCGAAAAACCTGAAGTTGGTTCCAATGGATTGCCAGTTGCGAGACCAATCATTCTCGAAGAGGAGGCCCGAGAAATGCCTGCTCAGAGGGTGCGTCTTCCCGCCCCGAAACCTATCGACTTTGATTGATGATGCGGGGCGGGGCGCTATACTCGCTCCATGCTCACCATTCTCAAATTGCTGATCTCGGCGGGTATGATCTACCTCGTCAATGAGGTCGTCATCGCCAGAAGCCGCCCGCTCCTGGGCAGCTTGCTTGCCTCACTCCCCCTTGTTTCCCTGATCACATTCGTGTGGATCTACTATGGGATGAAAGCGAATCCGGAAGCGCGCGTGGAAAAACTCGCCTCGCACTCGGCCGGTGTATTCTGGTTCGTGATCCCCAGCCTCCCCATGTTCCTTATCTTTCCCTGGCTCTTGAGGAAGGGGCTTTCCTTCTGGCCCAACCTTATCATTTGCTGCTGTATCACGATGCTTCTCTATGGATTGATGGCTCTGGCACTGAAAAAGTTTGGAGCGGAGATTTAAGATCGAGCCGAACGAAATTGATAATGAAAACTTTTCTCGCCCCCATACTCTTTTTCACCCTGCACCTGGCCCTTCTAACTTCTTCCGCCACCGGCGAAGAACGTAAGCCAAACTTCATTGTCATCTTCTGCGATAATCTGGGCTACGGAGACATCGAACCCTTCGGATCCACGCTCCATCGCACTCCCCATCTCAATCGAATGGCGGAGGAAGGAATGAAGTTCACCCATTTCTGCGTCACCGCCGGAGTCTGCACCCCGTCGCGCGCAAGCATCATCACCGGCTGCTATTCGCAACGTGTCAGCATGCATATGAATCCGCGTGACTACCACGTGCTTCGCCCCATCTCACCCTACGGTCTGAATCCCAAAGAAGTGACCATTGCTGAAGCACTCAAGAAAGAAGGCTACGCGACCGGCATGGTCGGAAAATGGCACCTCGGCGATCAGCCCGACTTTTTGCCCCACAAGCAGGGCTTTGACTGGTTCTTCGGTGTCCCCTATTCCGATGACATGACGGAACGAATCTGGAGTCAGGACGGTTCTCACTGGCCTCCCCTGCCGCTCATGGAAAACGAAAAAGTTCTCGAAGCACCGGTTGACCGGAACGGCCTGACAAAACGCTATACCGAAGTGGCGATTGACTGGATCGAGAAAAACAAAGACCAACCCTTCTTTCTTTATTTTCCTCAAGCCATGCCCGGAAGCACCGCGACTCCGTTCTCCAGTGAAGAGTTTCGCGGAAAAAGCAAAAACGGTCCGTGGGGAGATTCCATCGAGGAACTCGACTGGTCCACTGGTGAGCTGATGAAGAAACTCGAAGAACTGAACATTGCCAAAGACACTCTCGTGGTCTGGACATCAGACAATGGCGCGCCCATCAACAAAGACCTGTCCGACTTGAGTCGCGGATCCAATTTGCCACTGCACGGGCGCGGATACACCACCAGCGAAGGAGCTTTCCGTGTCCCGACAATCATGTGGCAGCCCGGTAAAATTCAGGCGGGATCAGTTTGCGAAGAACTGAGCTCAACCATGGACCTTTATCCGACCTTTGTGAAAATGGCCGGAGGGAAAATTAAGGACAAAGTAAAACGCGACGGCCACGACATTTCCGATCTCATTGCCGGGAAGGAAGGAGCGAAAACTCCTCACAAAGCTTACTATTATTATTATCTGGATGAATTACAGGCCGTTCGTTCCGGTCCCTGGAAACTGTTTTTGCCAATGGCGAAGCCGGCTCGTCACCCTCACTTCAAGGCAGGGGATGATCAAGCAGGCCCACTGCTCTTTAATGTCGTCGAAGATATCGGATGTGACCATGACGTGGCAGCAGATCATCCGACGGTCGTCAAAAAACTCACTGCGCTCGCTGAAGTGATGCGCGCCGATCTCGGCGATAAAGGAAAACCCGGTCCCGGAATACGGCCTCCCGGCAAAGTTGATAATCCCGTTCCGGTAGTGAAATTGGACTGAGAAATTTCTGAGGAAAGGCAAGGCTTCGCCCCCTAATCCTATCTAACTTGTGAGCACTCGTGTTCTATGGTTTTGCACGGAGCAGGTCCGATGAAACGAATGATTTCATCATGACCACGGATCATGAGTAGATTGCTCCAGGGTTCGAATCCAAGTTAATTTGCCTCCTTCTCCCTGGCCGGGCAGACGACCAGTTCCGGCAATCTCAGCTACTCCTTTACGCAGCAAAACTCTCGCCGCAGGAACAGGTCACCACCGCATTGGGATTCGTCACTTTAAAGCCACCTTGCTGCAAGTCATCGCTGTAATCGAGCTCTGAGCCAGTCACGAAGAGCGCACTCTTGGGATCAATAACCACTCGCACCTCATTGGAATTCACCATGATGTCGCGATTCGCCGGACCGTCGACCAAATCCATCTTGTATTGCAAACCCGAGCAACCGCCACCAATCACAGCAACACGCAGCGCACCATTATCCAGCCGCCCTTGTTTTTTGAGAAGGGAACGCAACTGCTGCGAGGCGCCGTTCAGCACCTTGATCAGCGTTTCATTTCCGGTTTTGTATTTCAACTCTGTCACACGGGGAAATTCCGGCAGAGCGGGACCGAACGCAAGGGGAAACCTGATGGATCTCAGGAACGATCAATACTATCTCGTCTGCACCTTTACCAGACTCAGGTCCGTAGCGGAAACATCGTTCACAGACTGACTTCTGACTGTCAGGTTGATTCGTTTTCTGCGGTATTTGATGATTCGACGATTACCTCGCCGGATGGTTTTCTTGATCTTCCGTTTGTTGGGCTTGATCGTAATATTGATCTGTTCCGGCGCATCGACGTTCGTCAAAACAGCGGTCGAGTGAGTTCCGGCAACAACCGCAGCCGTCACGTTCGCGCCGCCACTGGTGTAAGTAACTTTGAAAATGGCGTTGCCTCTGCTTCCGGTCACCTCAATTTCATCCGGATCTATACCGTCACTGGCCACCCCGACCACAGCTCGCACAGTGCGCGCTTTCTTGGAAACCAAATTGAAAGTCTGACCGGCCGTTGTGTTGTAAATGTTGCTCCCAATTGCAGAGAGAAGATTCTTCCCAACAGTATTGTCCGGCTGAAAACTCGGATCAGGAACCGCACCGCTCAAGGTCTCCCAACCAAGATCGCGCAAGGCTGCTGCATCGACATTGGTTAATTCAAAGCGGCGCTGTTGCCCTCCGAAATTCGCGATCGGCTCCATCAGAAGATCCTGCAATACCCCGTTGGGTACCACCCCGACTGTGGCTGGAGTGCCGTTGGCAAAAACAAAGGAATCGTGAGTCTGATCCTTGAAGTGATTGTTTCCCCCCCCTTGCAAACTGAGACTCGCTGCAGCTGAACCGTTGTCCGCATTCAATGCGGTCACCGCTTTAACTCCCGTGTAGGTTGATGTTCCCGCTCCCGGCCACTGATTCCAGGAGGTGCCGAGCCCGAGAGCATGACCGACCTCATGAAGAGCGATCGAGTAGAAATCTGATGAACTGAAAGGAGCAATTGTCGTCAGATCGAAATGCCAGGTTCTTCCGGTATCAAAAGAGATCGATCCACCCCAGCGCGGCAGGTCCCCCACGGTGTCCCCGGGAGTATTGTCATTGAATCCCCGGTGCATCGGTCCATTAATATCGTTGAAGGTAGATGTGAAATTCAATCCCGTCGCAGATCCCCCAACCCCACTTGAACCAAGGGGGCGACCACCCGCATAGAGAATCCAGGTATCCGCAGTCAGTCCGGGAAACCCATAAATATCCGCAGGATTAGCGCTTAAAGGATCTACCGCAGAATTCGCAGCCGTGCTGACCTGAAAACTGTTTCCATTTCCCGGGTGAGTGAATCCGATTCTCCAACCTGCTGATGTACCTGAGCCGGTTCCACCAGGGGCGACAGCGGCAAGGCTGCTGGTAATAATTCGACTGAAGCGGTCCGCCACCGCCTGCATCGCATCCTTCTTCGCCTGAGTATCGAAGAAGTTGTTCGAGTCGTAGGTGTAATCCACCACAATGTCGATGGCGCCAGCCGACTGAACAGAAAGTCCGGCAAAGACCAGGAGAGAGAGAAGTTTTTTCATTGGAAAGTGGATGAAGGATTCGAGGCGGTACTTGCGGGTCTGAGAAAGACGAATGACCTGGAAGATAATTCACGAGTACGTCCCTGCAATATCTCAGCCCGGAAAGTCTAGCTAAAAAATACAGACATTGTCAATACTCCATAGGTGAAACCAGGCCTGCTACCGTGTGTGCAATTGAAAGCAGTGGTTGGTCATCTTTCGGCGAAAGAATGACTCACTTGAGAACCATCCAGTCCAGATCGTAAACCGCCCCGCCCGGTGAGTCCGAAGCTCCGGCGTCACCAGAACCGCGGCGATTGCTTTTGAAACCCGCACCACTAACCCGAAAGCATCTCCTTCATCCGCGCCCAGTAGTCGGTCGCGAAGTCTTCGGAGACGGGTTCTTTGTCAAGAGTTTCAAAACTGGTTTCGACGATCTCTTCTTTGGACATTTCTTTGAAAAAGGAACTGGCCTGGCAGGGCATTTTGTCGCCCCATCGCTTGCGGCTGTGGCACCAGGTGATGGTGAGTTCCTCCATCGCTCGTGTGATGGCGACGTAAAAGAGGCGTCGTTCTTCGTCCTTTGTCCCCTCTTCGGTCGATCTTGAGTGAGGGAGAATCCCCTCTTCGGCGCCGATGATGTGGGCGACGGGAAATTCCAAGCCTTTCGCGGCGTGCATCGTGATGAGCGACACGCCGGTTCCTTTATCTTTATCCTCCTCCTTGTCCTGCATCAGGGAGACGCTGTCGAGAAAGCCTTTGAGACCACGCTTCGACTTCTCGAAATGACGGTTCATTCCCTCGAGCAACTCGGCAATATTGCGACGGCGCAGGTCGACCTCCTCGGGGGATTTGCAGTTCCGCTTCAGGTAATCAATGTAGTCTGTTTCCTTAATCAACTCATCAGTCATCGCGGGATAGTTCGATCCCTTGGTGTGAACGACGTCGCTGTATTTGTTGAGGAAATCGGTAAATTTGGCGATGGCGTTCTGGGCGCGCGTCGTCAGGGATCCGAGAAATTCGAGATCGTTGAGCGCGTGAAAAATGCTCATATCATGATCGATACTGAACTGCATCGCCATGGCAATGGTTCCATCACCGATGCCTCGAGGTGGAGTTGCGATGACGCGCAGAAGACTGACGTCGTCCTCGTGATTCAGAAAAACACTGAGATAGGCGAGAATGTCTTTCACCTCACGGCGCTCGTAAAAGCTCTGACCTCCAATAACTTTGTAGGGAATCTCGTTTTCGCGCAGCTGTTCCTCCATCACCCGGGACTGGGTATTCATCCGGAAGAGAATCGCAAAGTCGTCATATTTCCGACGGTCAATGCGGTGACCTTCGAGAATTTCATGGACCACCCATTCGGCTTCCTTTTCAGCATCGGGCATGGAGACGACGCGAATCTTTTCCCCTTCGCCTCGACTGCTCCAGAGCGTCTTTTCGCGGCGGTCGAGGTTGTTCTTGATGACGCTGTTGGCGAGACGGAGAACCCGGTTGGTGGAACGGTAGTTCTCCTCCAGCTTCACGATCACCGGGTTTGGAAAGAAGCGCTCGAAGTCGAGAATGTTAGTAATGTCCGCCCCGCGCCATCCGTAGATACTTTGATCATCGTCGCCCACCACGCAGATATTCTGCTCGGTGTTGCCAATGATATTTTTCAGCAACTGCATCTGCAGTTTGTTGGTATCCTGAAACTCATCGACCATGACGAAGCGGAATTTTCGCTCCCACTGTTTGCAAATGTCAGGATTTTCCTCGAGGCCCTTCACCGCCAGGATCATGAGGTCATCAAAATCGACAGCGTTGAATTTCTTCAGTTCCTTGTTGTAGGTCGTATAGATTTCATTGATGAGCGAGTCTTCACGATCGCTGATCGGTTCGCCGGTATTCTTGGCGTGACTGATCATCGAGTTCGCCATCTTGGCGTCCATGCTCTCGTCTTTGCCAATTTTCCTGACAATGATCCGCTTCAGCAATCCGATCTGATCACTCTGGGTGTAGATCGTGAAATTCTTCTTGTAACCGAGCCGCTCGATGCAGGTTCGGAGAATGCGGACGCAAAGACTGTGAAAGGTGCAGATGGTGACTTTATCCACCTGCTCCTGCGAGATCATCGTCCCGACCCGTTCCCGCATTTCATTGGCAGCCTTGTTCGTGAAGGTTACCGCGAGGATGTTTTCCGGAGGAATGTCATTGTACACCATCCCGGCGATCCGGGTCGTCACCACGCGGGTCTTCCCGGTTCCCGCTCCGGCGAGAATCAGGACAGGCCCATGGATGTGCTCCGCAGCTTGACGCTGCGAAGGGTTCAGGCCGAGAAGGCCCTTATGCGATGCCATTTTCCAGCAATGAAATTAGGAGGAATCTGGAGAGTCAGCTCGCTTATTTGATAAGACGAAGTGCGAAAGGATAGCGGTATACCACGCCTTTGTTGGCTTCCATCCCACCAATAATTCCGAAGATAACGCTCACCAACCAGACAGCCGGACTGATGATAAGACTGGCACAACCACCGGTGACAGCACCAAGAATCATGCTGACAACGTGTCCAATTGCCAAAGTGATTTGGAAATTCAAAGCCTCTTTACCCTGATCATTCACGAAGGGACTCTCATCTTTCTTGATTGCCCAAATGATGAGTGGCCCGAGGAAATTGGTTATCGCTCCAAGAATGTGAGCGAGCATCCCGAAGAGCTTATCGTCCTTTTCGGAGAGTGTTCCCTGAGCAACTGCGATCCCGCCGGTGGGAGGTGCAGCAGTAGCAGGTGTCTCTTCAGCTGGAGGTGTCGGGGCTGGCTCGTCGCCGGCTCCGTCATTGTCCATAGGTGGTGGTGTATCAGATGGTTCGTCGCTCATAGTATTTTGATAAGACGAACCAATCGAAACTTCAAGTAAATTGGGTCAAGAATTCAGGCGGATAATTCACGCCAATATCTCTTGCGCAACGTTTCCGTGAACATCTGTCAGCCGAAAATCCCTCCCCGCATGGCGATAGGTCAGCTTCTCATGATTCAATCCCAGCAGATGCAGGATGGTCGCGTGCCAGTCGTGGATGTGCATTCTCCCCTCGACCGCTTCGTAACCGTGATCATCAGTCGCACCGTAGGAAAAGCCGCCTTTGACGCCTCCGCCCGCCATCCAGGTGGTGTATCCTTTATGATTGTGATCGCGCCCGTCGCCGCCCTGACCGTGAGGTGTCCGGCCAAATTCACCCGCCCAAATCACGAGAGTGTCTTTCAGCATATCGCGCTGTTTCAAATCAGTGAGAAGCCCCTGGATCGGCTTGTCGATTTCATTGCAACGGGCCGGGAGATCTTCGGACAGTGCCCGGTGATGATCCCAGCTTCCGTGCGAAATCTCGATAAAACGAACTCCGGATTCCGCAAAACGACGCGCGAGAAGACACTGGCGTCCGAAGGAATCCGTATCACCTCCATCGACTCCGTAGAGGTCGAGCATTTGTTTCGATTCCCCGCTGAGGTCCATGACCTCGGGCAAAGTGTCTTGCATCCGGAAGGCGAGCTCGAAGGATTCAATCGCCCCTTCCACACCGGGGTGATGCTGGTCTTCGCGGAGTTTGTTGGCGTTGAGTTGCTGGATAAAATCGAGCTGCTGCCTCTGCTGTTTTTCAGAAAGGTCCGGATTCTTGATGTTCGGGATGGCTGCCTGATCGGCTCTCCGCGCATTTCTCCGACCACGCGATGCTCCGCCAAATTTCGCTCCCTGATAAATGGCGGGCAAAAATGCGCTACCGAAGTGTTGAGCATTTCTCCCGGGGTTCAGGGTGACAAAACCGGGTAGATTCGTGTTCTCCGTACCGAGCCCGTAGAGACTCCAGGCACCGAGAGAGGGGCGAACGAACTGAAAATTTCCCGTGTGCATCTGCGTCTGTGCCTGGGGATGATTCGGCATGTCAGTGTGCATACCTTTGAGCATACAAAGGTCATCGGCATGTTTGGCGAGATTCGGGAAAAGCTCCGACATCCACAATCCACCCTGGCCATGTTGCTTAAACTCCCAGGGCGAACCGAGAAGAGTCGCTCCGCGGTTGGTATCATGAGCACCGGGTTTACCGTTGTCCTCATTCAGCTTCGGCTTGTAGTCGAAGGTATCGAGATGCGAAGGAGCTCCCTGCATGGAGAGAAAAATCACCCGCTTGGCCCGGGGCACAAAGTGAGGGGATTTCGGATCAAGCGGCCCGGCCTTTCCGGCAAGGACAGATTCCGCCATAGCCTGCCGTTGAGCAAGCGCTGCGAAAGCGAGATAGCCAAATCCGCTGGAAAGAGTTTTGAGAGTGGATCTTCGGGAAAAAGGAGAATCGATCATAGGAATTCAGAGTCAGTTGAGGTAACGAAACTCGGCGGAAGCGAGGAGGGATTGGCAAAAGGTAGCGAGGGCTAAACGGTCGGGGTTGCCTTCATCGCCTGCGGCAAAACCAGAGAGAAATTTTTGCGAAGCAGCCATCTCCGCCCGATTGGGCACACGGCTGTAACAGGCGAGAAAAGCTTCTGTGATTCGAGCGCTCGAGTCATCAGTTTTTTCCAACAAGCGATCCGCCAGCGCTTTGCTTTGATTGAGCACGAAGGAATTATTCATCAGATAAAGTGACTGACCCGGCACGTTGGTTTCGTCGCGATCACCTGCAACCCGATTGGGATCTGCGGCATCGAAAAGATCCAGCGCCTCGGGCAAGCCGTCCCTCACGATAGGGAGAAAGACCGACCGGTAGTTGACCGCCCTGTTTACTACATCAGATCCAGCCCGTTGCGCGATCGCCGCATCTCCGAGCTCTCCAATGATGGAACCGAGTGGTCGCTCAGTATCCAGTCTACCGGAAGCTGTCAGCATGGCATCGCGAAGAGATTCCGCATCGAGGCGCTCAGGACTTCGTCTCCAGAGAAGGGTGTTGTCGGGATCCTGCGAATAGGCAGCCGAATCAAAGTCTGCGCTCATGCGGTAGGTTCGGGTATTCACCAAATCGCGGATCAGATCTTTGACAGACCATCCATTCTCCGCAAACTCAACCGCCAGGGTATCGAGCAGCTCGGGATGACTTGGCAGTTGCCCGGTCGCCCCGAAATTGTCGTGTGAAGTGACAAGCCCCTGCCCAAAAAGATTAGACCAGACACGATTGACCATGACCCGGGCGGTCAGCGGATTCTCCGGAGAGGATAGCCAATCGGCCAATTGCCGCCTACCACTGGCGGAATCGGGAATCGTTTCACCGGATTCCGGGATATCAATCACTTGAACAAATCCGCGCGGCACGGTCTGGGCGGGCTTGTTGACGTCGCCCCGCACGAGCACATTCACATCGACAATTTCCGCTTTCTCCTGAACCCCCATCCCAAAGGGAATCGGATTCCCGGCTTCGTCGTAGGAATTTACCCGCGCCTGAAACACAGAAGTCTGGGAACGGAGTCGAATGACTTGCTGGATATTATTCCCGGCAGTCTCGCCGGACATCCGGGCCCTGCGATTTTCCATGATCATTTCCTCCCTTTGACCTTCAAGACCAGCGAGCCTCGCTTTTAATTGAGCCAACTCTTCGGGTGAGTTCTCCAACATCGTCGGCGTATCTGATAGCGGAAGCTCGATCAACTTGGTCGCCCGTCTCGCCTGCACTGTATTGATCGTTCCGAAATGCGTCATCGTGTTCTGAAAAATCCCGGACATTGCGTAGTAGTCGGTCGTCGGAATTGGATCGGTCTTGTGATCGTGACAACGGGCACAGGAAACCGTCAGTCCAAGGATTGCCTGGGTGGTTGCGTCAATCTGTTCATCCGCAACATCGAGAGTAAACTGTCTTGGATTCCGCTCGATCAAACTCTTGGGACCTACAGCGAGGAACCCGGTGGCGATCAAATTTTCCTGCCACTCTGCGTCCGTTTTGGCCGGCAGCAAATCGCCTGCGATCTGTTCCTTTACGAAACGGTCATAGGGCTTGTCTTTGTTGAAAGAATCGATCACATAGTCGCGGTAACGCCAGGCATTGGGAAAGCTCATGTTGACGTCCATGCCGGTAGACTCTGCATA
This sequence comes from uncultured Verrucomicrobiales bacterium, assembly GCA_913058215.1. Lineage (GTDB taxonomy): Bacteria > Verrucomicrobiota > Verrucomicrobiia > Verrucomicrobiales > DEV007 > Arctic95D-9. Next base: position 27,681 of record CAJXQE010000019.1, read on the forward strand.
GCGGGCAACGTCGAGCCAGTGCCGTCCCCAACGCTCCCCAAAACGTTCGCTGGCCAGCAGTTCGTCGACCTTAGCTTTATAGGCAGCTTCCGGATCTTTCTTCCAGGCAGCGGCGAATTTTTTGATCTCATGAACCAGCGGAGGCATTCCGATTAGATCGAAATGGAGTCGTCTCAGTAGATCGTCCCCTTTTGCATCCGCTGCCGGACTGAGCTTGGCACCTTCCAATTTTGCGAGAACAAAGCGGTCCACATTCGACTTTGCCCAGTCGGCATTCTTAACTGCAGGAGGATCTGCTTTCTCCGGATGTTGAAAGGACCAGAACTCCCGCCCTTTCTCGATATCAATCTCACTTCTAACCACAGAAATCTCGGTCACCCTGGGATCGGGTGCCCCCATCTCGATCCATCGCTTGATGTCAGCGACCGCTTCCGACGAAAGCCTTTCTTTCGGAGGCATTTCGAAATCGGGATCGGTGTAGGAAGTAGTCGTATAAAGAAGGCTCTTATCCGGATCACCGGCGACGAGAGCCGGTCCACTGTCGCCTCCGAGCAGAACTCCGTCCTTCGTATCGAGAGACAAACCCCCTTTGATTTTCTCACCGGACGAGTGACAACGATAACAATTCTCCACCAGCACCGGGCGAATCTTTTCCTCGAAGAATTTGGTTTCTTCGGGTGTCAATTCAGCTGCATCACCAAATCCTGAAGACAGGGCCAGAAGAGGCAGGAGGATTGCTGCTCGTAGTTTCATTTCGGGAATGGGGAACGGGATCGGAGTGACGATTCTTATTCTTCGACAGCGGGGCGCTTTGGCTTCACACCGCCGCCCTGATCTTCATCGCCACCGGCACCTTTGCCTCCCTTACCCTTACCTTTGTCGCCTTTTCCCTTGTCGCCTTTTCCTTTTCCCTTGCCGCCCATTTCTCGAAAGCGGGCGATCAATTTCTCCATCTCTGCCTTATCAACATATCCATCGGCATTCGTATCGATCTGGGCAAAGCGCTCTTTCATCCTGTCGGGCGCTTCCTCTTTACTGATCTTTCCGTCTTTGTCCTTATCGAGAAAATCCATGCTCGGACCTCTTCCTCCACCGGGGCGGTCTCCGCCACCGGGCCCACTCATTGACGGACCCCCTGCAGGTCGGAGTTCATCAGCCGAGAGCGTTCCATCCTTGTTTTTATCCAGCTTGCGGAGAGCAACCACTGCCATGTCGATTTCGCCCTGCTGAAGGGAACCGTCTTTGTCAGTATCAAGCGCCTCCATAATCGGATTTGGAGGACGACTTCCTTCCGGGCGTTTGCGCTCGCCTTCCTGAGCGAACGAAGAAACATTGAGGGAGAAAACACTAACAAGGATACAAACTGTGGACTTATTCATAGATCTATAAACAGGCCACATCGCAAAGGGTTGCGAAAAAAATTACCGGGCCTGTTCTGAGGAGACGATCAGGCAAGTACCGCAGTCGCTTTCAAAGCCCACCCGGTTTGTGCTTATTCGCCCGACGCATAGACCGTCGGATCCACAATCCCCGCCAGATCAAACGCTTCAATCCTCTCGACACATGTTCCGCATTTTCCGCAGTGAACCTCCCCGCCTTTATAGCAGGACCAGGTTTGAGCAAAATCGACACCGAGCTCTGCTCCTTCCGTCGCAATATCCTCTTTCCGCATTTCAACAAAAGGGCGCAACACTTCCAGATCGACATAAGTCCCTGCGGAAATGGCATCCGCCATTGGTTTCAAAAAATCCTCGCGACAGTCGGGATAAATCGCGTGATCGCCCGAATGCGCAGCGATGACAAGACCGTTGGCTTCAATGCTTTCAGCAAACCCGGCAGCTACTGAAAGCATGATCCCGTTCCGAAACGGCACCACCGTTTGCTTCATGTTTTCCTGCTCGTAATGACCTTCGGGAATCTCTCCTCCGCTCTTGAGGAGATCACTTTGAAAAAGCTGATCCATAAAAGCCAAAGACACCGTTTGGTGCTCGATTCCCAGCTGATCGCAATGCCATTTTGCGAAAGGAATTTCGCGGTGGTTGTGTTTGGCCCCGTAGTCGAAGCTCAGACCAACAACGACCTGGTGATCTTTCGCCGCCCGATAAAGAGCGGTGACAGAATCCATTCCGCCGCTGACGAGGACCACGACCTTCATTCGGCTCTCTTACAATCCCGCTTCAGGATAAGAAGCTTCGGCAGTGAGTCGAATTCCTCCTCGTGGAGCAAACTGACCTCGAACTGTCATTTTTCTCGGCGAGCAGGCAAAAACGAGATCATCGAGAATCCGGTTCACGACGTCTTCATTGAATGCTGCGTAGTTTCGAAAAGAGGCGAGATAGAATTTCAGCGACTTCGTCTCCATACAGATTTTGTCAGGGACATAACTGATTTTGATGTGCGCTGAATCAGGTTGCCCAGTGACGGGACACAGCGAGCTGAACTCGGGATTGTCGAGTTCGATCAGGTAGTTTCGTTTCTCGTTCCGGTTGGGAAAGGTCTCGAGATTTGCCTGGTCCGGCGACTCCGGCAGTTGGCTTTCGCTGCGACCCAGGAGGGTCAACTCATCGATTGAAGAGGGTTTGCTCATAAAAACTCTTGCTCGTTTTCTAAATCTTTATCTTGCTCTTCTATAGCCGCAAAATGGCTCAATATAAGCAATAGATTTTCTGTTCCAGAACCTTTTTCGCTTTTGACTGCCAATTCTGTGACAGCAAGAATCAAGGTGACTTCACGACAATTTCCACTCGCCGATTCAGCGCCTGGGCGTCGCGATCATCTTCAATTCCCGCGATGGGAATGAGCGGCCGATCTTTGCCGATCCCAACGACCTGAATATTCTTTGCTTCGATCCGCAGCTTCTGCTGAAGCCAGTCCCGCACCGCGGAGGCCCGCTTTAGACTGAGGTCTCTGTTGAATTCTACGCCACCGATACTGTCGGTGTGGCCTTCGATGACAAACAGGGCATCCGGATTCGTTTGTACGAGAAAGGCGAGCTTCATCATGCTGAGACGGGCCTGCTCTTTTAGTTTATATTCATTGAACTCAAAAAGAATATCCGTCGGCAAAGCAATTTTCTCCTCACCCGATGGGAGACCTCCTGTGTGGCCAAGCAATCCGTCGAGTGTGGAATAACCTTTCACAAATTCATCGGCTTCAGTCCCGAAGGCTTTGGATACCGCATTTTTGAAAAACTCATCCGTGTCGACGCCTTTTCCGACATCGTCGGACTGACTCAACTCCAGGATCGGCTGATCAGCGGAAACAATTGCCGAAGAATCGACCAACTTGTTCCGCATGTCGTTGATGTCCTTGGAGAACATATCTCCGGCAGAGATTTGGAGATCGCGACTGGCGACGTCGAGTGCCTGACTGGGAACTTTCGGAGCTTCGCCGGAAAAAATCTGAGGAGCCTCAATCGGAGCCAGGCGGATAGCCTCCTCCTTGATCTTCTCCATTAAATCAAACTCGTCGAGTGACTTGTCGATCGTGTCCATATCGGAGAGTTTCTCCGGCTTGATGTCAGGCCGGTCTTCCGGGATTGTCGAATCGGCGAGCAACTCATTCAGCTTTTTCGGATCGATCGAAAGTTGCTTGTCACCTCGCAAGGGAATGATCTTTTCCGTATATTCTTCCAGCTTCTTCTGCTGCCGAATGGCCCCGAGCGCGAGGTAGAGAAGCATGTGAATAATCACCGAAACAAAGATAGCCAGCAGAACCCACCAACCAACGTTGCGGGTTTCCACTTTGAAGACCGAACCCTGTGCTGGGGCCGGATGCCAATCGTATTCAGAAGCCATAAGGGTTTTCGAAAAAATACAGAACCCCGCAAGATAAGGCCATTTTCCGTTTTCGGCAAAGGCAGAAGGGGCTTATTAAAAGAACGTGGCAGGGACGTTTTCGCATAGATTTTTCTCCGAATGGCTCACGGAATACCGAATTTCGCGCAGTCTGCTGGTTCGTGGTCTCGGATTGATCTACCTGATCGCGATTCTCTCGTGGTGGAGTCAGGCGATCCTGCTGGTAGGGGAGAACGGGCTTGTTCCTGCGGCAGATTTCCTCGAAGTGGTCGATTCTAATCTGACGGCGCAGGGAAAAAGCAGTTTTGCGGCATTGCCCAACCTCTTCTGGATTACCGGAGCATCAGATATTGCGATTCACATGCTTTGCCTGATCGGCTGTGTCTTCGCGACTCTGGTGATACTTGGATTCCTTCAGGGCCCTGCTCTGTTTGGCTTGTGGGCGATTTATCTGACTTTTGTCCACACGGGCAATGCCTTCATGAGCTTTCAGTGGGACATGCTTTTACTGGAGGCTGGATTCCTCGCCCTGTTTGTTTCCCCCTGGAAATTTCGGACCTCGTGGCGGAATCCCGAATCGCTCTCCCTGGTGAATCGTGTCGGGATATTCGGCTTCTGGTTTCTCATCGCCAAACTCATGTTTTTCTCAGGTTGGGTAAAGCTCGCCTGGGCAACGGATGCCAACCCCGAATGGTGGGGCGAGGACACGGCGATGACTTTTCACTACATGACTCAACCGCTCCCATGCTGGACGGCGTGGTGGGCGCATCAGCTTCCGGTCTGGTTTCATAAGTTCTCCCTCTGGCCTATGTATGCATTTGAGATTGGATTTCCTTTCTTGATTCTATTCGGAAAAAGAGCCCGACTCATCGCCGCAATAGGAATGGCAGGATTGATGTTTTTGATTCTGCTGACGGGTAATTACACCTTCTTCAACTGGCTGACGATTTTGCTCTGTGTGCCGCTGATTCCTGATCGATTTTGGCCAACAGGAATTTTCAAGAGTTGGTTCAAGGTCGAGTTACCAAAACAGAAACCGAAAAAGGCACCCGAAAAGTCCGGCATTCCCCTGCGAATTCTTTTTGCATCACCGCTCATCCTTCTTCTCCTCGTGGCACTCTTGAACGTTCAAGTTGTCCTGAATGATCTGCACCGCGCGCCAATCCCGCTTTTGAAAAAAGCCCTGTCGCCGATCTGGCTGGACAAACTGGCGGGTTCCCTTTCCCCATACCGAACCGTCGGCGGCTACGGGCTTTTCCGAACAATGACCACGGAACGGCCTGAAATCATTGTCGAAGGTAGCCGTGATGGGATCACGTGGCGGGTCTACGATTTCAAATGGAAACCGGACAAACTCGACGAGCGCCCGCGCTTTGTCGCCCCTCATCAACCGCGCGTCGCCTGGCAACTCTGGTTCGCCGCACTGGAAAAACAGTTCCATCCCCAAAGCCGAAACGCCGCCTGGTTTCAGTCGCTTGTCCTGAAGCTGCTGGACGGGGATGATTCGGTGAATGCGCTTTTCCGCGACAACCCGTTTCCTGACAAGCCTCCAAAATTTATCCGGGCCCGGCTTTTCAACTACGAGTTCACTGATCGAAAAAGCCGCAAACGCACCGGCGATTGGTGGAAACGGAAAGCAGCGGGCGAGTTTCTCCCCAAGGTCTGGAAGAACCCGTAGAGGCCCACGCCTCCCCAAGTTTCCGGACCGTCGAGCTACGAAAGTATCGCCACCTTGGCTACGGGAAAAGAAACAGATCGCTCTACCCAAGGTTGCCTCTCCACGTCCTCAACTCTACACTACCAACATGAAAGTTCTCGCCGCTGTCCTTCACTCCGCCAAAAGCCCGCTCTCGATTGAAGAGATCGAGGTCGCTGATCCCAAAGAGGGAGAAGTTCAGGTGCGAATGCTGGCATCCGGAGTTTGCCACAGCGACCTTCATGTGATGAAAGGCGATCTTCCGCTCGGCATGCCGGTTGTTCTCGGTCATGAAGGAGCCGGTGTCGTTGAACAAGTCGGTAAAGGAGTGACCTCGGTTGCGCCCGGCGATTCAGTGGTTCCGATTTGGAGAATGTCCTGCGGTCTCTGCGGATACTGCCTCAGCGGACGTCCGGCCTTATGCGATGTGGGAACAAAAATGCGCTTCACTGGATTGATGCCCGACGGCGGAACCCGTTTTAAAACCGCAGGCGGCGATCCGATCAAACATTACGCCGGGGTTTCCACTTTCTCCCAGGTCTCAACGATGCCTGAGGGAGCGGTCGTCAAAATCGATCAGGATTTTCCGCTCCAGGATGCGGCGCTGATCAGTTGCGGAGTTATCACCGGATACGGAGCCGTCTTTCGCTCCGCCTGTGTTGAACCGGGCAGCACCGTCGCCGTTTTCGGAGCAGGGGGGATTGGGTTAAATATCATCCAGAGCGCCCGGCTCGCCGGTGCCGTGGAGATCATCGCCGTAGATCCTTTTGATTCGAAAAAGAAGCATGCCGAAAGACTCGGAGCCACTCATTTCATCAACAGTAAAGAGAACAATGCGGTCGAGGCGGTGATGGATCTGACCGGCGGAATCGGAGTCGACTTTGCCTTTGAAGCCGTTGGTTTGCCGGAACCCATGGAACAGGCCTACGACGTCACAAAAAAGGGCGGGACCTGCGTCGTGGTTGGTATTGCCCGCCAGGATGCCCGAGCCAAAATCAATGTGAACTCGCTCGTCTACGCCGAAAAGACACTGAAGGGGTCCATCTACGGATCGACCCGCCCTCGCATCGATATCCCCCGACTGATCAATCTTTCAAAAAGTGGCGGGCTTGAGCTGGAGCCATTGCTCACAAAAACCTGGCCGCTTACTCAAATCAACGAAGCCTATGCTTCAATGGAGCGGGGAGAAGTGGCGCGCAGCCTGATCCTGCCTCAAGAAGTTTAGAAAAAATGCGGCGTTTCTGGATCAAACTGATTGTCAATCTGGCGATTCCCCCGGGAGTCTGGTGGATTCGCCGGCACGAGGCGGTGATTCTCCGTGAAGGGCGTGTCCTTTCTGAGGAGGAATTCGGCTGGGCCCGGCAGGTAGGAGTGGACGAGCCCGAAACCGTTCGAGTCCTCCCAGTCCCCAGAGTTCCGACTCCCGGTGCGCCGATTCTAAAACTAATGGCCGGACTTTCCCGGGTTCCAGTCGACTCCCCCACCGGAATGGCAGTGAATCGCGGAATTTTTCTGGAGGCCTCCCACGCAACCAACCCATCCCTGCTCGTCCACGAACTTGTTCATGTGGCGCAGTTCGAAAAAATGGGAGGAATCGCCGCTTTCCTCAGAGAGTATCTGACCCAATGCCTCCGCGACGGTTACTGGGACTCTGCCATGGAAGAAGAAGCTCGCGCAGCGGCGGCCCCATTTCCGCGCCCACCCGACCGGTGAGCTTTTCCCAAAGTGGAAACGCACATCCGCCATAGTGGCCGGGTAGAGTTGCAGGATAGCCTTTGACCTTATGAAGCATCTTTTGAGTTTGATCCTGCCTCCTCATTTCACTCCCTTTAATTATCTGATCCCCGCTTCACTGATTCTTTGCTCAAGCGTCATTTTTGCAGCCGGGGAAAAGGAAGCACCAACCCGCATTGATGACCGCCGGGAACTTTTCGTTGAAGACTCTCTCATTGATCGAATCGAAGGAGATGGAAGCCTTCGATTGCATCATCCAACTTCTCAGGAAATTTCACTGAATCACGATGAGGAGTGGGAAGGAACCGGGTCCGGATATCACAGCATTTTTCAGGATGGGGAGATTTACCGAATGTATTACAAAGCCTGGCACCTGGATGTCTCACCGGGCAAAGTCAATACAGGGACTCATCCACTTTTTTGCTGCTATGCAGAAAGCAAAGACGGGATTCACTGGACGAAACCGAAGCTTGGAATCCATGAATTCAAGGGATCAAAAGAGAACAACATCGTCATGGTGAGCGGACCCCTCGGAGATTTGAAAGTGGATGCCGGACACCCCGCAGTTTTCCGCGACAACAATCCGGCCGCACCAGATGCGGAGCGCTACAAAGCTGTCGTGCGATCCTCGGGAAAAAGCGGACTGCTCGTGTTTCAGTCTCCCGATGGACTCCATTGGAAACTAAGAAGCAAGGCTCCCATCTTTAGCGGCATAGGAGCTTTCGATTCCCAGAACCTCGCTTTCTGGGATCCTACGCTCGGAAAATACCGGGCTTACTGGAGAATTTTTACCGAGGGCGTTACAACGGAAAAAGAGTGGGCACCCGGAGGTTACCGGGCAATTCGAACAGCGACTTCCGAAGACTTGGATAATTGGAGTAAAGCGAAAGACCTCACTTATCAGGACTCGCCGGCAGAGCACCTTTACACCAATCAAGTGAAGCCCTATCTGCGTGCTCCGCATCTTCTCTTAGGATTCCCCACCCGCTATGTCGAACGCAAGCCGACCAGCTCCATGACTGCCCTGCCTGATTCGAAAGAACGGGAAATGCGCGCTTCAGCGACGGAACGATATGGCTACGCTCTGACGGAAGGGCTGGTGATGGCGAGCCGCGACGGCGTTCATTTTAAACGCTGGAACGAAGCCTTTCTCCGACCCGGAATTGAGCGAAAGGGAACCTGGCATTACGGGCACCAATACATGGCCTGGCATGCGGTGGAAACCCGATCGTCTACACCCGGCGCTCCCAATGAATTGTCCCTCTACGCGTCCGAAGATTACTGGCACGGGAAAGGAAGCGCCCTGCGTCGCTACACTCTTCGACTTGATGGCTTTGTTTCTTTCCACACCAACTGGAAAGGCGGCGAACTCGTCACCCGGCCGATCATTTTGAAAGGAAAATCCTTGAGCGTAAATTTTGCAACTTCGGCAGCGGGAAGTTTGCGCCTTGAAATTCAAAATCCGGATGGATCCCCCGTTCCCGGGTTTGGACTCGACGACTGTGTCGAACAATTTGGCGACTCAGTAGATCGAACTATGACCTGGAAAAAAGGCACCGATCTTTCTGCCGTTTCCGGAAAGCCGGTTCGACTTCGCTTTGTTGGCAAGGATGCAGACCTTTATTCCTACAAAGCGAATCCCTGAACTTTATTGGATTGACGACTTTCGCCGGTCTGCCAGAGCCCTTTTCAAAATTCCCAAGGGCCGACCGTGAGAGATATCGTCTTTCACATCGGTGACTTCTCCGGGATCGGCGCGAAGATCGGTGAGAATGCTGGCGTCCAGCTTGCCCTTTTCATCAATCCACTCGGTGTACCGATAGTCTCCGTAGCGAAGGCTGTGTCCCATGAATTTCCCATGAGGATAAACGGTGTAGGCATGCTTGCGATGCTCCGACTCAGGATTTTCGAAGAGGCCGGCAAAACTTTTCCCCTGAACATGATCAGGTATTTTCAAACCACTGAGATCGCACAAAGTCGGATAGATATCGATCAGCTCCACCATCGTGTCCGTCTTGACCTTGCTTGCACCACCCGGAGCCCGGACCATCAGCGGAACTCTCGTGTCGCATTCGAAATTGGTGTGTTTGCACCAGGAGGAATGATCCCCCAGTTTCCATCCGTGATCTCCCCAGAGCACCACGATGGTATTGTCCGCTTCACCTGATTGATCCAAAGCGTCGAGCATTCGACCAAGATTGGCATCCGTGTAGCTGACGCAAGCGGCATAGCCGTGAAGGAGACGCTTGTTGAGCTCATCAGAAAAATCCGTCGGCTTTTTCCCCTCGTAATCGCAGTAGGCCTTCATTTCCCCCGCCGATACATTTCGGGCGTAGTCAGGATATCCGGGAGGAAACCCGGCGTTGTCCGGCATCGAAAAAGAATCCCGCTCGTAAAGATCCCAGTATTTCTTCGGTGCAATAAAAGGCAGGTGCGGCTTGGTGAAGCCGACTGCGAGAAAAAATGGAGAGTCCTCTTTCGCCAGCGATTTCAGTTTCTTCGCAGCTGTGACCGCCCTTGCTCCATCGGTATAGACATCGTCTGCTACGTCAGCGGACTCCGTTGTTGGACCGCGGAGCCTCTTCTTATCTTTGCCGGGGTTGGCCTTTTGAAACGCAAGAGCTGCTGCTTCGCTTTCCTTGAGCGCGTAGTTCTTCCCTTTCACACTGAGATACTCATCCCAGTTCTTTTCATCGACACCGGGACCTCCGGAACCATGATAAATCTTTCCTATGCCAACGGTGCGATAGCCCTCGCTCCTGAAATGTTGCTGCAATGTAAGGACATCCGCGTGACGCTTTCTCCATCCGTCGACGTGATAAGTATGCTCCTTCGTTTTCGTTGGATAGAGCCCGGTCATCAAGGACACCCGCGAAGCTCCGCAAACAGCCTGCTGACAGTATGCCCTGTTGAATTGAATCCCGGATGCCGCCAAACGATCAAAGTTCGGTGTGACCCTGTCTCTTATACACATCTCCGAGCCCACGAGACCGAGGCTGATCT
>CAJXQE010000020.1 GCA_913058215.1 uncultured Verrucomicrobiales bacterium
AGATCAGCCTCGGTCTCGTGGGCTCGGAGATGTGTATAAGAGACAGGTGTAAGGCCGCGCAAAATTAATCAGGTTTTTATACGGTTTCTTTGTGTTGTCGTATCCTCTGGCAGCCAACTCCTCAAGTGACAGCACCTGATCGGTCAGCGACTCCGGAGCATCCAGCGGCGAGTGCGGGCCGTAATACGCTAGATACAGGAAAAACGGATCGGGCTCTTCCGCATGTCGTTCAATAAAATTCAGCGCCAGCTCGGTCTGAATCTGGAGGCGGAATTTATCCGTGTGGGCTCTTTTCTCATAGAGCTTGTAGTTGATTTCCTGCGGCTTGACCGGCTTTCCGTTCACATCAAAGTTCGACCAGTATTGACTACCGGTTCCCTGCGCATATTCATCGTACCCGAATCCCTGTGGGCGATGCGCATTGACCGCTTCAGCCGGCGCGTCGGCCATACTGGTGAAGCCGTTCTCTTCAAACCATTTTGTGGTCTGCCGATTGGGCTCCAGATGCCATTTGCCCACATGCCCGGTTTGATAGCCCAGCTGCTTGAGGCGCATGGCGATCGACTGCTGGCTCTTCGGCAACGGCCCTTCGCCATTGCGCTCCATCGCGAACTTCTGCTGGTAGCGCCCCGTCACAATGCCGGCCCGCGACGGTACGCACTGCGGCGCCGTGCAATAGGCCTGCGTCATCAGCGCACCCCCGCTCGTCAGCTTGTGGATATTCGGCATATCTACCTCATCGCGCAGATCCGTCGCTTCGAGATCATTAAAGCCATGGTCATCCGTCACAATAAAAATAATGTTAGGGGCGCGTGACGCTCCAGCGACTTTGGGCGCAGCGACAGCACTGTTTACGGATAGTAAAAAGCCGGAAAGGGTGATGATGTAACAGAGCTTTTTCATTCTGGGTTCCTGGTTCGGTATGTCGTTTCAATTCGGTTCATTGCCGTCGCGTATTGCATAAATCTTTCGACAAAGATTACTATTCTTCTACGATTTCCAAGATTCCCCGCATGATCATCCAATGTCCGGGGAAGGTGCAGATAAACGGGTATTCTCCCGCCTCTTTGGGAGTATTGAAATAAATCGAGTATTGCTCCTTTGTCTTCACCAGTCTCGACATCGCAATCACCCCGTCATCTTCAGGAACGTAGTGCTTCCCTACCGCGGAGGGATCGGCGGCCAGCATCATGGATGCTTTGCCTATCGCCTCAAGGCGATCCGGCTCTACGACGACCAGGTTGTGCGGCATTTCGACATCCGCGTTCTCCAACAAAATGACCGCCCGGCGACCGGCCCGCATTCGAATGCGGCGCGGCTCAAATTGAAGACCGGGTACGCATTTGACTTCAGCCGTCTCAAAGCCATCGAGGCTTTTGCCAAGTCGCTCCTGAGCCACCAGACGTTGATCGCGCGGAAAGCTTCCCGGAATTGGAAAGTCATTGAACGCTTCCTTAGCAATTTTCGTGTAGCCGGGAAAACGCGTAAACGGCTCATCGCCTGTCTGAATGATCGAATAGTAGATATCCGGAGAAAAGCTAATACCGGCAGCGGTTTTGAGCTCCAAATACAGGTGCAGCTGCATCACTGGATGAAGCTGAGGTATCTCGACAAAAAGAGCGCGACCGTCTTCGATCAAATGAAGCGATCGGATTTCTACAGGGTCATGCCCGACGGTGCCTGGTTTCTTAACTGAGTATTCAGAAGATCCATACCCGCTGCTATACAAGTAGTTCCACTGTTCGCAAAAGGCGTTTTTCAAGGAAACTGATTCCGGATCGATCGCCGTATTGAAACGCACGATCAGACCATTGGAATGCGTCTCCACGCTCTCAGGAAGATGCAATTCTCCTCCCTGATATCGCACCCTCTGCAGGGACCCGGGCTCCTGAGAATAGCTTGCCCAGCCAGCGGTACCGGCAACGTAGAACTGCCCATCATGCGGATTGTAGCGCGAGCGATGAGCCCCCGATAGAAAGTTGCCGGGCAAGGGAACCACCCCGCCCTGACTCCGATCGCCGATTTCCTCGCGCAAAATGAGGTAATGGCTGCAGTCCACTAGCGAGGTCCCCAGGACCGTGCCCGAAAGCGGGCCGAAGCGTTCATCTTGCGGCAGGAAGGCAACGTCGCCAGCAGAGCCATCGATTCCACGCGGGATAAAGCAGAGTGGCAAATCATAGCCGTATTTCCCAACGCCTTTTTTGGGCCCATTGAAGCCGTGATAGCTCCCTTTGCGAACTTCGAAGATGGCAGTGGCCGGCGTCCAGGTTCCCTCTTGCGCTGTGGCGAGCAGGAGATTGCCATCCGCTGAGATGCCGAGTCCGTTGGTGTTTCGCAATCCTGTCGCGACCGATTCCGGTCTGGAGCCCTCAGCAAACCGGGTGAACTGAAACCCCTTTGCGCGGGTAAACCAATAGAGCGTGCCATCCTGGTCTTGATGCAAGGTACAGGGATAGGCGTTTCCAGGACCGGAGGGATAGTCATTGGTTACGCACTCATAGAAATCGGCTTCGTCATCCCCGTTGGAATCGTGTAAACGCGTAATCTGATCCCGACCGAGGACGATAATCTTGCCGTCTTTGACCACCAGTCCCAGCGGCTGATTGAGACCCGCCGCAAAACGCGTCCATGTCAGCTCATCAAGTTTGTCATTGATCCCGTCGAGCAACCAGACGTCTCCCATCAGCGTGCTGACGGCCGCCCTGCCATCAGGAAGAAAATCGAAACCTCCCACGCGGAAGGGCGTCCCGAATGGATTCTCGTCGCGGTAGGGAATCGTCAACGTATCGATCACGTAAGGACCGGAACCCGTACCCATTTCTCCGCGAGTGACCACTTGGCGGGAGCTCCACTGGGCCGTTTGCCCAAGAGCCAGCCGCTTCGTTTCTCCTTGATCGTAGTCCGGAGGAAGCGGCGATTTCAAAGTGATTCCAGGCTCCAACGTTCCGTCTACCGTCATCGTGCGGGTCAACTTTCCGTCGTGAAACCAGACTTGATCGTAAACCGGGACTCCAGCGATCGAGTAGTGGAACACGACCCGTTTTCCGTTGCGAAACGAGCCAAGAAATTGACGCTCCAACGCTTTTCCATCCTCCCTCGTCCACGCCGATTCGCCAAGATCGAGAAGGCGCTCGCCTCCCGGCTTCACACCGCTATTCACTCCGAAACGCTTTGAGTCGTAGACCACTTCCCCGCCTTGCCAGGAGTCGGTAAACGTCAATCGCCCGGTATCGAAAAGAGCTGAGGCGTCCTGACCTTCCCCAACGGCTACAACGACCGCCCGCACGGTTGTCTGCCCGAAGTGGTTCACCACTTGCGATACCATTCCACCCATATCCATTTCATTGAGCCGGTCGTCCGTATAAAACGATTCGTCGCCCTGTCCCCAATGCCCAAACTTGCCGCCATCCAGCCCTGGGAACTCCGGAAGGATTTCGGGCAAGGGCTGGTCGCCACGACTGAGAAGACGTCGCGCCTCTTCCGCATAGTAGTTACGAATTCGGTTTTGCGGGAAAGGCTTTGGAATGGATGATTTTGAGGATGCGGGTTCGGAGGCGTCATCGGAAATGTCTTCCAGAAAACGCGCGTAGATCCGTTGATGCGCTTCCGAAGGATCCGACGGCTTCTCAGTGGGCTTCTCATGAAGCACGAGACGCGCGTGTGCCTCAAGCGGCTCTCCGGCGCGCACGTCCCGGGAAAACAAACTCAGATACATGGCACTATGTTGCTCAGTGGAGGTCCAGGTCTCCGGCGGCGCCCCGTCCTCGCGATTCGGCGTCACGCAAATGGCGCTGGTCGATTGCGGATCACTCATCAGGAGGATCTCATAGGAATCATTTCCCGCCACGGCCAGAGGTAGCGCTGCATCGTCCTCGGGGATGAATGACGGCCACTTCCAACTCGAATGAACGCGACCAGAGTTGGCTAAGGGTTTTCGTGCCTCCTCATGGAGTGGGTAAAACCCGTAGTTATTATCTTGAACGGCGGTCTCACTGAAGACAGGCAAACCATCATTCTTCAGGTATAGCCCCTTGAATAGATCCAATGCCACATAGTTCGCGACGAGGATCTCAAAATTCTCAATGTCCCTTTCAGGATCAACAACGATCTTCAAGTCAATCTGCGCCGGCCCGGTAATCCTCCAGGTCGCCGAAATGGTCACCGGCCGTTGGTCGTTGGCGGGCCAGGTCAACGTCGCCCCATCAGCAGCCTGCTCGATGTCCGCATCTTCGTCGCGCAACGCGCCAAAGGATTCGGTGGCGGAATACACGCGGTAGAGATTCAATATGCCCTGGTGGCGCCGTTTGCCGCCGACCTTGCCGACCGGCGGGTGGGGATCTCTGCCGCTTGGCTGGAAAACCAAATCACGCAAACCATGCCGTGCATACCCGCGCGGCAACTCGCGCTGATCTCCTGCGACGAACCTGCCCTTCAAAGCCGACGTCTCAAACCGGAACATCTGGATACCGTCCGATGAGCTCCAGTCTCCAGTAACCTCCTCGGCGGCAATGGGACATACGGCCCCCAACATCGCCAGAACGATGCAGTTGAGGATTCGCTTTCGAGGGATCGAGTTCATAGTGAGCTCCATTCTAGGCCAGAGGGCTCTTGCTGGCTTGAAGCTACCCGTCAAAGTTTTGAACAAAATCAGCACGGCCAATTATTCACTACTGTGTCTTTTCCTATAAACAGCAGGCGTTGTGTGCATAATTCGTTTGAACTCCCTCGTCAAGTGAGCCTGGTCACTAAAGCCACATTCAAAGGCGATCCCGGCTATGAGTTCCTGGGAATGGATCAGCTGTTTGCAGGCTTCATGAACACGGACCTTTCGAATATAATCCTTGGGAGTGACATGGAGGTGCCGTCGAAAGGCTCGCTCAAGGGAGCTCACCGAACGCCCGGAGACGGTCGCCAGATCGACAACGAGGATTGTGTCGGCGTAGTTCTCCCGGATATAGGCGATTGGGAGTCGCAATTCCTCCGGCATCGTCGCCGCGGAACCCTCCCCATGGTATTCCCGGGCATGGCCCGCCACAGCCACGATCTCATTGGCGGTGTTGCGCATGGGAACCTTCGTCGTGACGATCCAGTCGACGACTCCACCACGGGTCACCAACTCGACGCGATTTCGAATGGTGACGCCATTTTCGAACAGAAGCAGGTCGTCCTTCCGATATCCCTCCGCGATGTAGGCAGGCAGAAAATCGGCAT
Organism: uncultured Verrucomicrobiales bacterium; assembly: GCA_913058215.1. GTDB lineage: Bacteria > Verrucomicrobiota > Verrucomicrobiia > Verrucomicrobiales > DEV007 > Arctic95D-9. Next base: position 5,212 of record CAJXQE010000020.1, read on the forward strand.
CGGTGCAGCCAATCACTTCCGCCTCGTTCGCTGCCCCGAACAGGCGCACCAACTCCTCGTTCGCCGCGAGGTAGCGGCCTTGCTGGTCCTTCACAAAGAAGAGACTCCTCGGCATGTGGTCGAAGAGGGCCTCGACACCGTTCAAAAGTTCGAATGTAGATTCCATTTTTGCACATCTGACCGTATCTCCGTTATTTATCCGATGCGCTTCACTAACCGGGTGGGGCGAGCAGCGTGAGCCGCAGAAGCCACGATTGGAGAAACGCTACTCCACCAAATCGCCAATCCCGTCTCCATCGTTATCCACCACCCCACTGAGCGGATTCTCGATCACGGCCTGCCAGGCGAGTTTTCGAAACACTTGATCCAGTTCGGGGGTGGGATAGCCCTGACGATCTCCTGAAAAATTGATTTCATTTTCAATCAGTTCAGGAGACTTTTTGTAGAGTGTCGAATAGAAGACATAGCCTTCCAAACGATCGAACCCGGGCCCGAGATGACCACGGTGATCCCTCCAGATGGAACGTTCTTCACCGGTGACTAATTTGTGTAGGCTTTCGACGCCAGGCAATGCTCCTTTTACCTGGAGAACCGCCGCCTTGGTGACGGCCAGCGAGGTGGGTATGATGTAGACTTTGTCAGGATACTCCTCCTGCATATTGGTGATGAATCCCTTGAACATTTCGTGCTTTTCGGCTTCGAGCTTGCTGAGCAATTCAGGGGTATACTCCGACTCATCCGCGGGTGGTTTACCGCCGTTGAACGGCCAGAGCCGGATCCACGCATCGGACAGATAGAACTTCATATCCGGGTTGTATTCCAGGCAGTAATCGATCCAACAGCTGTAGTATTCCGGTTGATCCTCAGAATAGGGCCCCCACATCATCGCATCCCAACCGGCATTTGCGATCGCCGGCAGCAATTTGGGTGTCGGCCTTTTGTCGAAGCCGAAGATCCCGTTTTCCTGTTCCCATTTGTAACGGGCGCTCCCCGTCATGCCGCCGCCAGTATGCGTGTAAAGAGGTTGAGTAAAGCCTGCCGCTTCACAAATGTGCGGTAACGCCAGGTAACCGGGCTTCATAAAGCTGTGTCCGGTCCCGACGACTCTCAGCACGCCATCTTCAGACTTCGGCAGATTGGGAAAGTCCCCGCCATACTGTGTCATCAGTTGCTCGGGATTGAGGTAACAGACCGCATGCTCAGGAAACGTCTCTTCCTTCCAGCCGGGATCAGGGACGAAGGTGCCCCTCTTGCCGGCGACCCGTCCGCGACTGTTTTGCAGCGCTTTACGATAGGCGGCGGCCTCCTTCTCGCTGAGCGTGCCATCGCCATCCGCATCGGATTCCGGATACTGCTTGAGGAATTCCGCCAGTTGCTCCGGCGTCGTGACGGAGGGTTCTGTTGTCGGTGTCTCAGGCGTGTCCGTGGCGCCCAGTTTTTTGGCGAGCGCAACTTGTTCAACCCGGGAGAGAGTGCCATCCGCATCGGCATCCGCTTCGGGATACTTTCGCAGGATCCCCTTTTCGACGACAGCCGACTCACGCCCGGTCAGTTTGCCGTCACCGTTGCGATCGGCTTGGGGGAATTGGACCAGGATTTGTTTCGATAGAGCAGGCAGCATCTCTTCCGCACCGGAGGTGGCGGAAAACGCTCCCGCGAGTGCGGATAATATTCCCAAGATGGTTTTCTTTTTCATTATTTTTTTCATTATTTTTTTCTTCAATTCATACAGGACAAGAACCGGGCACTTACTTCCACTCCCAGACATCCCCCTCCATCAAACCCGCAAGCTCTCTTGCCTGGTCCGACTGCAGTTTGGCTTTCGCCTCTTGATCGTCTTTCAAGTAGGCATCCCAAAACAGGGTGCTGAGTTCTGATATCGCTAGATGGTGATGAGGGATGTGAAACATGGACTGCTGGCCGGAGCCGGCGAACGCATGATGCTGAGCGTCCTTCAGCACTAACTGAAACTTATCTCCGGCTGGTAGCCCCTGATAGACGAGTTGGCGGGATTCTGGGGTCATACTTATGCTGACTGGGTTATTGTCTTTGGTGCCGGTCATGCACAAGACCGGGGCATCGATCCTGCCAAAAGCCTGCTCAGGAGTCATCACTTGGGGAGCCGAGGGCGACATGGGGAGAAAGGCATCGATACGCGGGTCTGTTGAAGGTTTCCTTAATCGCGAAGCCTGGCCCATCAGCCCCTGGGTGGTGTTGGCTCCGTAACTGTGTCCAGCCATACCGATGTGATCCAAATCCAGCTTACCATGCAACAGGTGATCGGTGTCGCCATTCCAAATCTCGAGCTGATCAATCACGAAGGAAATATCTGCGAGCCGGGCCATGGCGCTCTCCAGTCCGATAGCCTGTTTTAATCCCATCAAGCGTTGCCCCGGACCAGTGCCATTCCTGATACTGCTATCACTACCTTTGTGTTGGACAAAGACGGCGATGTAGCCATGCTCCGCCCAATGATTGCCTAGATACGGACTGGCTTCTCGTGAACCGCCGAGGCCGTGGGAGAATATGACAATTGGCTGAGGATCGGTTGACGGTTTCAGATAGATCTTTACTGGAACTTCTCGATTTCGTGCGTTGTCTAAGGGCTCAAAGTTGAAAGTGGTAACACCTGCGGACTGCTGCCCATGGCCAATAGCGATGGAGGAAAATGACAGGAGTAATGCGAATGCTATTTGTTTCATAAACATCTTTTTCAGAATGAAACTCTGACCGGTTCCAGTGGTTGCGTCCCGGCAGCTCAATTTTTGTTTTATTTCTTTGCTTTGGTTTTTTTCTGCCCCCAATTGGGCTTTGGCGGGACATAGGTGACTCCGTTAGGCTCGTGATGCGTGGGCAGCTCTTTGCGCATCTCTTGCTTCACCTCGGCGTATTCCGGATTGTCGGCGAGATTCTGCCATTCCCATCGATCGCTCTTGTGATCGTAGAGTTCTTCGGTTCCATCCGCGTAAGTAATGTAGCGGTAGCGTTCGGATCGCAGGCCGTAGTTCTTGTAGCCGAATACGGTGAGTGAGGTCTTGTCCCACTCAGCCTCCGGATTCTTCATCAAAGTCGTGAGGTCCTTTCCTTCCATCTGCCCTTTTGGGGGCTCGCATCCGGTGAGCGAGGCGAGGGTCGGATAGATGTCGAGCAGGTTCACCGGTCTCTCACTCGTCGTTCCCGGTGTGGTCACGTCAGGAACCACCCACATGAGGTTGACCCGCGTGGCCCGCTCCCAGAGGGAGTATTTTCCCCAGCGTCCTTTTTCGCCGAGTTGGAAACCGTGGTCGCTCCACAACACAATGATGGTGTTATCAGCATACGGGGATTCCTCCAGCGCCTCGACGATCTGACCAATGAGGTCATCCACCATGGCCGTGCAGGCCAGGTATGCCTGGATCGCCGGCTTCCACTGACCGGTCTGCCTGATCCGTTTCAGCCACGGATTGTGGGCCATTTTGGCATGAGCCGCGGGCACATCATCGAGGTCGTCTTCCCGGAAACCTTCCGGAAGCTTGATCTCCTCGAGCGGGAAGCGATCGAAATATTCCTGAGGCGCGTAGTTGGGCAGGTGCGGCTGAAAGATGCCGGCCCCGAGAAAGAAAGGTTCCTCCAGTTTCCCTCCGAGCAGTTTCTCCGAGGCCCAGTTCGCGGTGATGCCGTCGGGATGATCGTCCACGGTCACGTCCGGATGACAGGGGCCCCAATCGGCCGGGGGTCCCCATCCCCCCAGGGGCAGCTTGGAGGTGAACTTGAGCCCTTCGAACGACGGCAGGTCCTGCGTCTTGCTGGGAAAGTATTCGTCGAAACCGCGCCCCCTAACTTCGTGGTTGAAGTGATAGCCATGGAAAAGCTTTCCACCGCCAACAACCTGGTAGCCATTCTGTTGGAAGAACTCTGGCAGGAGCACTGACTCATTGAGGATGGGGTTGTGGATGAGCGAGCTCTTGTTGACGTAGTTTCCCGAAGTCGAAGGGAGGATCCCGCTCATGATCGCAGATCGTGAGGGGCCGCAGGCGGGGGCCGCGCAGTGGGCGTTGGTGAAGGTGATGCCCTTTGCCGCCAAGGCCTCCATGTGCGGGGTCTTCGCCTGAGGGTTGCCCTTCAGCGTATCCGTCCAGTCGTTCATATCATCGACGGCGATGAACAAGACATTTGGCTTCTGCTTCGTTTGTTCGGCTGCGTGCGATGCGGTCACGCAAAACAATAGAACGGACAAAACGAGCGTTGTTGTTTGGCTCTTTGTTTTCATTTTAATCCTCTTTTTCTTAATCTTCATCTTACTCCTAATCTTAATCCCCATCTTCGCCTGGCCTCTCCCTTCGCACCGGGGATTAAGATTAAGATGAAGAGTAGGATTAAGAACGGCGCTGAAGCTCCGGCTCAAACATCGCGATCCGGTGAATTCGCCCGAATTAATCCAACCATCATCTGCCTTTCTCAAAATTCCCGATCGGGCTGCCTTCCGTGGGAACGACGATGGTCGGTTCACCCTCGAGGTAGCCAAGCGAGGCCAAAAACTCGTCGGCGGCGATCATCGTGCGTTCCTGCCATGGCGATTGGTTGAAGAAACCGTGTTTCCCTCCTTCGGCGATGTACTGGTCGGCTCGAAAGCCAATCTCATTGGCCTCGCCCCACCAAAGGTCGCCAAAGGCTTTTAATCTATCGTTGGTCCCAAACATGACGATAGACGGCGGCGTGTCTGGTTTGACGTAAAGGAGCGGGGAGATCTTTGCGGCTATTTCTTCATCGCCGTTGACCAGATTGCTGAGACCTCCGTGCATGAAGGAGAGCACCGGATTAAACAGGACCATGGCCTGGGGGATCGTCGAGATCGACAGATCATCGTCCTCGGCATCGACGCTTTTGGGAATGATCGCGCAGGCGGCGAGGTGTCCTCCGGCCGAACCGCCGCTAGTGATGAGTTTTTCAGGATCGATGCCAAACTCGGCCGCGTTGGCACGCACCCACCTCACGGCGCTGCGGGCGTCCTCGACGCACTTGTCGGGCGTCACGCCATCTTTGTTTTTAAGCCGGTAGTCGACGTTGGCGCAGACCAGACCGCGACTGGCGAAGTACTTGGCTTGGACGGCGAAGGACCTGACCGAGCCGCCTTTCCATGAGCCGCCGTGGAAGAAAACGATGACGGGGCGCTTGTCGGTTTTCTTCCAGCCAGGCGGAAAATCGACATGCAACTTCAGTTCTTTCTCTCCGATCGTCTTGTAGACGTACTCTTTTGTGGGCAAGCCGCTCCCTCCTTCTTGAGCAATGGCTGGCATGGTGGAACAAAGCGCCGTGAGCGCTGTGATGGAAACAAGTAGACGGTTCATAATTTAGATCTCTCTTTGTTTTGAGTGACTGCAAAAAACAGGTAAGTCGTTTGCTTCATTGGGACGGCTCTTTCGGGATGGCTGGCTTGTTTTTCTTGTAAAAAGCTACCACTGCATCAGCGGTCATCTTTCCGAGAGTGATCTGTCCTTCGTGATTGAAATGCACAGCATCTACGAGCGGTAGCTTTCCGTGATGAACGGTTACGGTTTTCGAAATATCTCTGGCGGCGCGGTTCTGAGCTTTCAATACGATCCCTAGGTGAGCCCGTTTGCCGGTGGCGGTGCCCTCTGCGGATAGTTTGTTCAGATCCTCATCACTCGCATATGTCAGAACGAACGCAGGCATTTCAGGTGCTGCTACATCTTTGCGGATATCGGATACCAACTGACGGAGGTTGTCGAAGTACTCATCGGCAGTGTCTTTTCGTGTCCCATCCGCGCCACCTTGTTTCCAGACAAAACCGGAGAACTCAGTTCTGGAATTTTTCTTTGCTTCGGTCGCTGCGTTGATCATGTCCTGATAGAGCGGGCCCTTTTTTCCATCGAAAGTTCGATTCGCCCGCTCCTCGGTCCAGTTCTTTGCAAAAGCGCTGATTCCCGTTCCTCCGACCGCCACTTTGATGATCCCGATCGTATCATCAGGCCAGTGATCAGCGAGCTGTTGAGCTAGAGAAACTTCGGGCCCGAACTTTTGGCGTGGCACCAGATATTCCCACCTGCCATTGGCCCAGATTCTGATGCGATCGTGTTTTTCCGTGTAGGGAGATTCCAAATTCGAAGCCTTGGCGGCACCCACCATGTTGGACTACCCCATCAGCACGAACACCCGGAAGACTCCCGCGTTGGGAACGTCCGCCTTGCCGCCGCCCAGGGTGTTGGCCCGTTGAAAACCGGGGGTCGTCCATTTTGACTGAGCGGTCGTCTCTTCTTGGGGCTTTGGTTGACCGGAAACCGCTTTTGCTACGGCCCGCTTTTCGTTTTTGTCCAGATCGCCACTACCATCCAAATCAAAAGTCTTCAGGATGACAGCCCGTTCTTTTTCATCCAATTGGCCGTCTTCATTCGTGTCGTATTTTGCGACGACGGCTTCCATGACCTTTCCACGGTCGTTGGTCTTCGTCTGCCCGAAAAGAGCGGGGGTTGAGAGCGATGCTATACCAAAAACAATGATATATTTTTTCATAATCTTAATTCTACTGATTTAAAACCACGGATGAACACAGATGGACACGGATGCCCGACCAGCTGCGAAAAGATCCGTGTTCATCTGTGTCTATCCGTGGTGTAAACAAAAACGAATTCACGAAATAAACCGCCGGAACAGATTGTGCGTGATCTGCTGAACCCGCTCATCAGGTCCTTGCTGAGCGACTCGGTGGCGAACGGGATTCACGTGTCCGGGAGGGCTCGATAGTCCGTTGGCCCACCAGATAGTGGCGGCGTTAAAAACGACATTGTCCTTGGGGCCATCATAGAGCGTGGCGCTGTATTGCCCCACGGTCTTTCCGTTAATCGTGGCATCGCCTTCCGCGACAATATTCATTCCCGGTAGATCCATGGCGGGGGCGCCATGCCATTCCCATCCAAGCAGGCCTTTGACGGAGTCTCCCTTCTTCATCCCCGTGCCCGCAAAAAGCCAATGCTCGGGCAGTGCACAGGTCCAGTCCCCGACACCCATGCCGCGTCCGGTCTCTTGATCTTTGTCCAGTCGTCCTCCCATGAGTTGAGCGCCATCGGGCCCCATGTTCAGCTCGAAGTCGTCACGGTTGAGAAGTTTTCGTTTTACCGCCTCGGGAATCTCATCCGGCACCGGCATGAACCAGCCTTCGCGCCGCGCGCCACGATAAGGCGTGCCGTCCTGAGAGGGCAACAAGGGCACCACGCAGAGCACCGAGTTTCCGCCAAAGAAGGCCAGATTCACGCCTTGCTCGCGGGCTTTGAGCACATTCTGATACATGTCTTGTGTCCAATACTCATCGTGCCCGACCGAGATGAATCCTTTTGCACGCAGCAGGCCTTCAGGATCCGCATGAGTGTCGATGTTAGAGATGTAGGAAACATCGTAGCCGTGCTGTTCCATCCAGAACGAAAGCGGAAACTCCCAGGGCAAAAACTCGCCGGAACCGCCCGATTTCTTCAGCCTGTTCACGGGGTGCGTGAACAAGCCGTAGGGGCGATCGAAGCTCACCGTGCCACTGGGCACGCCGGTGGTGGAGTAGCCCTTCCCATGCGGGGTGTAGATGGAGTAGTCCGCAGGCCAGCGGTTGTAGGCCGACCAGGTCAGATCGCTGCACTGGAATAATAGGTCGCAGGGACGACCGTCTCGCACGATGAAGATGACGTAGCTCTGGAGGTTCTCCTTCTCGGCAGTGAGCTTGCCCAGATAAACCCCACTGAGCCAATCCTCAGGAATCTCAAATTCGACGGAGGGCTTCCAGTTGCATTCGCGAACATAGTTTTCGCCCACCGGAGGATCGGGCTGGGTTTGGCCTTCGATTGAATCAAAAGTCCGCATGAGGCGTCCGCCATCTCCGTTGTAGTAGCCGGTCCGGAAGATCTCCAACTTGAAAGCGGAGACAGGGTTCGTGCTCACCATGACCTTCAGTGTTTCCCCGGCTCTGACACTGTTGGCGGAGCAGTAGCCTTCAATCCAGGGGCAGCGACCGTTGGGCAGGATTTTGTTAATTTTCCCCGGGAGCTGGCGCGTGTTGGTGAGCTGCCAATCGCGCGTGCCGGGTTTGGCGTTTTCTTTTCGGATCAAGTCCCGGCCTGAGTTATCTTGCCCGGAGCTTGCTGAAGGAAAGGCCCCGGCCGCCAATCCTAGGCCAGCGCCGGCTGCTCCTTTAAGTGAATCACGGCGACTCATGCCGCGCTTGGAATCGTCAGATTCTTTCATGTTGTGTTAGTGTTTGAGAATTGCCGATAGGTTGAAGTTCACGGTCTGCTCGACGAGAAGGTCCTCGGTGATCCCCGAGTCCTTCGAGTACCAGCGGGCAATCCCTGCAATTGTCTGCAGGATGTGTCTTGCAGCGATTTTGACATCCAGATCCTGGAGTTTCCCTTCGTCCGCCAACTCCTGTAGCGCCTCCCGTATCATAGCCAGGTAGCCCTCGATCTGTTGGGCAACAATTTGCTGTTGGGCGGGTTCGAGATGGCGCTTCTCGGGAAAGAGGAGCGTGAACTCCAGTCCGTGATCAAACAAGCCGCGAACGTGCAGCCGGATCATCTCCCGCAGTCGTTCCTCCGGATCTGTTATTCGTTTCGCCGGCTCAATGACTGCGCGTTCCAGCCCCTCCATGGCGTGTTGCAAGATCTGAAAAAGCATGTCCTGCTTGCTGCTAATGTGGTGGTAGAGGCCCGCCTTGGTCATGCCGACTGCCTTGGCAAGATCGCCCATGGATGTACCTGAATACCCCCTCTGCACCATCAATTCCGCGGCCGTTCGGAAGATCTCTTCATTGCGCACCTGTCCTGCCGGCGTCGCCATCGGTTTTGCTGTGTCTGAGATATTCATAAACGACCTGAGATATACTACCGACCGATCGGTAGGCGAGTCAACAGAAAAAATAACAGGGACTCCTACCCGACTGCATAGGCAGAGGAAGACGGGCAATGGAATGATAATTAAAAATCACTCGGCAGGTAGTTTGCAGACAGATTGTGATTTTACTCCTGCAGCTCAGAGGAACTTCAAAAAAGGCGGTAGAATCGACGACGCCTCATGATATCAATATAGAATATTACAATGAACATGGCTCCATCCAAATCCCTGATCACTCTCCTCGCGGCAATCGTCGCCCTCCTTCTCCTGACACTCCTCCCGGTCTCGGCCGATGCCCTTCGTGATTGGACGAACAAAGACGGGCGCACAATCAAGGCGGAGCTCCTTTCTGTGAGCGAAACCTCCGTCACCCTGAAGCTGGACAACGGGCGAAGATACGAAATCCCACTCGCAGACCTCAGTGATACTGACCGCACCCACGCCATCAAGTGGCAGGCCGAACTTGCCATCAGCCCCGAGGCTAAGAAAGTGTTAGCGCAGTATAGGGAAGACGAACACACCACCGAGGTTCTCTGCCACTTCGATTTTGAAAGTGGATCGCTTGAAGCGCTTGAGCCAAAATGGTCCGTCCTGAAAGGCCAATACGAAGTGGAGAATGGCGTCATCCATGGCCTGGAACTGCCCGCAGATAATCACGTCGCCACGGCAGGAATGGACCTTCCCTTAGGGCATCATGCGTTCGCCTACTTTGAAGTCGAATTGCATGAAGCAGCCAATGTCATTGTCACTTTGAACGGAAAAGGTCGTGGCCATGTCTGCCGGGTCGTGATCTCTCCAAAACTCATCGCGGTGCAAAGCGATAACAAGCCGAAGGCCGTCAATGTTTCACGCCCGATGGATTTGGAGAAAGATGAAGCCCTCGAAGTCGTGGTGGAACTGCACAACGACACCCTCAGTCTCATCTTGCTCAATGCCGGCGACTCGGAACCGCTCACACTGACGGACGACTTCATAAATCATCCCATCGATAACATTCGCTGGGCAGTCGCAAAAGGGCCGGCAAAGATCGACGAGGTCACCGTCGCGCGTGTGGTGAATATAGAACCGTAAGAATCGCCCCTGAGTTTGAAGAGTCGACAGATCGTCGAATGCTTTTTTTATCTGAGCCCAAACAATTATCTAGTCAGAAGTTCTCCAATCGACAACGACCGCGGCATGTTCTCCGTCCTGTTTGCGGCAGTTGAACGATCGGTCGTATCAGGATATCGTGGGTAGTTGAAACACTTTACAGCAATCCTTGGCGTTCTATTTCTAACTGCGGTCGCGGTCGTCGAGGCAGATTCGTCGCTGGTGGCACGCTGGGACTTCGATGGGAAAGATTCGCTCAATCTTGTTTCTCATGGCGGAGTGAAGTCCGGCGAAGCGGGACCGACTTCTCCAGAGTTCCCCCTATTGCTCAAAGGGAACCAGTCCATCCGATTCGAGGGAAACGGTGCCCGGCTAATGTTGCCGGATACCGGGAAGGACAGTCGATTCAAATTCAGGAAGGACGATCCCATTACCCTGGAGGCCTGGGTGAAACTCGATGGACCAAAATCGAGCTCGCCCATGTATATCATTGGTAAGGGACGAACCGGTGGTCCGGGTTTCAGCAAAGACAATCAGAACTGGTCGCTCCGCGTGATCCATTCCGGAAATGCGGTCCGCCTGAGTTTTCTTTTTGCTGCCGAGCCGGGCAGCGGGACCTCAGCGTGGCATAGGTGGACATCGAATGATGGATTTGCCGGAAATGACGGCTGGCATCATGTTGCGGTGGCCTATCGGTTCGGGGATCCAAAATCGATTCGTGCCTGGATCGACGGGAAACCGGGCGAAGGGCGTTGGGACTTGGGTGGCGAGGCCAATGTGAAGCCGGTGGTCGACGATGACGCGGTCTGGATCGGTTCGGCCCTAAACGGAAACAGTGCCAGCAGCTTTCAGGGATGGCTGGATGCGGTAGCGGTGCATCGGGCGATATTGGACGACAAGACGATGGCGGCGCGTTTCAAGCGAGTGGGTGGCCCGCGAGTCGTGGCGCCCAAACCGGATCTCAAACCTCAACCCAAACCGATTCCGGAGGAGATGCCCCGGATCAACGATGTACCTACTGATCGCGTGTTGCTCACCATGGCGGAAGGATTTCCTTCAGAGACACGATGGATGAATGAAGGCGAAGCGGATGACGGAGAGTTTATGCGCTGGGTCGGTGACGAATTCATTTTACCCCGCATTCCCCTGCGGCACGACGAATGGGGCATTCGCCAGAGTTGGAAGGTGCCCATGCTCGTGCGGATGGTCGCCGACGTAAAACTTCCGCCCGGAAAACAGCGAATCATGCTGCGGGCACGGGCTTTGGGACGGTTGTGGATTGACGGGCAGTTGGTGGCCCGAACCAAAGCGGTCACGGTGCAGCCGCCAAATGGAGAGGAACCGGTAACACCCGTTCGGAAACCTCCCCTGCCGGGCCTGCGCATCGCCGGCTATCACCAGCAGGAAGTATTTGGCGAAGTGACAGTAGAACCCGGAAAAACGTCGCGTGTGATTTTGGAGTTGGTGGTTGGCGGCGAAAAGTTGCGGCCCGAAACCGGGGAATTCTGCGTGGCGATTGAGACGGCAGAGGGAAAATCCTATTCAGTCCTCAGGGCGGGAGGACTCGATCGATTGCCTCTGACTGACGAGGCGGTGGTTCCGGTCTTAGCCAGCATTGAAAAATCGCTGGATGAGTTCGACGACTCGAACCGACGCAGGATGGCGGACAGTCGAAATGATTTCTGGAAACAGCGACACTCTGCAGCAAAAGAGTGGGCCCGCGCCAATCCAGCTCCGACCGTTCCGGAGCTTGATGGCATCAATCATCCCATCGACGCCTTTGTCCGGACAAAAATCGATCGAGCAGTGGCAGCAAGTGCGGGCACCAATCGAAAACAGGCCGAGCATTTTCACGAAAAGATCCTGCCGCTCCTGCGAGAAAACTGCTTCCGCTGCCATGGCGAGAAAGAGAAAGGCGGATTGAAACTGGATTCACGGGAACGCTTGCTGGAAGCCGTGATGCCCGGCGATCCGACGAAGAGTGAATTGATTTTCCGCCTGCACAGCGATGACGAGGACGAGCGGATGCCTCCGACCGGTGATCCCTTACCCAAAAACGATATTACATTGTTAGAGAAGTGGATCGAGCGGGGTGCGGCGTGGCCAAGTCCTCCGGTCGATGCGGCCGGGATTGCCGAACGACCATTGATCAGTGATGCCGCGTTTCTGCGGCGGGTGTATCTGGATACAGTGGGAGTTCCGCCGAGCTTTACCGAAGCGGACGCCTTTCTCGTCGACGAGAGCGAATACAAACGCGAGCACCTCATCAAGCGCCTGCTGGACGATGAACGAAACGCGGACAATCGAATTGGTGAATGGCAGGATATGTTGGCGGAGAATCCTGCGCTCTTGAATCAATCCCAGGGATCGACCGGGCCGTTTCGCTGGTTCATTTATGACTCCCTCCGGGACAACAAGCCTTTGGATCGGATGATCACGGAACTGATCCTGTTACGGGGCGGAAAATATGAGGGGGGCAGTGCCGGGTTTGGCATGGCAGCCGAAAACGATTCTCCCTTCGCGGCGAAAGGCCACATCGTGGCATCCGCCTTTCTCGGTATCGAACTTCAGTGCGCGCGTTGTCACGACTCGCCTTATCACAGCACCACGCAGCGTGATCTCTTTTCCTTGGCGGCGATGTTTGAACGCAAACCGGTGGCCGCGCCCAAGACGAGCCAGGTTCCGGCCGGCTTCTTTGAGAATCGCGAACGCAAGGCGCTCATCAAAGTGACGCTCAAACCCGGTGAAAAAGTTCCTCCGAAATGGCGCTTCGCCAAGATGACCGGAATGGCTGACGGAGACGCCGTTGATCAACTGATGCAGGATCCGAAGGACTCCCGCGAACGCCTGGCGGCTCTGATCACGGCACCCGGAAATCGTCGCTTCGCTCAAGTGGTGGTCAATCGGATCTGGAAAAGGCTCATGGGTGCGGGCCTGGTGGAGCCCATTCACGATTGGGAAGGACAAAAGGTCAGTCATCCCGAATTGCTGGAATGGTTGGCACACGAGTTTGTCGCAAACGGTTTCAATGCCAACTACCTCATCGGTTTGATTCTGACTTCGGATGCTTATCAGCGGCAGGCCATCGAAGGGAATCTGACGGCGTCACCCGGGTTGCGATTCTTCAGTGGTCCGGAACGTCGTCGATTAAGTGCCGAACAAGTTGTCGACTCGCTCTTTGCCGCGACAGGGAATCAGCTGGATATCGGCGAGCTGACCTTTGTTCACGACGGCAAGCGCCCGCTCAGCAATCGCCAAACGCTGGGCTTTCCCCGACGCGCCTGGATGCTGGCGGATCTCAATAACGAACGGGATAGGCCGAGCCTTTCGCTGCCCGGGGCACGCACCATCACGGATGTGCTCGAAGCCTTCGGTTGGAAAGGCGCCCGCCAACAACCGATCATGCAACGCAACCTTGATCCGAACGTTCTCCAGCCCGGCATTCTCGCCAACGGCACTCTCGTTACCACCTTGTCCCGCGCCGCAAACCAAAGTAATTTGTCCGGGCTCGCGGTAAACGCCTCTTCACCAGACGAATTGGTGGAGACGATGTTCTTGCGGGTTCTTGCACGAAGACCGACTGCCGGAGAACAGAAGCAGTTCTCGGCCGCTCTGGGATCTGGATTCGCTAATCGGGTGATTCCAGCTGCCGAAGTTCGTCCAATTGATAAACCGGAAATGCTGCCGCTGATTACGTGGTTCAATCACCAACGGCATGAAGCGACGAAAGTTCAGAATGCCGTTGAACGCAGAGTGCTGAAAGGTCCGCCAGCCGATCCTCGTTTGCGCCCGGAATGGCGTGAAAAATTTGAAGACATGGTATGGAGCTTAATCAATCATCGAGAGTTCGTATGGATTCCATAAATCTAAATAGACGCCAATTTATCGGCAGTACAACCGCCGCGGTGGGAGGGCTCGCGCTTCCCGCATTCGCCGAACCGGATCCTTTGATTCAGGGCAAGGCGGAACATGTCATCTCCATCTGGCTGGGCGGCGGCATGGGGCAGATCGATACCTTTGACCCGAAACGAAAAGGAGATCCAAAAACGCGAAAGCCGGGTAGTTACTACGACTCAATTGAAACTGCGGTTCCAGGCGTCCAGTTAAGCGAACACTTCGCCAACCTGGCACCGCTGATGGAACACGTCACGGCCGTTCGCACCGTAAACCATACCGTCATCGATGAGCACGCGGCGGCGACCAATCGTATGCACACGGGACGTCCCATCAGCGGAACGGCTACGTACCCCTCGATCGGATCGATCATTTCCCACGAGCGCGGTGCAGCCAGCGAAGGTGCGCCACCTTACGTTGTTATTGGTTACCCCAACGTCACCCGCGGACCGGGCTTTCTTGGACCGAAGGCGGGTTACCTGTATACTACCGATACCAGTCAAGGGCCTGCAGGATTGTCCCGTCCTGATGGCATCACACCCGGCCGCCAATCGAGACGTGAACAGTTTCTCGCTGTCCTGCAGCAGAACGCGCAACCGACGGATGAATCCCGCTTGCTAAATTACGATGCCGCGATTGAAGAAAGCCTCAGACTCAGTGGTCCCGAGTTCAATCGCGCCTTCCAGGTTGGAGAAGAACCAGCGGACTTGCGAAACCAATATGGCGGTGAATTCGGTCAGCGATGTCTGCTCAGTCGCCGCCTTGTCGAACGAGGCGTTCGGTTTGTCGAGGTTTCGCATAACCTGAATTTCATGAATGGTGCCGGTTGGGACGTCCATCACGAAGGGATCCTGGATCAGCACGTATTGATTCGGGAATTGGACACCGCTGTCTCGGCGCTAATCACGGATCTGAAATCAAAGCACCTCCTCGACAAGACGCTCATCATGATTACGACGGAGTTCGGTCGACCACCGGAATTCGATGTCCGTGGCGGTCGCGCTCATCAAGGCAAGGCATTCAGTTGCGTGTTGGCCGGGGGAGGTTTGTCGCACAAGGGCGCCTTCGGAGTAACCGACGAACTTGCCAAAAACCCCGTTTCAGATCAGGTCAGCGTACCTGATTTCTTTGCCACGATCTGTGCCGCGGCGGGAGTGAACTATCGCAAGAATCTCTATGATGGCGATCGCCCTGTTCCGATCACCGATCGCGGGAACCCGATCGAAGCTTTGTTTACCTAGTGGGGAAATCTCAAGGAACGGAAAATGTGAAACTCATTAAAAAGATCACACTCGCCCTCACCGGGAATCCCCCATAAAAATGCAAGATTCAGGTCAGCACCGGGCTTGGATAGAGATCAATAGAATCTCAACTCCAACTTGTTTTCATGACTATCGCTTCCCCTGCCCTCTCTCATTTTCCATCCGAACCGGCGCATCGATAAGCCACCTTTAAAAGGAGCAAATTCCTATCTCCAAATACCATCAGAGTCACCTCCGCCAGCCTAATTCCGGGCCTCACCTTCGCAGCATCGCCTTCGCCCATTTTCGGAGAGGAAGTGGCCCCACCGAAATCCGATACCTCAAAACCAGCCGCGCTTTTTGTTCCCCCGCCGCCGCCTCCGCCGCAGACTGCCGACGAGATGCGGGCGCTGACCGTGTTGTGAGGAATGATCAATCCTTTCGATTCCAAACGAAAACAGTGAGCTGCTTGTTCCGGCTTTTGGTCTTGAGCCCCAATTCATTGAATACCTCAATGCCTCTCTCATACTGCGACGGAATTGAAAACTCGACTTCATTCACCGGCCAACTCGATTCGAATTCCCCGATTAGAGTTCTCGCTATGTGATGATCAAGCCTCGTCGCCAATTGATCTTCCGTGACCCAGAAAGCAACGTCCAAGGCGAACTTGTTTGAAACAAGAGGTTCGATATAAATACAACCGAGGCAAGTCTCTCCGTCAATCGAGAGAACAGTGTAAGCATAAGCCTCCCGTCTCTGAAATTCATTCCAATGGTTTTGAAGCGCCTTACGGTTGTCTGCAAGAGTCATATCCTCCGGCGGCCATCCGCCCCATTGCAATGCCTTCCTCAGGTGATTCCGGCTGCCCATCACCGCTTCGAAATCCAGCGAGGTGTGATCAGGCTTTAAGGGTTCGAGGCGAACCCTATCCGTTATAATTTCGGCGGGTGCAACGAACCGCTCTGACCACGGAGAATGGTCGTCCGCTTGACCCGTGCCCACAAACAAGAGGGAAAAGAAGAGAGAACTACGGAAGAATCGGGCCATTATCATTTCCCGAAATTTTAGCCATATCGAATTGAAATTACCAGCACGGCTTCGGCACAATGATCCTGAACTTATCCATTTTGGAGCAAGTCCTCCCTCCGGTAATAATTAGCCTATATGGCCAATTCATAATAAAACCTGTCTTCCCGTTCCAAGACTCTCATCAATACCCCGACTAAATTGAAGGAGATACCGTCATAAAGGATTTGAGACCAAACCAGGCGATCCCAACCTTACCCAATAACAACCTGCATCCTCGCTTGGAAAGCCGACTTCAAATTCTCCGCCCCCTTCTAATTTTATGAAAACGTTTCTTTTCGTCACTTTACTATCCGCTATCGGAATCACTTCAGCTCAGCGTTGCGAATCAGCTGAAGATCCGGCGAAGATTGTTTTCATTTCGGGAAAGCCGAGTCATGGCCCGGGTGCTCACGAGCATCGCGCTGGAAACATCCTTCTCGCGAAGCGGCTCAAGGAAGCGAACCTCGGAGTCGAAACGATCGTGTTGCCCGAAAATGGCTACCCCGAAGATCCGTCGGTTCTGGAAGATGCGGCTACCATCGTGGTGTTTTGCACCGGGCATCAAAATCACCTTCTCAATCCAAAGCTCGAAGAATTCGATGCTCTCATGAAGAATGGCACGGGCGTTGTGATGATTCACTGGGCAACCGAGGCACAGATTGGAATGCCGGGGAAAAAGTTTCTCGAATGGATGGGTGGCTTTTGCGATTTGAACTGGTCGGTGAACCCTCACTGGAAACCGAATTTCGAAACATTCCCCAATCATCCGATCTCGCGGGGCCTCACCCCGTTTGGTTTGGATGACGAGTGGTATTATCACATGAGGTTTGTGCCGGAAATGAAAGGCGTCACCCCGATTCTCTCTGCTCTTCCGGGACCGGAAACCCTGAAACGCCCGGATGGCGCGCGCAGCGGAAACCCCGATGTCCGAAAGGCGGTCGCTAACGGCGAAACACAGCACGTCGCCTGGGCATACAATCGACCAGACAGCAAAGGCAGGGGCTTCGGTTTCACCGGGGCGCACAACCATAAAAGCTGGCAGGATGACAATTTTCGGAAAGTCGTTCTCAATGCCATTCTCTGGACTGCGCATGTTGAAGTGCCCGAGGGCGGTACTCCTTCGAAAACGCCAACCGATGAAGAGATGAAGCAAAATCTGGATGACAAATCGAAGCGGAGAAAGCCAGCACCGCCAGTCAAGAAAACTCCGGCAGCAGCCGCGAATGCCGATCAACGCCGTGAAGGACGATAAACCCTCCAAGCTAAAGGAGTCTATTGGTGCATAGGAATCGATTCTGGCTGAACTTCAATAATCGGCCAACACCATGACTTTCGGCTCGAGTTCTGCCAATATTCGTAGGCGATCGAACCACTACTTCGATTGACCCGTCACCGTTGTTTTTAAACATTGCCACCTATGACAAAACCCACCCTCCTGATGCTGCTCGTTGCTATCTTGAGCGCAGCCACCGCCATCGCCATCGCAGAAGAAAAGCCCAAT
Source organism: uncultured Verrucomicrobiales bacterium (assembly GCA_913058215.1). Lineage (GTDB taxonomy): Bacteria > Verrucomicrobiota > Verrucomicrobiia > Verrucomicrobiales > DEV007 > Arctic95D-9. Next base: position 22,873 of record CAJXQE010000020.1, read on the forward strand.
ATTCTCTTCTGTATTTCCGACGATCAAAGCTACGCTCACACTGGCGCAAATGGCGACCCGGTCGTGCACACGCCCGGGTTTGATCGTATCGCGCGGGAAGGCCTGAGATTCACCCACGCCTTCTGCGATGCGCCGACCTGTGGTCCTTCGCGCAGCGCGATATTGACGGGGCAAGCCATCTGGCGACTTGAGGAGGCGGGCAATATCCATAGCACGCTGCCCGCGAAGTTCGCGACCTACACTGAGTTGCTAAAGGAGGCTGGTTACTTCGTCGGTTACACCGGCAAAGGTTGGAGCCCTGGCCGATTGGAGCCGGGCGGACGGACTGAGAATCCTGCAGGTGCAGCGTTTCAGACAGTAAAGCTTCAGCCGCCTTTCAAAGCAATCCGCAACACCGACTACGCAGGCAATTTCGAAGATTTCCTTTCCCAAAAGTCCGGCGACGATCCGTTCTGTTTCTGGCTGGGGACTTCCGAACCACATCGTGCCTACGAGTTGGGCGCTGGCAAACGAACCGGGAAGGATCCTGACAAAGTCCTCGTTCCACCGATTTTTCCGGACAACGAAATCGTACGCAGCGACATCCTCGACTACCTCGTCGAAGTCGAGCATTTCGATTTGATGGTGTCACGGGCCATCGCGATGCTGGAAGAGGCAGGTCAATTGGACAATACCATCATCGTCGTAACGAGTGATCACGGAATGCCGTTTCCCCGCGCCAAGGCGAGCCTCTACGATGCTGGCTCTCGTGTTCCTCTCGCGATTCGCTGGCCTGACGGAATCGCCAATCCGGGACGAGTCGTCGACGCTTTCGTCAATCTCAGTGATCTTGCGCCGACCTTTCTCCAAGCCGCGGGTCTCGAATCGCCCAGGATGATGACCGCGCAAAGCTTGCTCGACACTTTCGCCAACAAGACAGCCAGGAACCGAGATGCGGCGTTCATCGCGATGGAGCGGCACGATGGCTGTCGCAAAGGCGGCAAGGGCTACCCCTGTCGTGCGATTCGCACAGCGGATCATCTCTACATTCACAACTTCGAACCCACTCGTTGGCCTTCAGGTTCACCGGATGCTTCCGTCTGCGCGCGATCGATTCCCTATGGCGAAATCGATGACTCCCCCACCAAGACCTTCATGATGGAGCACCGCAACGAACACGGCGTGGCGCGCTTAGCGGAACTGGCATTCGGAATGCGACCTGCCGAGGAACTTTACGATTTAAAGACCGACCCGCATCAGATGGTGAACCTGGCTGGCTCGAGCCGGATGGCGGAAACGCAGGCAGCATTGCGGAAGCAACTTTTTGATCACCTTGAAACCACCAAAGATCCTCGCGTCGTCGGCGGAGTGGTCGACTGGGATCACTATCCTTACTATGGCAAGATCAGCACTCCAGGTTGGACCGTCGATCCAAAACCCAAATCAAACCTTTCAAAACCATGACCAGAATACTCCTCACTTTCACCGCCGCATTCCTTTGCGGCATCGCTCAGGCGAAATCACCCAACATCATCTTCTTCCTCGTCGATGACCTGGGGCAGCGAGACATCGGCTGCTACGGCAGTGAGTTTCATGAAACCCCAGGTATCGATCAGTTGGCGAAGGAGGGCATGCTTTTCACCAATGCCTATGCCACCTGCCATGTCTGCTCGCCAAGCCGCGCCAGTATTCTGACGGGCAAGTATCCCGCCCGGACCAACTTGACGGAATGGCTCGCTGGACGTCCCGAGCGGGACTACGAGCCGCTGCATCACGCAGAAAAACTGACCGCCTTGCCGGACGAGGAGATCACCCTGGCCGAAACGCTCAAGAGCCATGGCTACGCCACGGCGAACTACGGCAAAGCGCATGTGAGGATGGATCCGACGACCTATGGCTTCGATGAGGAAATCACGGGGTGGGTGCGGTCCTATCACTATCCTTTTGGCGGTGCTTACGCTGAGAAGCTGCCGGCGAAAGAGGGCGACTACTACACCGACAAGCTCACCGACGCGGCCTTGGATTTCATCGAGCGGAATCAGGACCAGCCCTTCTTTGTGCATCTCGAACACTTCGCGGTGCACGACCCGATCCAGGGACGCCCGGATCTGGTGGAGAAATATCGCAAGAAGCTCGCGGCGATGCCGGAACAGGAAGGGCCGGACTTCATTCTCGAACCCAATCCGGACGGCCCGCCGCTCACGGAGGAAGAACTTGTGGCGCTGGCGGAGAACGACGAGCGGCAGGCACAGCAGGACGCGCGCGTCTGGTGGGTGAAGCAAAAGCAGGACAATGTGGAATTCGCCGGCATGCTCGAAGCGACCGACGAAAGCCTGGCGCGCATCCGCGCGAAGCTGAAGGAACTCGGACTGGAAGAGAACACCATCATTGTCTTCACGTCGGATAACGGCGGCATGTCGGCGTCGAATGGGTATAGCGACAATGCATCTCGTGAGGCGCTCGATTCCCGTTTTGCTTCGTCCAATCTTCCGCTGCGTGGAGCGAAAGGCTGGAACTACGAAGGGGGCGTTCGCGTGCCGCTGATTGTCCACTGGCCCGGTCGCACCGAACCAAACTCGACGTCTGAGGCAGTCGTGACGGGAACCGATTATTACCCGACGCTGCTCGAGATGATGAATCTGCCGGCGGTGCCGGACCAGCACGTCGACGGAAAAAGCTTTGTTCCGGCGCTGAATGGTGACGCCTACGAGCGGGGGCCGGTCTACTGGCACTTTCCTCACTACAGCAATCACGGTTACCAAAGTCCCGGCGGAGCGATTCGCTCGGGCGACTTCAAGCTGCTGGAGTACTACGAGAACGGCACGGTGCAGCTCTTCGACCTCGCCAATGATATCGGGGAGCGCAACGACCTCGCAGAAGAGCGGCCCGAGGTGGTTGCCAGGCTGAAGAAGCAGTTCGAGGACTGGCGCGACGAAGTCGATGCCAAGATGCCGTATCCCAAGACAGCGACCTCGAAGCCGGCTCCCGGCGCGCGTGTGGTCGCGCCCCCTGCGAAAGGTAAAGGGAGCGGAGCAGTCATCGTCAGCAAAGACTTGCCCAAGCAGGTCGAGCAGTTTGCGCCGGGCTGGAAGGTCAAGGACTGGGGCGGACCAGGGATGAAGCCGGGCCTGCGAAAGGAATGGGGCGGGCGCAAAAACATTCTACTGACTCACCCACTTAGCAGGGATACTCCCTGCGTTTTATCTCGTAGCGTTGATGTACCCGCAGGAAAAAAGACCGCCCTTACATTCGCAGTCAACAATCACCCGAAAGGAAACTGGACCCTCCTCGTCAGGGTCGATGGTGACGAAGTTTTGCGAAAATCCATCGAAGCCTCATCCTGGCAAGAGTTTCAATTCGATCTAACGCAACACGCGGGAGAAACGATCAAAATCGAACTGGAAAACCGAGCCAGTGACTGGGCCTCCGAGGCCGCTTACTGGAGCGGGCTGAAGATGGTTTCGGAATAGTTGGCCGAAACGGGCGTTCTATAACCCACACTACCCGCATTGGAGCAAAAGAACCAAACCATGAACCGCCGTCAATTCATCACATCGGCTGCTACGGGGAAACAGCCATCAAGACGCCGAATATAGATCAGATGGCAAAGGAGACTGATAGGAAATTGCCTTTCCAGCCCGTCCCTTCACCGCCGTGACGGGCCGCGGGTTGGAGGGGATAGTCTTCGGGATTACCTGCGGCTAGCAGTCGTATAAAGGGCATGTTAGTCACGACAACTTTTTCCGGCCCACCACGAATTTCTCATCGTATTCATAAGCCAATCCCAGTTTGCCGCAAGGCTCGAAGTAGTAGCTGTCGATTTGGATCGGTTCTTTGAAAAAGAGGTTCCTGTTCCGCGCTCTATTGATGGGCCCCGACGGATTTTCTCGCAACGAATTCGCATCGAGAATCAACACACTGGGTGTGGCAATGCAAACCGCAGCTGGCATACCCCGGACGGAAGCGTGCCGGAAAATCGCCTTGACCGAATGGAAAACGGGTGTAAAAACATACCAAGTATTCGGTTTTATTTTTAGAGGCATGAGAGATCTGAAGCAATCGCGAGCGGTGGAGACCCGGAAGAAGATTCTACGGGAAGCGGCACAGTTGTTTGCGCTGAAGGGCTTTCATGACACCAAGGTGGGCGACCTGATCGAGGCGGCTGAAGTGACGAGCGGGGCGTTCTTCCATCACTTTAAAGGCAAAGATGACCTGGCGTGTGCGGTCATTGATCATTACATGGAGGAGCGTTGCCGGACCCTGGATCGGATTGAGAAGGGATTGCCGGAACCCGACGGGATCGATCCATTGGAGCTTGCTTTTCGGCGATTGGACGCGGTTTGCGAGATGGTGGTTCGGCGACGAAACCGGAAAGGCGGTTGCCTGATTGGGAATTTGGCCACGGCCTTGAGTGACACGCGCCCCGAGTTTCGCAAACGGCTGGGAGAGTGTTTTGATGAGATGGCGGCGGAGTTTGAGATTCACCTGGCCGAGGCGGCGGCGGATCGCGATCTGGATGTGGATTCCCGGGAGATCGCACGATACATCGTCAGCATGATTGAAGGGGCGATCATGCTCAGTCGGACCCAACGGGATATTGGTCTGGTTCAGCAGCAGTTCCAGCGCTTGAAGGAAGACATTCGACGCTCGTTTCAGACTGAGGCGGTGATGTGTTCAACCTGAAAAAACTGACATGGTTTAACACCCCTCTCCGATCCCCTCAGCGGCGCCCTCAAACACCTCACGCCAAAAGCAGATTCCTAACAGTCAGTAATTTCGAATTTCAAATGAAGCATTTCCACCTATCTATCTTCCTCCTGGTTTCTGCGACTTTCGCGGTTCGTTCCACCGCTGCTCCTTCGACAAGCTCAGGAGAGGTTCTGCGGCCCAACTTCATCGTCATCCTCACTGACGATCAGGGCTGGGGTACGACCTCTGTTGCCTACGACCCCAAAGTCCCCGACTCCAAAAGCGACTTTCACCGAACCCCCAACATCGAACGTCTCGCCGCCGCCGGTATGCGATTCACTCAGGGCTACTCAGCGCATCCCAACTGCTCGCCCTCGCGTGCTGCGCTTCTCACCGGACGCAGCCCTGCTGCCCTTCATTTCACCGACATCTGCAATCGTAATTCTGGCGGCCTCTACGAAGGTAATCGCCTCCTGCCGCCTCAGCACATCAACGCTCTGCCGGAAGAAGAGCAGACCATCCCTGAGCTTCTCAAGGCGACTCACCCCGAATACACCACTGCCCACTTTGGTAAATGGCACCTCAATGGAGGGGGCCCCGAAGCCCACGGCTTCGACGCGGGCGACAGCTCGACGGGTAATGCTGAGGGTGGCAAAAAGGACAACTTACCCAACGACCCCAAACGCTGCTTCAGCATCACCGAGCGCGCCATTGACTGGATGAAGGTGCAAGCCAACGCCGACAAGCCTTTCTACCTCCAGGTCTCTCACTACGCCACTCACCTGCCTTTGCAGGCCCGGCCCGAAACCCTCGCGCGATTTGAGTCAGCGACCCCCGGCACCCGTCACGACAACGTTCCTTTCGCTGCCATGATCGCTGACATGGATGAATCCATCGGGCAACTCCTCGATGCACTCGCTGCTTCCGGGGTCGCGGACAACACCTATGTCATCTGCACCTCTGACAATGGCACTTTCCCCATCGAGAGCCCCGGCAATATCAACGGCCCCCTCCGCGGCAGCAAAGCCACCATCTGGGAAGCCGGTGTTCGCGTCCCCTTCATCGTCACCGGCCCCGGCATTGAATCCAATTCGATCTCCCGTCAGCCTGCCATCGGTTACGACATCCTCCCCACCATTTGCGAGCTCGCCGGAATCGAGACTTGGCCTGAAACGGTCGAAGGAGGCAGCCTCATCCCTGCGCTCTACCAGAAGGGCGACATCAGCCGAAGCCGCCACGCGCTCCACTTCCACTGGCCGCACTACCAGCACGAGAAAAAGAGCAAACCTGATTCCACCATCATCACTGGTGACTACAAGCTCCATTACTGGTGGGAAACCGGTGATATCCACCTCTACAACCTGAAGAGCGATCTCACCGAAACCAAAAATCTCGCGACCACACAACCCGAGAAAGCGGCAGCCCTGAAAAAGCAACTCTTCAACTACCTGAAAGAAATCGACGCCCAACTCCCCACCGAGAATAAAGCCTACGACCCAGCCGCCGACCCCGTTCTGATGAAGGAACAGAACAAAAGCCAAGGGCCGGCCAAGCCGAAGGGCAAGGGCAAAGGCAAAGTCTCCACCCACCAGATTCGCTCCCTCGACGGGTCTAAACTCGAAGGCGGCGCGGAGCCACCAGTGGCGGCGACAGAGAAGAGCGGGCAGCCTCTTTCACCGGAAACCGAAATGGCGATCATGCGAGTCATGAATCTGGAGAACCGCATTCAGACACTTCAGAAGGTTCCGGTAAAGATGACCGGTATCGCGTTGGCAGGCCATTTTTCCGGAACGTGGATCTGCTTCACAACCATGAGGCTGAATGGTCAACTGGGACGAGGCATCATGGAAATCCGACTCGAACAAGACGGGGATGAACTCGTTGGAGAGGGTGGACAACTCAAGCACCCTTTCGATCCTCCTTCCACCATTCGCCCCATCGGCACCCGATCGGCGACGGTGAGCGATTTCGTCGGCCAGTTCAAGAAGGCACGACACAACATGGTCGTGATTGAGAGGCGGAGGGTGAATGGCCCGACTTGGGCTACTTTTACGGCCGTCATGGCTGGTGATGGCCGTACGGCACGTGGCACCCTTGTCAATGCAGGCGGAAACTACGGCTTAATGTTCATGGTGAGGCGCGAATTCCTTTCCGACTTCAAGCATCTGCTGACCGAAGAAGGGCGTCAGGCTGAGGCCGCGCGCAGATTGATAGGTATTGAAAAACTCGAGGCCACCCTGGACACCGCGAGTATGGACACAGCCCGAATAGAGTGGTGGCAACAAGACCGGGACCGCGACGGCAAATTGCAGTATTCGGAATTTCCTCACCCAGACTGGAAGCGAGCCAATCGGAATGACGATGACGCGGTCGACTGGGCCGAGGAAGTATCGGATCGCGTTCTCTGGAAGTTGGCTGAGGAGGGAGATTTTTTAGCGAAGCATGGCAACGACGCGCAAAAGCAATGGCCGTCGATTTATGCCTGGGGCGTTGCTCACCCCGGTTTTGAACAGATCTTCCACTTCGTCGATTGGGATCGCGATGGAAAAATCACTTCGGCGGAATACACGGCCTTTGAGGATCAGTTGGACGCTTACAACGATCCATCCTTCCCGACGACTGACCAAAAAGGACAAACCCGCGAAGACCTTCGGTCGAAGAAGGGCTCGGGGAAGAAATCAAAAGGCGTCATGAAGACGAAGCCCAACGCGGACCCGCACCTTGTGCAAATGGAGGTCGCCTTCAGCGAAGTGAAGCTGGCCAAGTCACGGGAGATGTGGGCCGCTCTCGATAAGAATCGCGATAAGGTCTGGCAATACGATGAGTTCCCGCACCCGGATTGGAAGCGTGCCAATCGCGATGGCGATGACGGCTTGAGTTGGAAGGAAGAATTGGCGGACAAGATGTTCAGGTCACAATCGCGCATCTATCCGAAAAAATACGGCTCCACTTCACAAAAGGAATGGCCCACTCAGGAAGCCTGGAACAAGGATCGGGCCGACTATGAGAACCTGTTTGTGTTCATCGACTGGGACAATGACGGCAAAATCACCGAAGCCGAGTATGAGGTCTTCGACGTGCAGATCAAGTCCTACACCGACGGTTCCTATCCCAAAACAAACGAGCAGGGAGAGACTGGAATGGAGGTCTTCAAGAGACTGGCCGCCCAGCCACCGAAAGCTGACCAGACACACAAACCGGGGCAGTCGCGAAAGACCTCGTGGAATTCTCAGGAAGAATGGGACCGCGATAGGCCGACCGTGAAGTGGATCTTCCCGTTTATCGACAAGAACAGCGACGGCAAGATCGACTCCGATGAATACCGGGCCATTCAGGACTACAAGAAGGAGCACAAAGATTGGCAGGATCGGGCGCGTAAGGCACTTGGGGTGACTGCCCCGGAGGACCAGTAATGGAACTCAGTGATTTGACAGAAAAGCCTGGTTTTATTGCCCAATTTGAAATCCCAATGGTTGTTCAGATTTCGACCACGGATGGACACAGATGAACACGGATTTCTCCTGCATTGATCTATCCGTGTTCATCTGCGTTCATCCGTGGTTTAAACAACATAAGTAACCGGGAAATCAATTTGCGAATCAAGTTTATGGTAATTGATAAATCACTAAGTTCTGAATAATGGCCACGCTTGCTTTTGACGTCTACGGAACCCTGATCAATACCGACGCTGTGGTGTCCCAATTGCGTGAGTGGATGGGTTCGCAGGCGGAGGTGTTTTCGCAAACCTGGCGTAGTAAGCAGCTTGAGTATTCCTTTCGGCGGGGACTCATGCGGCGCTATGAAACCTTCGCGGTCTGCACGCGTCAGGCGCTGGATTATTGCTGCGCCGAATACGACGTGTCTTTTTCCGCGGAGCAGAAAGACGCCTTGCTGCAAAGCTATCGCGGGTTGCCTGCGTTTGCAGACGCCGAAGAGAGTCTGGTCGCGCTGAAGGCTGAGGGGCATCGTCTTTTTGCGTTTTCCAACGGCACCTCCGAAGCGGTCGAGGAAGTTTTGCGGGCCAGTGGATTGCGTGAACGGTTTGAGGCTGTGGTGAGTTGTGACGCGCTTGAGACCTTTAAACCGAACCCGGATGTCTACCGCTATTTTATGAAGGAAGCAGGCGACTCAAATGACGCGTGGCTGATTTCCGGCAATCCGTTTGACGTGATCGGCGCTGTCTCGGCGGGCATGAAGGCGGCATGGGTTCAGCGGTCCGACAGAGCGGTCTTTGATCCATGGGGAATAGAACCCACTGCTACCGTCAAAGGCTTGAACGAACTAGGTGAGAAGATAGCCAGCCAGAGATAAAGCGAAATATTAATAACAACGTAAACAACTAAAAGAGAAGAGATCGACATGATTATACATAAACGTATCTACAGCGCAGTGGCGATTATGGCGTGCATGCTATCGTTGGGGGGAGCCTCCGCACATGCCGGGTCGCCTAATATCATTCTGATTTTGACGGATGACCAGGGGTGGAGTCAGCTTTCCGAACCCATGGACCCCACGGTGCCGAACGCTTCTTCGGATTATCTGGAAACACCGAATATGGACCGTTTTGCCAACGGAGGTATTCGTTTTACCAGTGGCTATTCTCCGGCCTCAATCTGCACGCCGACGCGGCGTGCAATCCTCTTCGGGACAAGCTCCGTTCGTAGCGGCGGCGAATTTCGCAGTCGGTGGGAACCGAAGAAACATCTTTCACTGCCACAGGCATTGAAAAGGGCTAACCCTGATTATCAGTGCGCCCATTTTGGCAAATGGGGCGAGCTCATGGGAGCCGAGCCCGAGGAGGTCGGTTACGATGCAAGCCATGGGTCGACGGGGAACGGTACGGGGGGAATGCCGAGCTCTTTGGGCTTTAAGCGCGACGCTCCCGGTGCGCCGACTTATGTCATCGACAATGTAGACCCCAAGCGGACGCCAACCATCACCGATGACGCGGTGGAGTTCATGAAGGCCAACCTCAAAAAGGATAAACCCTTCTATGTTCAACTGAGCTACTACGCGGTTCACTTAAGCTCTGTTCTTCGAGAGTCCACACTGAAAAAGTACCAGCAAAAAGGTGAGCCGGACCGCGGCTACAGCCAAGGATGGGCTGGCATGCTGGACGATCTGGATCACGATGTCGGTCGTCTGCTGGATGCCGTGGTTGAATTGGGCATCGCGGATAATACCTATATCTTTTATCTATCCGATAACGGTGGACGCGGCTCGACGCCCGGGGGCAATGAGAAGAGCAAACCTACAAACTTCCCGCTGACTGGAGCAAAACACACCTTGTACGAAGGAGGTATTCGTGTTCCGTTTCTCGTGCGGGGTCCAGGCGTTCCTGCCGGCGAGTATTGTCATGTCCCCGTAACCGGCTATGACCTGTTGCCCACCTTTTTCGATTTGGCCGGCGGCAAAAAATTGCTCTCTGAGGAAATTGACGGGGTCAGCATCAAGCCATTGCTTATCAATCCGGCGGGCGGAAAGCTTTCCCGTCCGGACGATGCACTCTATTTCAATTTCATACTTCCGACAGGCGGCATGTCTTCGATCCGTTCCGGGGATGATAAGCTCATGCTTTTCTGGGACAAAAACGATAAACAGGAGAGTCGTGCACTTTATAACCTGAACGTTGATCCTTTGGAGCAGACAGATCTTTCTGGAAAAGAACCTGAACGAGCCGATGCCCTTCAAAAGCAGTTGATCGAGTACATTGAAAGGGTGGGAGGGGAAATGCCCACAACAGCATTGCCCCGAAAGGATAAGGATTATAAAAAATACCTGAAATCCCAAAAGCGGTAGTTGAAATTGAGTTCTTGAAGTAGCGGGGCATTAGGTAGAGGTCGCGGAGATGAAGCGCATCGGGTAGCGGTTTGCACCCCCTCCAATCCCGGCTTTCGCCAGCGTTCGAACATCAAGGTTGAAAAGCAATTTCCTAGCAGTTAGTGCCCTGCTAACAATCGAACGCGGGAATTGAGGAAGTGCTTCGCAAGACAATCTTAGTGTTCGAACCTTACGGGACGACTTGCCATACCGCCTCCTCGTTCACGGAAAATCCGCCGAGCAATTTCTCATCAAGGAATCCCTGGAGTTTATCCAGCTCCTCGCGTTGAGGAGTGTCCGGGACACGAGTGAGAAAGAGTGGCCATTTGGGCTGGCCCCAGGAGGTCTCCTCATAGCTTTCTCCCTCGCGCTCGATGAGCAGGAGGCCATAGGTGAGGTTGCCTAGCGATTCACCGAAGAGAAGGTCGAGTTTCACGAGATCCGTCCCGACTTCAAACCAGGGGCCTGCGGCGAATCCGGCGCGGGAGTTGAGGCAGGGCCAGGCGGGAAAGTTGTCCCTTTCGACGATCTCTGATTTCCGGAAAGCTGAGTCGTAGCGTCCCCCTTCGAAGACGAGTTCGCCGTTGATGGAGGCGAGCAGGTGGTTGTCAGCGTAACCTACGAATCGGTACCGCCCCGACCTTGGCGGTTGAAGATTTCCCTGATGCCAGGCGATCCATCCTGAGCGCATAGCTGTATCTGGTTCAAGGCCCGCTTTTCGGCCGAAGTTGTTGTAGGCACCGGCAATGCAAGTGAAGGGGGCAATCGGCTCGGAGCGCAGCCCTTGCAAGGAAGAGGGGTCGAGAAAGCCGGATCTCGCGAGTGGAAGAAATCGTTGACCGATCAGATCCTGTTTTGCGTGCGCGGGGGGGAGTTCAGAATGAGTGAATGCATAGAGACGATTGGTGAGTTCGGTGTTGCCCGGGGCGCTGCCCTCGAGCTGTGAAAGTTCGGGCATCTTTTTCACCTTATTCCGAAGGAGGGCATCGCCCTCATTCACACCAAAAGTTGCGGCTTCTCCCTCAACCATGAATTGCTGGCCGGAGTTGTCTTTTTGTCCAATGGAAACGAGACCATCGAGCACGAGAACCCGCGAACGCTCCTTCCCGGCAGTGACGACGAAGCTGGTGCCTAGATCGGTAATCTCCCGTTCTTCGGTTTCCACGATAAACCCGATTCCCTGCGGGGGAACGGTGAGCTTCAGATCTCCCTCGTGAAGAAAGACGCGCTCAGAACTGTGTAATGTCATCGAGAGTGGAGCCGAGGCAACGGCATGAACTCCGGTGTCTGCAAAGACGAGCTCGACCAAGCCTTCGGTGACGATGAGGCGATCGTCTTTCTGGAGGAAATCTCCGGTCACAAGCATCTGGCTATCCGTCGAGTGAGCTTGCCCTTCGGTGCGGTGAACGGTTGCCACGCCCGTGGGAGCCGGGGGCTGGATCCAGGTGATCAGGCCGACGGCAATGGCGGCGGCAATGCCTCCGAATGCCCAGAGGCTTCGCTCACGTAATTTGATTTTGGAGGAAGCTGCAGCACCGGGCTGCTCGTCCATCTCTGCCGCTGCCTCTTGAAGATAGAAATCCGTCTTCAGGGCAAGGCGAAAGTGGTCGCGATCTGCCTTCGCATCGTCCCGTGAGAGATAGCTGGCCAGCTCGTCGCTTTCGGTCTTCGAGATGTTGCCGAGCACATATTTCTGCGTGAGTTCTTCCAGGCGCGGGGTGTTCATGATCGGGCAGGTGTGGCTTTGAGTTCTGTTTCGACGCAGCGCACGAGCTTGCTTCGCAATCTTTGCAGAAGTTTGTAGAGACTGTTAGGGGAGCGGGTGGACTGTTCTGCCAGCTCCTTTACTGCACCAGGTTTCCCGTAAGGTGCGAGGATCAGCTGGCGGCGTTCGTCGGAGAATTTGTTGAGGCAGGTGATCAATGCCCCATACTCTTTGGAGCTGTCCCCGGAATGGCTCTCCTCATCGTGTTCAGCCTCCTCCTCGTTCAGAATACGCTCCAGAAGTTCATCGTCGAAGACATGGCGATCACGGAACAGCTTTCGCCGATGCTGAAAACTGATGTTGCGGACGATGACTTTGGCCCAGGGAAGAAATTCACCTTCGTGGTGCAACTGGTCCTGCTTTTCCCAGATCACGATGCTGGCTTCCTGCATGACATCGTCGATGGGGTCGACTGAGGGCAGAATCAGTCGGGAATAGGCGCGAAGTTCCCGGTTATGCCGGGCAAACAGTTGCAGCAACTGGCTTCCTTTTTCCTGATCTTCGAAGTCCATCACTCATATATCGACGTATTCCGTCTATTCTGCCGTTTTTTTGGAAAGAAAATGAAAAAAGAAGAGAAAGACCGGCAGAATTGCCGAGTCACTGACGATATCAAGCCAGACTGCTATGGCTTCCACTTCTCGATCTATCCACCGCCAATTGATTTTCAAATTATGGGGCGTCGGGATCTTCAGCTTCACTCTGTTTTCGGAGAGCCCTGCTTTGTCGGCTGCCGAGCCCAAGCCTTCGCCTTCGGCAGAGCCCATCGATTTTGCTCACCAGATCGTTCCGATCTTGAAGGAACGTTGTTCGGAGTGCCATGGCGGTGACGAATCCAAGGGTGGATTCTCCATCAATACCCGAGCGCTTTTTCTCGACGACGAAACGGCTGTGCCCGGCAAAGCAGACGAGTCCTATTTCGTTGAACTCATTCTCGACTCCGATCCGGATTACATGATGCCTCCGGAGAAAAAGCCACGCCTTCCTGCTGCGGAGATCGCCCTTTTGAAACAATGGGTCAACGAGGGAATGAAATGGGAGCCTGGATTTACTTTCGGAGTGCCCGCTTACGAGCCACCACTGCTTCCGCATCGCCCTGAACTTCCAGGCATCACGGAAGGCCGTGAGAATCCGGTGGACCGATTGATCGACCACTATTTGACCGAGGGAGAACACGAACGCCCTGCTCCCATCGACGATGCCACTTTCCTTCGGCGGGTGTCCTTCGATTTGATTGGTTTGCTTCCGTCTCCCCAGGAGACACGAGCCTTTCTCGCCGACTCCGATCCTGACAAGCGGGACGCTCTCATCGATGAACTTCTATCTCGCGATCTCGCCTACACGGAACACTGGCTGACGTTCTGGAATGATCTGCTCCGCAACGACTACGCCGGAACGGGATTTATCACCGGTGGTAGGACTCAGATCAGCACCTGGCTCTATGAGTCGCTGAAGAAGAACAAGCCTTTCGACGCCATGGTGCGCGAGCTGATCTCGCCGCCGGACGAGCAGAGCGCCGGCTTCATCAATGGGATCAAATGGAGGGGAACTGTGAGAGCAGGTCAAACTGTCCCCATCCAATTTTCTCAAAGCGTCTCCCAGTCGCTCCTTGGCATTAACATGAAGTGCGCATCCTGTCATGACAGCTTTATTGATCGCTGGACTCTAGCAGAAGCCTACGGACTGGCTGCGATCTATTCGGAAGAACCGCTGGACCTTTACCGTTGTGACAAGGCTACCGGGGAAGCCGCCAAGGCTGCATGGCTTTTTCCTGAAATCGGTCAGGTCGATCCGGCCGCCACGAAAGACGAAAGACTCAAGCAATTGGCCGAACTTCTTGTGCATCCGAAAAATGGCCGGGTTCCGCGCACTATCGTGAATCGTCTCTGGGGGCAGTTGATGGGCCGCGGGATTGTCCATCCTCTCGACGCGATGCAAACCGAACCATGGAATACCGATTTGCTTGATTGGCTTGCCTCTGATTTTCAGGAGAACGGGTACGATTTGAAGCGCACCCTGCGTGTCATCGTTTCCTCCGAGGCCTACCAAAGCCTCAGCCCGGCTCATCAGGATATAGACGATGCCTCAGAGTATACCTATGACGGGCCCCGGGCAAAACGACTCACGGCCGAACAGTTCGTCGATGCGATTTGGCAGATCACTGACGCGGGACCTACGGCCTACGATGCGCCGGTCGCTCGCGGCATCGTTCCACCCGGTCTGGTCGAGGAACTTTCCTTATCCAGTTCCTGGGTTTGGGGGCCATCCGTTGATAAAGGCCTACCTTTGGACGGAGAGAAGATATTATTGCGCCGCGATTTTAAGCCTGCGAAACGGATTCGATCTGCGGGCGTTATTGCCGCAGCTGATAACGCCTACGTCCTCTATCTCAATAACCGCGAGGTCCTGAGCGGTGAGAAGTGGACCGATCTGGATGCTGCTTCTATTGCCTCTCAGGTTCAACCCGGTCGGAACCGTATTCTGATCGTGGCAGAGAACCGGGGAGCCAGCCCTAATGCAGCGGGAGCATTCGCTGCGCTTCGGCTCGAATACGAAGATGGAACTGATGAGGTCATCGTAACTGATGCAAGCTGGCAGGTCAGCGAAACCGTTCCCAATGGATCCCGACCGGAAAAATGGAAGCTCGACGAGTTGGATTGGGAAACCGCCCGGGTTCTATCCAATAGCACTTGGAAAAAACAAACGGACGCAAACATCGGGATCACTCTGGCCCTGTCTCTTATACACATCTGACGCTGCCGACGAAGAGGATAGTG
>CAJXQE010000021.1 GCA_913058215.1 uncultured Verrucomicrobiales bacterium
AGATCTACACTATCCTCTTCGTCGGCAGCGTCAGATGTGTATAAGAGACAGTATGCAGGCTGATTCGCATGTGATCGACAACGCACGCCCCGAAAGGGTCCGGGTTTATCCGGATGATCCGGAAAGCTCGTGGTGGGAAGTCAATCCGCGTTACGCTTTTAAACGGGCACAGCGGGAGCAAAAGCCGCTGATGCTGCTCTTTACCGCTGTTTGGAATACTCAAGCAATGTCGCTTTCGGAAGAGGTATTTTCTACCAAGTCATTCAACGAATACGCAAAAGAGAATCTCGTAATTTGTTATCTCAGCTTTCCCCGAAATCCCTCGGATGCCCCGGATTCAGTGAGAAATGTGAAAGAAAAGTTCAACGTCCGGGGTATTCCCAATGTGATTCTTTTCAATCCCAATGGCGAAGTCATTCGCGGTATTACCGGATATCGGAGTGGTCGACCGGTCGATTATTTCAACGAGTTGCAATCAATCTGCATGCCGGTCCTTGAATCTATTAAAGAGCAGAAGTCGGAACTCGAAAGGTCGGGTTACCGGGACTGGTCGAACTATTTGGGGAAAGTGATCTTCGCGAAGTTTTCAGGACGGACTCCCACGATGGTCGCTCTCAGCGATGTGTCGGGACAGGTTTGGAAGATTCCGAAGAACGATCTTGCGCCCGAAGATCAGAAAATTGCTGAATCTTTTCCCATAACCAATCCGAAGCCGAAGTAGAATTCGTAGTTATTGTTGATTACACCGGTTCCCTTTTCTTATGAGATTCATCTTTCACTCGATCATTATGGTCCTCCTTTTTTTGGCGGCCAGCTGGATCTATCAAAATGCGATCAGCGAAGAAGATCGTTACGATATCTTTGACCTCCTGCGCAGGGAGTCTGTCACCGCAGCCATCGGTGTAAGTGAAGGTCCTATCCTCGCGCAGGCTGCAAAACCTACTCTGCGGGCGAAACCTCTAGAAGTACCGAGTCTGGGACTTCTCGAACAGGTGAACGATGCCCTTTCCAATCTGACAGATGCAGTGGTTCCTTCTGTGGTCAGCATCGATACGACAAAGAGTGTGGATGTTCAGAGGTTGGTTCCCAACGATCCTTTCGGAATGTTTGGCTACCGAAGGCTGAATCAGCGCTATGAATCGCCGGGTTTGGGATCAGGTGTGATTGTTTCCGAAGAAGGTCATGTCGTGACCAATCATCACGTGGTGGCGGACGTGGATGCGATTCAAATCACTCATCACGATGGCACCAAATACGAAGCAGAATGGGTCGGCAGTGATCCGGGGGCGGATATTGCTGTGCTGAAAATTAAACCATCTGAAGGCAGGCCGCTTCCGAAATTTCAGCCACTCGCTTTCGGGGATTCTGAAAAGGTCCGGGTTGGGGAAATGGTTCTCGCTGTGGGGAATCCATTCGGTTTAAGTGAGACGGTCACAAGGGGGATTATCAGTGCCAAGCAGCGGCAGCTCAGTGATGGCGCCAATGAATATTTCCAAGTGGATGCGGTGATTAATCCCGGGAATTCCGGCGGCCCGCTCATCAATGTTCGAGGGGAAATTATCGGGATCAATGTCGCCATCTTCAGTGGCCAACAGGAAGTGAAGGTGTGGCAGGGCATTGGACTTGCGATTCCCTCTGATGAAGCGCGTGCAGTTTTTGAGGCGATCGTTCACGGGGAGCCATTGATTCGTGGATATCTCGGGTTGGATCTGGCAGAAATCTCAAGGAACTACGCGCTCGCGCTCGGCCTGAGTTCCACCCGTGGAGCTTTGATTACGAATATTGCGAAGGGATCCCCGGCGGAGACGGCCGGATTAAAACCCGGTGATGTCATTTTGAAATTTGACGATAAAGAAGTGAAAACCGCCACCGACACTCTTGCGAGAATTCGATTGAAAAAGAAAAGCGACACGGCCGGGCTCGAAATTGTGAGGAAGGGACAGGTCATGAATATTGCCGTCGACGTAGTCGCTAAAAGTGACACCAACAGCATCAAGTTGAAAAGTGACATCGCGGCAACCGGGCAGACGATTAGCTCGTCGCTGGGCCTGGAACTGAGGGAACTCACCAGAGAAGAACGTGCTGCGCTTGGGCTGGACGCTGGCAGTCCCGCCATTCTAATTACCGATGTGAAAAAGGGATCGCAGGCTGAGAAGAGATTTCTCCCCGGTGATCTGATTCATCGTATCAATAGAGACCCGGTCAGCAGCGTTGCGGAATTCTACGATCTTCTGGGATCTCTACCTCACGACCGCCAGTCGACTATGGTCCTGAGTCGGAACGGGCATCGCATCACCGCGATTATGAATCCGTAAACTGGATTCTCCTCCCAAGTGGCAATCGAAGATAGCCCGTTAAGATCTCGGTTATATCTGATAATTAATCAGTTATAAGGAATATTAGCGTAGATTATAAAAATACTTGTATTTATGAATGTTATTAATTATTGTTATAATTCAGAATAAGTCATTTGGGGGAATGAAAAAGAATCTACAAAATCGCGGGTATTCGTTTATTGAATTGATCAGTGTCATTGCACTTCTCGGAATCGTCGTTGCGATATCGATACCGGTGGTAGGTGGCCTGAACGAGAGCACGAGGAAAACGGTAGTCGCGTCAGATATTCAGACCGTCAATCAAGCGGTAAAGGCCTACCTTGGCAGTGGTGGTGACCTTTCAGAGCTAAGCGATCCTCTCGAGATCCTGACAAAGCTGAAGACAACTCAGACCGAAGAAGATCGTCGGACCTATGTTGGATTTACCGGCAGCATGCTTGACCCTCGGCTCACGATTGTTCCTCTCACAGAGGAAGAGAAAAAGTCAGCGGCTTCAGGGATTAGTTGGAATACAAAATCGCAGAGATTTGAAGCGGTCGAAAAGGGGGGAGGGTTCAGCACATTTGTTCTCGATAGTGATTTGGCTGAAAAGGATTATGGGACCGAAAAAAGAGAGGTTTCCAGCCTTTCTTACAATAAAGACGATGGCTGGGTGTGGGCTCACGTCGAAAAATCGGCACCTGATCTGCCGGGGGCAACCACGATTCCGACAGGGATTCCTGTCGATACGAAACCTCCTGTTCCACCGAAGTTGCTCTCGCCTCCAATTTTCTCCCCTCCGGGAGGTACTTTGGACATTTCAGAACTTCCATTCCAGGTAACGATTCAGAATCCGAACGATGCCTCGACCTGGATCGTGTACTCCCTCAACGGAGGTGAGGAAGTACAATACAATGGGCCGATTACCTTAACCGGAGACACAAAGGTCGTTGCTTATACAATTGGCGATCCTGCGCTTTGGAAGCAAAGCTCGAATGCATCTTCATCCTACAAATTTGAAGACCTGCCTGATCCTGTGCTCTTGTCGCCTCCCGTTATCACCTTGAGCGGAACTGAATTCAATGAAGACAGCACATCGGTCTCTTTCGATATCGAAAATCCCAATCCTGCGGGCTCTTCGGAGCTTCACTATATTATTTCTGTCCCATCGGCGACTCTTCCCAACCGATCCAACTGGAAGGAATTCATAGGTGGCGGAGCCATCCAATATGACGATTATCCCAAGGGTTTTACGATCACTGCCTATGCAAAGTCATTGGATACACTCCTTTACATCGACAGTCCCAATGCGCAGCGTGTGGTCACTTCCAGTTTCTTTGGAATTCCGCTGGACCAGGATGTTCTCATCATTCTCGACGCCTCAAGTTCAATGAACCAAAATTATGGGGGAGAGTCTCGCTACGAGGCCGTTGTAAACGAAACTGTTCGGGCGATTGGTCATTTGGGTAATAATGTGAAGTTCAATGTCGCGATGTTTGATGGAGGTATTCACTGGACGGACGGCTCCTGGAAATTGCATCCGGCGAATCAACACAACAAAGATTCCTTGATCTCACAGATCTCGGTGGTCGATAACGATTCCGGGACAAACTATGCGGTCGGACTTTCTCTTCCTCTGATGTTCAAACCCATCCCTAAAACTGTAATTTTCCTCAGTGATGGGGAACCTTCCGGAAATTACTCTTCAGAAGTTTCCGCGTTGCAGACTGCGGGAGTAGCTGTCAGCACGATTGGCATCGGATTGGATGCTGACAGTGCTGCAAACCTTGAGGCCATTGCGACCAGTCTCGGTGGGCAATTTGTGAATGTCAGCGACTGACTCCCCGTTCTTTTCAGAGTCTATTCTGTCGATTCAAGCAAAGGATCCCCTGCTGTTTTCCGCCACTCGTTCAGCTGATTGAAGAGACCGTTCTCGACTTTTTGAAACTCAGCATTTCCGGCGAGATCATTCACCTCGTTCGGATCTTCCGCCACATTGAAAAGCTGACGCTTGTCCAGTTGCGGGTAGTAAATCAGTTTCCAACCGTCGTCGCGTCGGATCATGCGCTGATACTCGCGAAAGTAACCGTAGATCGTTTCATTTTGATCGGTGCGTTCGCCTTTCAAAACCGGTACAAAACTCTTTGCCGAAACCTTTTCAGGAACTGCAAGTCCACCCAGTTCGCAGGTCGTTGGATAAATTTCACGCAAATAGACCTGCGCATCGCTCGAAGTTCCGGCTTCGATTCCGGGGCCGGCCACAATGAGCGGAACATTGATGGTGTGCTCATACATGTTCTGTTTCCCGCGCAGCCCGTGGCTTCCCACTGACATTCCGTGATCGCTCGAATAGATGACGTAGGTGTTTTCGAGCTCGCCCGTTGCTTCAAGGGCTGCAAGGATCCGCCCGATCTGTTTGTCCATGTCCCCGACGACAGCGTAGTACATCGCCAACAAATCTTTCACTGCCAGTTCTGTTCGGGGCCAGGCGAGCAGCGCTTCATCACGACCGCCGAAGTTCCCGTGATCAAATGGATGGACCGGCAGATAATTCTCCGGCAACTTCATATCGCCAATGCTGTATTTCCCGTCCATTCCGGTTGGAAGAAAAAGTGGATCGTGGGGAGCTGTGAAATTGACGGAGAGAAAGAAAGGTTTCTCTCCGCTGCGTTTGTTCTCCAAAACTTCAATTGCCGCATCCGCGAAGAGTGAGGAAATGTCCGGCGTTACGCCGATCCCGAGATCCGGAAATTTTTCTTTGGTAGCCGGGTCGTTGAAGATCCACCCACGGTAACCGGTTACGGGAAATCCTTTCCAGTCGTCCAAATCCTTCCACCACTTTCCTCCACCGCTTCCGAAGAAACCGGAAGTTTCCTGGAAACCCCGGCTGATCACATTTCCAGGAGTATGCCATTTCCCAGTGTAAAAAGTCTCGTATCCGCCGTCCTGCAATGTCTGCGCCCACCACGAAAGACGCTCCTCATTCATCCTGTCGCCCGGCTGTGCCGTGAATCCATTCTCCCATCCGTGTGTGCCTGTCAGGATTTCGGCGCGACTGGCCACACAGATCGGATTGGAACAGGTCGCACGGGTGAAATGCATCCCCCGTTTAACAAGAGAATCGATGTTCGGTGTCGAGATTCGATCATTTCCAAAAGCGGAAATGGTGTCGGGTCGCTGATCGTCAGCCAGTAGAAACAGAAAGTTCGGTTTGTCTGCTGCCGTGACAGAGATAGAAAAAATGGCCAGCAAGAGCGAAGTGAAAAGTTTCATAGGGATTCTTTGAGCGATTGAACCCTGTTGACTCATCGGTCATACAGGCTTGAGTCAAAAGCGTAATGAAACGCCTCGACCCTGTCACGTTCCGCGAACGCGTTGCCGATTATGAGGCAGCGATAGTGGCATGTCCCGAGATCGCGAAATTCTGTTCGGGACCGGACTGGCAACTGGCGGCACATTCTGGGCTGCACGGTCAAAGCGACGATGGTGAGATTTTTGTTTTCGAAGAAGAGGGAACCTGGTTGGTATTTCGGGAGAACGCCCCTTCGGTTTTTTTCCCACTCGAATCGGCCTGGTGTTTTGGATGTCCCATCATTGGTGATCCGGAATCTGCCGTCGCTCTTTTGCGCCGGGCGGTGTCGAAGCTTTCGCCGGGTGGTGCGGGATTTCTTATTAGTGGTGTGCGAATCGACGGTCATCTTCACGCAGAATTGAAAAAGCAGGAAGCCGGGGCGCTGAGATATTCCGAATTCCCGACCACCGATTGTATGATTATTCATCTGTCAGATGGAATCGATGAATGGCTGGCTCGCCGTTCCAAAAAATTCCGACGGACGATCCGAAATCTTTCTCTCCCCGAAGAAATTGTCATCGAATCCGCCGGGGACGGAGATCCGGAGACGCAGTTCAGCCGGATGCTTGCCGTTCAGCAAAAAACTTACAAATGGCGTGATGGATCCGATATTTTCCAGAGCGACGAATACAGGGATTTCTACCGGGATTTGTTGGGGCGCCTTTCAGAAAAGGGAGGGGTCCGAATTCAGTTCGCAAAGAAAGACGGCGAGGATGTCGCCTATATTTTTGGAGGGGTATCAGGAAATGTTTATCGAGGGTTTCAAATGAGCTATGCCGAAGAAATGCGATCCTTCGGCCTCGGGAATATTCTTCAGATCGACAATCTCCGCCGGATGGAGGCTGAAGGGGTTTGCCACTACGATCTCGGGATGCATTCCGAATACAAAGAGCGATGGGCCGACGAACGCGAAGAATACATCGGAGTATTCCTTGTGCTTTCGGCTTGAACTGTCGGAGTATTCTGACGGATTGCGTCCGCTAATTCCGCCGCGAGGAAGATGGCCAGACCCGACCTGCTAATTTTTTACGTAGGCCCCAAATACATCGTCGATCGCGACGGCCCGCCTCCCGGTGCGGAAAAGGCGGAGCCGGAAAAGAAATAGCGAGTCTACTTCAGGGCTTTCATCAAAAAGTCAGACACCAATTGCATCCGTTCGGCATCGTAGAATTCTTCGCCTCCATGCAAGCCCCCGTGAATGACTTCGAGCTTCACGCGATCTGCAAGACCCTCAGATTTGTAGGCCCCGTGTAATTCGTGGCTTTGATTGATGGGAACCTGCGGATCCTGATCCCCGTGAATCAGAAGGAGCGGAGGGTCATTTTTGTCGACGTGAAATACAGGGCTGGCCAGCTTTGCGAGTTCTGAAACCTTTTCCGGCTGAGCTCCGAGTAGCAGTTCCAGAGCCGGAACGCGAACGCTTAATCCGTGCGGAGTCGACTGATGAAGAATGGTCATGAAATTGGTCGGCCCATAAAAATCGACAATCGCGGCTACGTCCGAAGACTGATCTTCGTGTTCGCCGATATCACCTTCGAGCTCAGCATGACCATTTGTCACTCCGACATGCGCGGCAAGATGCCCTCCTGCCGATGAGCCGGCGATAATGACTTTTTCCGCGTCATATCCATATTTGTCTTCATGGGCGCGAAGGAATCGAATTGCCGCTTTGATGTCATGAATCTGCGCCGGAAATTTTGCCACCGGGCTAAGTCGGTAGCTGACGCTGGCAATTGCGAAGCCGTGATCGAGCAGGCCGGGGATCTGCATCTTCTCTTTGGAGCCGCGTCGCCAGGCACCACCGTGAACCCAAACAAGCAGCTTCGGGTCTTCGACTTTTTCAGGCAGGTAAATGTCGAGCTTGAGCGAATGCTCACCCACTTTGGCGAATTCAATTTCGCGATAATCCGGTTCGGCTGCGAATGCAGAAAATGCTGTGGCGAGCAGACAGGGTAGAATCGACCATCTCACCCTCTTGAGCCATAAGTTTTGGAGCGTTTTCATTGGGCGAGTTTCGTGGCCAGTTTGACAGCTTCGATCAAACTTTGTGGATTCGCTTTTCCCTGCCAGGCGATGTCGAGCGCAGTTCCGTGATCGACAGAGGTGCGAATGATAGGAAGCCCGAGGGTGGTGTTGACTGCTTCGTCGAAGGCAAGTGCTTTCAGTGGGATGTGTCCCTGGTCGTGATACATGCAGATGAAGGCATCGGTGGTCGCGCGCTTCGCCGGAATGAAAGCCGTGTCGGAGGGAAGCGGTCCTTCGAGAATAGCACCATTTGCTGCTGCCTTTTCCATCGCGGGAATGATGATTCGTTCCTCCTCCATATTTCCGAACAAGCCGTGTTCTCCCGCATGAGGATTCAGACCACAGACGACCATGCGAGGTTCGTGGCCGCGGATTCTTTGCAGAGCGCTTCGAGTCAGCTCGATTACTTCGACAATTCGATCGACGCTCAGCAAGTCTGGAACTTCGTGGTAGCCGCAGTGGACGGTGACAAAGCTGGCGGTGACTTCATCCGATACCTGCAGCATGCAAAAGCGATCAACTCCAGTACGCTCCGCGAAAATTTCAGTGTGGCCGGGTTGGTTGATTCCGGCACTGTGAAGCGCTTCTTTGTTGATCGGCGCGGTGGCGACTCCGTCGACGACTTTAGCCATCGCGAGATCAATCGCTTTGATGATGTAATCGTAGGCTGCTTTTCCCGTGGCCGGATTGATGGTTCCGGGTTTGAAATCATCCATAGAGATGCTGTCGATGTGAAAAATTCCAGGTTCGACTGCTGTGGCCAGTTCCTCTTCGGTGAAAATATTTCGAGGCATCGGTTTTCCAGTGGCTGCGGCACACTTGCTCAGCACCTCCACATCTCCAAAAATGATAGTCGCACAGCTTGCCGCGACTTCTGTGTTGTCGAGAAGATCGAGGCAAATCTCGGGACCGACTCCGGCCGGGTCTCCCATAGTAATCGCGATGCGTGACAGGCTCATTGGAGGATACTATGTTGCCGAATTTTGAGTCGCGCACTTTTCTTTTTGTTTGGAGAGGAGCGCTTCTGCAATTTGTTCACACAAATTGGAAAGGCTTCGCTTCTTTCCCTGTATAGAGTTCAGATCCGTGCTCATCCCCTGATCTATGTAAAAAAACAAAGCCTGTTCCTAGTTATCCATCAACAATTCCACCAAAGCCTTAACAGCTTTCGTATCTCCCGACTTCCTCCATGCAGCGGAAAACAGCAGAGACAACTTCGGCTTTCGAATCTTAAGAAAAATCACTCCTGAATGCGGCAGCTGTTCCAGATCTGCCGGAGCAATCGCAACACCAGCCCCTCCGCCGACAAGACCAAGGAGTTCCGATAAGCCCTTGGCGCGAATGGTGACCTCGGGATTGATGCCGGCCTTGGAAAACATGTCAGCCATCATCTCGGGTCGGCCGGGGAATTGATCTTCGTGCAGTGTCAGGAATTTGTCATCGCCCAGTTCCCCTAATTCGGCTGACTTTCGATTGGCAAGTCGATGGTCATCGGGAACCACGATCGCCATCTCCGTCGTCTTCACTGTTTTTACCTGAAAGTCCCGTACGATTTCCGGACAGGGATCGCCGATCAATGCCAGATCGATCTCACCGTCCCGGAGCGCTTTCTCCTGTTCGCTCGGGCTCATCTCAAAAATTTGAACGCAAACGTTCTCGTACTTCCGATTAAATTTTCGCATTCCTTCAGTGAGGAAGCCTGGTAGCGCAGTGGGTAGAAATCCAACCTTGATCGAAACCATCCGATCGTTGCGGGCAAAGCTCTTCATGGAATCAACAAGTGCGCCGGACTGTCGCAGCACTTCACGGGCTTGGACGAGTGCTGTGCTTCCGGCGTCGGTAAGGCTCAGACCATTGTGCTCACGATCAAACAGGGCAACTCCAAGTTCCTCCTCCAAATCCTTGATCTGACGCGACACTGCTGGTTGCGAAACATTGAGACGGGAAGCGGCCCGCGAAATATTCGTCTCTTCCGCCGCCATCACAAAATATCGCAGGTGTCTCAATTCCATTTGGTATAACTAAAACGTATACCTCCCCAAAAACAAGGTATTGGCTGATATTCGAAAAAAGCAGCAGGATGTGGCCATGGAAACGAAAACAACACCCAAAGTAACGAAGCGTTCTGCCAATGAACGCGGCCGCGCTGACCACGGTTGGCTCCAGGCTCGCTTCACTTTTTCCTTCTCGGGTTATTTTGATCCGGATCACATGGGGTTCAAAGCGTTGCGTGTCATGAACAATGACACGATTCAGCCCGGTGGCGGATTCCCAACTCATCCGCATGCCGATATGGAAATCTTCACTTATGTCATCGAAGGGAAGCTCCAGCATAAAGACAGCATGGGGAACGGAGCGGTCATCGAGCCGGGAAATCTCCAATACATGAGCGCCGGTAGCGGCGTAGAGCACAGTGAGTTCAATCCATCTGACTCAGAGAAATTGCATCTCTACCAAATCTGGCTCCACCCGAACGAAACTGGCGGCGAACCTCGTTACGCGGAGAAACAGCTTGGTGAACTCGCGAATCCGAACGACCTGACCATTCTCTATTCGGGAGATGGCCGTGACGGTTCTACAGAGATCCGACAAAATGCGGAAATCTGTTTCGGAAAAGCGGATGCAGGGAACACGCTCATCGTGCCAGCTTCCGAAACGATGCCGCATGCCTGGATTCAGGTGGTCTCTGGAAATGTATCGGTTCTCGGAGAGAATCTGAAAACAGCCGACGGTCTCGCCGTCGAAAATGGTGCAGGCGGCTTTTCCATCGAAGCCACCGAAGATTCCGAATTCTTCCTTTTCCGCCTCAACGAAACAGACTGAACCAATCTCAAAGATCCAACATTCAAAAACCTATGAACAAACTAACTACTATCGCCGGGGCCCTGCTCGGACTCGCTTTCATCGTCTTCGGACTGAATTTCTTCCTCAGCTTCATCGAGATGCCCGGGCCTCCGAAGGACAGTAACGCGGCAAAATGGTTCGGGGTCATGGCGCCGACCGGCTACATGGGGATGGTCAAAGTCTTTGAAATCATCGGTGGAATCCTTGTGGCGGTTCCTAAAACCCGGAATATCGGATTGCTCGTTCTCGGGCCGATTATCGTGAACATCCTCGCCTTCAACATTTTTGTCGCACCCGGAGGATTGACCCAGGCTCCTGTGATCATTATCTCTGTTTTGGGAGCATTCCTTCTCTGGGCAGAACGGAAATCGTTCGCAAAATTGATCCATTAGATTTCTACTGAACAAAAGACACCACTATGAAAATTCTCGCATTCGGAGGCTCGACCAGCTCGACCTCCATCAATAGACAGCTCGCCAATTACGCCGCCGGAAAAGTTCCCCGAGCCGAGGTGACGGACCTCGACCTTCGTCAGTTTGATCTTCCGATCTACAGTTCGGATGAGGAAGAAGCCAACGGCATACCGGAAGGCGCAGTAGAATTCAAAGCGCTGATTCAAAGTCACGATGCAATCGTTCTTTCGCTGGCCGAACACAACGGGTCCTACAGCGCTGCCTTTAAAAACCTGTATGATTGGACTTCGCGGATCGATACCAGCGTCTGGGCGGACAAGCCGATGTTGCTGATGGCGACCTCACCCGGTGGGCGCGGAGGAGCAACGGTTCTGGAGGCAGGGAAAGCGACATTCCCAAGAATGGGCGCTGATCTGAGAGCGACCTTCAGCCTGCCGTCGTTTTACGACAATTTCTCGGCGGAAGAAGGAGTGGGCGACGCCGCTCTGGGCGAAGAGTTGGAAACTGCGATTGCGACTTTGTCCTGACAGAATCGCATTTCCTGTGGAAATATCGCGTAGGAAACGGCGGGATTCCTGTTAACTTCTCTGCTGAATCCTATGCGGCTTTCCATAAATTCACGTCCTGCAATCACTGCCTGCGCCTCCCTTCTTGGTAAGCTTGTAAGCTCGATCAGATCTCTTCTTTTATTTCTCTGCTGCGTTGCGACGCTTGCTTCAGCGGCACCTCGTCAGCTATCGCTTCAGATCGAGTTGTCGACGGGGGAACGGGTGGACTATCTTTTCTACGAGCCGCAACAAGCTTCCGATGGTGAAGTGCTGCCTCTCCTTCTCTTCCTCCACGGTGGCGGGGAAAGCGGTGATGGTTTAGAAAAGGTGAAAACTCATGGTCCGCCTCGCGAAATTGAGGAGGGCAGGGAGTTTCCGATGTTTGTCGTGTCACCCCTCAATCCTGATGCGAAAGGCTTCTGGGATGAGGACCGACTTTCCCGTTTTCTGGACGCCCTGCAAGAGAAGGTCGAATTCGACAAAGCCCGGGTTTATCTCGCTGGAATGAGTCGGGGCGGTTACGGAGCCTATCGGCTGGCGATGGAAAATCCGGATCGTTTTGCGGCGATGATCGTTTTGTGTGGAGCGGCTCCTTCACCCTATGCGAACTGGTTGGGCGATTTGCCTGTTTGGATGATTCACGGGGAAAAGGACAAGTCTATTCCGGTGGCGGAATCCGTGCGGATGGAGAAAGCGATTCGGGAGGTGGGTGGAAATGTGCGGCTGACGCTTTATCCGGAAGCTGGACACGATGTCTGGACGCGAACTTTTCAGGATCCAAAAACCATCAACTGGCTGCTGAGCCATCGTCGTGGCGGTGAGTCGGTAGTTGAGTTTGAGGATGTTCTTATCACCTTCGGAGAAACGCAGGCGGCTTTGAAACGCGCAGGAAAGGGAATCCAGCAGTTCAGCGTCGCTCAACCGAATGGAAAGAGGTTTCACGCTGAGTCTGTCCAGAACACCTATGTGGCTCGATTGCTGGACAATGACAAATTGGCCGGGATCAAAGGAGCGGTTGTCGGAAAGAGAGGGCAGGATGCTTTTGGGATCGAGGGGCCTCTCAGCGCCACCCTTTTTCAAAGTGGATGGCATCTCTCTAAGAATCAGCCTGTCATTGAGATCCGTGAAGGGGAGAATCCAGGTATCGAGACGGAGTTGGGCATTATTTTATCAAAACCGATCACCAAAGAGTTGGCGGACATCGCCGCGCTGAAAGAGCACATTGAGGCGCTTGTTCCCGTCATCGAGCTTCCCTCCGGAAAGATGGATTGGTCGGAGAAGCCGAGGGCTGTCGACTTGATTGCCGCGAACGTGGGATCTGATAACTACATCGTTGGGGAAAAATACACCGATCTTTCCATCGATCTGGATGCGCTTCCGGTTCAGCTTTTTGCCGGAGACAAAATTATCAACGAAACTTCCGGAGGAGCCGCAAATCGCGGCCAGTGGTGGAACTTTCTGCATCAAGTGAACTGGGCGGTGAAGCAGGGCTACGAACTGAAGCCAGGTAATCTTGTCATCACCGGAGCTCTCGGGAAGATTCGCAAAGATGGAGTGGGAAGCTACCGGGCGACCTTCGGGGACCTCGGTGAGATCCGTTTTTCCCTGAAATAATCAGGAGTATTCCGGGGCGACTTCACTCTTGAAATTCAGGAAATCCAAACTGACAGTAAGCGACGCTGCAGGGTTCATTTTCTTTCGCAGTGCTTTCCAGGTTTATGAGACTCGCTCTTTTCAGTATCTTCGGCCTTCTTGCCCTTACCTCCTGTCAGGTCCCCTCATCGATTTCTCTGGATCCGGTTCCTTTGTCCGGAAACAAGGCTAATTCGAAGTTCAGCAAATCGATACTGGCCGGACTCGACGCTCCGACCTGGGGGCAGCAGGAATTGGAATCAGGAATTCCGGGATGGGATTTTCAAATCGATGACAGATACACCAGCGTGTCGACCAGTCAGAAAGTCATCGCGATAACTTTCGATGACGGCCCTCACGGTTCGAACACTCCGCGTCTGCTCGACATGCTGAAGCAGCGGAACGTGAAGGCTACCTTTTACGTCGTTGGCGATATGATCACCGGGAATCCCTCCTCGGCTCCGGGGCTTTTACGCCGGATGGTCGCTGAAGGTCATGAGATCGGGAATCACACCGTGACCCACGGTACTCTATCGCGAATGTCTAATGACGCTTTGCGAAGTGAGTTGAGCAGGGCACACAAGTTGATTTTGAAAGAGACTGGCGTTGCCCCGCGCTCGATGCGTCCTCCCGGAGGAGCGATCAAGTCGGACCAGAGAAAATTGATGCTGGAGGAATTCGGCTACCCCACCATTTTGTGGTCGGTGGACCCGGAGGATTGGAAAAGGCCGGGGCCGTCTGTGGTCACGAGCCGTCTCTTAAAGGGGGCCAGTCCCGGCGGGATTCTTTTGGTCCACGATCTACATAAGCCTACGGTTGACGCAATGCCCTCGACTCTGGATCAACTCCTGGCTCAGGGATACAAGTTCGTCACCATCTCTGAGCTGATCGCTCTTGATGAGCGCAAAAAGGAATAAATCAGGCGAAGCGGGGTATTTTCTTAATCAGGGATTCAAATTAGGTTTTATTCCCCTTTTCGAGAAACCCCTACTTTGCCCGGCCCTATGTCGAAATACCCTTTGATTTTCGCTCTGCTCTTTCTGAGCTTCAGCATCTTCACGTCCAGGGCGGAGACCGAAAAGCCAAATATCGTCATGATTCTGGCCGATGATCTGGGCTGGGCGGATACTACTCTCTACGGGCACACTTCATTGTACGAGACGCCGAACATCGAGCGTCTTGCCAAACGGGGAATGACATTTTCCCATGCGTATTCCGCGAGCCCTTTGTGTTCGCCGACGAGGTCCAGCATTCTCACGGGGCTGCACCCTGCGCGGACAGGTTTGACCACGCCGAATTGCCACCTGCCACAGGTGGTCCTGAAAGCGACGCCGGGTGCAAAGGGGAATGCGGGGAACAAGTCGGTGGGACCGAATGGCGTTTCACGACTGGATACCAAATACGATACTCTCGCAGAACGATTGAAATCGGTAGGTTATGCGACCGGCCATTTCGGGAAGTGGCACCTCGGCAAAGAACCTTACTCGCCATTGGAACACGGCTTCGATGTCGACATTCCTCACTGGGCCGGTCCCGGACCGGCTGGCAGCTTTGTCGCACCGTGGAAATTCCCTGATTTCGATCCGGATACTCCGAAAGAGCATATTGAAGATAGGATGGCAAAAGAGGCGTCTGACTGGATGGCGGCGAACAAAGAAAAGCCGTTTTTCCTCAACTACTGGATGTTCAGCGTTCATGCGCCCTTTGATGCCAAGCCTGAGTTGATCGAAAAATACCGGCCCAAAATTGATCCTCAGGACCCTCAGAGAAGTCCCACGTATGCAGCGATGATCGAAAGCATGGACGACGCTGTTGGAACCTTGCTCGATACGCTCGATGATCTTGGAGCCACTGATAAAACCATCATCATTTTCTTCTCCGATAATGGAGGGAACATGTATAACGAAGTCGACGGAACCACGCCGACATCCAATGATCCACTTCGCGGAGGGAAGGCCTCGATGTATGAAGGTGGCGTTCGTGTGCCGATGATTGCGAGCTGGCCCGGTGAGATTAAACCGGATTCAAAGAATGATGCCGTGGTTCAGAGTTGCGATTTTTATCCAACTCTTCTGCAAATGTTAGAATTGGATCCGGGTGAAGGTCAGGAGTTTGATGGTATTTCTATTCTGCCCGCCTTCAAAGGCGGCGATCTCAGTCGGGAGGCGATCTTCACCTATTTTCCCCACGATCCACCGGTCCCGGACTGGGTCCCGCCTTCGGTCACTGTTCATCGGGGTGACTGGAAATTATTTCGACTGTTCTTCCAGGGAGAAGACGGGGAGCATCGGTATCAGCTTTTTAATTTGGCTGAAGACATCGGGGAAACTAAAAACCTCGCTGAAGAAAAACCTGAGTTGGTCGCGGAGCTGGATGCCTTGATTGATGCTTTTCTCATCGAGACTAAAGCCGTGTTGCCAATTCCTAATCCAAGCTTTGACCCGTCGAAGTATCGCCCTGAGCAAGAAGGGAAAAATCGCGAGAGGACGAACAAGCCTGCTCCCAAGGCTAAGCCAATAGAGCAAACCGTTGGCGGCTGGAAAGCCCGGCAATCGGTCGGTATTTTAAAGGAAGGAGTGCTCACCTTGGAAGGAAACGCCAAGGCCCCCTTTCTGGGAGTTGGCGCGACGGTAGCTGAAAAACCAGGAATCACTTTTCGCGTCCGAACTAAAAATGGAGGGGCGGGGAAAATCGAATTTATTTCCAAAGGCGGCGAAGCAAAAAATACTCCGTTTACCTTGAGCGGTAGTGACTGGCAGGAAATTTCACTGAAAGTCCCCGCGAAAAATTCCACAGGAATCCTGAGGATTTACCTTCCTGCGGAGAAGAAGGCTGTGGAAATTGACTGGATTGAGTTGAAGTCGGATGGAAAAGTTCCACGTCGGTGGGAGTTCAATTGACCCAAGCCTGCTCTTTCGTTTATTTTACATTCTAAAATCGTAACTAATTATCATGATGAAAAACCTAACCGCGCTCATTGCGCTTATACTGCTCGCCTTCGCGCCCGTTCTCACGGCGCAGGACAAGGACGGATTCCGTTCCCTTTTTAACGGGAAAGACCTCACTGGCTGGGATGGAAATACAGAGCTCTGGTCTGTCGAAGACGGGGCCATTACCGGAAAAACAAGCGGACCGGGACAACTGAAATACAACCAGTTCCTGATCTGGCGCGGCGGCATTCTTAAGAATTTCGAACTGAGAGCCAAGGTCAAAGTGGAAGGCAACAATTCAGGTATTCAATACCGCAGCAAGGAAATGCCTGAAGTCGGCAAGTGGTCCATCGGTGGCTACCAGTGCGACGTTCATCCGGCGCCGAAGAACAACGCCATGGTTTACCATGAGCGCGGGCGAGGCATCATTGTTCAGAATGGCCAAAGCGTGGTGATCGATCCTCAGGGTGGCAAATGGGTTGTCGCGGAACACGAAACCGTCGCGGTCGACACCGCTAAGTGGCACGAATACACCATCATTGCCAAGGGGAATCACCTCATCCATAAAATCGACGGCAAGATGACGATCGATCTCGTAGATCACGAAGAGAAATTTCGTTCATTGAAAGGCCTGCTTGCATTTCAGGTTCATGGCGGTCCGGCGATGACCGTTCAGATCAAAGATGTCATGCTCAAGGAGTTGCCCGACGGAGGAGTGATCCCTTTTGCAAAATCCAACATCCCTAACGATGCCCAGATGATCGAGAAGCCTGCCCCGAAAGGAAAAGGTAAGGGAAAAGGGAAAGTTCCTGCCAAAGGGAAGGCGAAAGGAAAAGCTAAGGCGAAAGCCAAGGCAAAACCGAAACGGGCTCAAGCGGTTGGGCCAGCTATCGGAGAGAACGTAGCGACACCGGTCGACCGCGTCAAAGCGCTCAAGGATTTTAAAGTGGAGCTGCTCTATTCCGTTCCCGGTGGTGATCATGGATCGTGGGTGGCTCTTTGTGCCGACGACAAAGGTCGCATCTATGCAAGCGATCAGTATGGCGATCTCTACTCTTTTAATCCTCCGAAACCTGGAGCTGTCCTGAAAAAAGGGGATGTCAAAAAAGTGCCGGTCAACATTCGTGCGATTAACGGAATGGTTTTCACCGACGGCGCAATTTACGCCGGAGTGAATGACTACGAGCAGAAGATGACCAGTGGCCTCTATCGCATTTCCGATTCGGACAACAATGGTGAAATGGACAAGGTGGAGCTGTTGCGCGGATTCGAATCGAAGAGTGATCACGGCGTTCACGCTGTCGTTCCAACACGGGACGGTGAAAGCTTTTATCTCATCACCGGGAACAACGCGGTTCTGACAGACATCGAGGAATCCTCACCCGTCGCTAAAAACTGGGCGGATGATCATTTGCTTCCCCGGATGCCGGATGGGCGTGGTCACAACCGCTCTGTGCTTGCCCCGGGTGGGATCATTTACAAAGTGTCGAAGGACGGGAAAAAGTTCGAAGCCTTCGCTTCCGGGTTCCGCAATATCTACGGAGGTGATGTGAACCGCGAGGGAGAGTTGTTCACCTACGACGCCGACATGGAGTATGATTTTAACACTCCCTGGTATCGTCCAACTCGCGTTAATCATGTTGTCAGTGGTGGCGAATACGGATGGAGAAACGGCGCCGGGAAATATCCCGAGTTTTATCCTGATACATTGCCCGCAACTTTGAATATCGGACCGGGATCACCGACCGGAACACGCTTTGGTTACGGCTCGAAGTTTCCTGAGAAATACCAAAAGGCTTTCTACGTGCTCGATTGGAGTTGGGGAAAACTTTACGCGGTCCATTTGGAGCCGAAGGGAGCCAGCTACACGGCTACCAAGGAAGATTTCATCACGGGTGCTCCGCTTCCGATCACTGATTTGATTATTCACCCGAAAGACGGCGCGATGTATTTCGCCATCGGTGGTCGTCGGGTTCAATCGGGATTGTACCGGGTGACCTATGCGGGAGGTGAGGACACTTCTCCGCTTCCACCAGTGACCGCGACAGCTCAGAAGACGACGGATGGTCTGCGCAATCTCCGCCACAAGCTGGAAGCTTTTCACGGGAAGAAAGAGGCTGACCCTGCTGCTGTGGCGAAAGCCTGGGAGCATCTCGATCATGGTGATCGCCACATTGCGTGGGCGGCGCGGATCATTCTTGAGCATCAGCCCGTGTCCGGCTGGAAAGAGAAAGCACTGAGCGAGAAAACTCCCGGGAAACAACTTCCTGCTCTTTTGACCCTGGCTCGCGTATCCGAGGCAGGACCTTCTCATCGCGATGAAAAATACAAGGTCGACGTCGCCACTCGCGATCAGATTTTGGGATCGCTTTTGAAACTGGACTACGCATCTCTGAAACATCGCGAGCAGTTGACTCATGTGCGGACGTTTGAGATTGCCTTGCATCGGGCCGGTGATCCGGATCAGGCGACAATCGATAAAATCATTGCTCAGCTCGATCCTTCGTTTCCTGCGGACAATTTTGCGGAAAACTGGCTGCTCTGCGAAACTCTCGCTCATCTCCAGGCACCGAACGCTGCAGCCAAAGGCATGGCTTTGATAGCTGATGCGGTTGGACAGGAGCAGCAACTCGAGTATGCGCGCAGTCTACGTTTCCTGAAAACCGGTTGGACACCTGCGCTTCGCGAAGCCCAGCTCAACTGGTTCCTGACAGCAGCGAACTACAAAGGTGGGGCCAGTTTTGATAAGTTTATCGAATTCATTCGCAATGACGCGCTTGCCACCTTCACTGATGCCGAGAAGAAAGAGCACGCTGAACTCATTGCCAAGAAAGCGGAACGGAAGTCTGCGATCGAAAATGTCGGTGCGATGTTCGCGGGCCGGACACCGAAAATGTGGACTTTGGATCAACTCAGCAAAGCTGCCGGGACCGAGCTGAAAGGCCGTAACTTTGCACAGGGACGAAAAATGTTCGGAGCTGCTGCCTGTTATGCGTGCCACCGTTTTGGAAACGAAGGCGGAATGACCGGTCCTGATTTGACGGGTGCAGGTGGTCGTTACAGCCCTCATGATTTGCTGGATCAGATCATCAATCCAAGCAAGGAAATCAACGAGCAGTTTGCTCCTATCGTGGTGACGAAGAACAACGGCGATGTTTCCACCGGAGTGGTCGTCAACCTGAGTGGTGACAACGTCACGATCAACACTGATGTATCGAACCCCAACCAGCGTGAAAACATTGACCGCAAAGAAGTGAAGAGCATCGAAGTGAGTAAAGTCTCACCAATGCCACCCATGTTGCTGGCGATGTTGAAGGAAGAGGAAGTCCTCGACCTCCTCGCCTACATCCTGAGCGGTGGGGATAAAGAGAACGCGATGTTTAAATAGGGAGTCGTGGTCGAGGGCAGTCCACGGAATACACAGAAGGCACGGAAACAGGTCTGACGCAGTTTTTGGATGAGTGAGCTTATCTACAAGGCTGAGTCATACTTGATTCGTGGGGCCGCCTTTGAGGTATACAAGGGAAAAGGAGTCTGAACCGGATTTAATTCACCTCGGCCTACTGATCAATTTCGGCCATCACCCGAAAGTCGAAATCGAACGCATCGTTTTGTAAGGGCCACCAATTTCCAAAATCATAAAATTTCCGTGTGTTCCGTGTCTTCCGTGGTCCATACTTCCACAAGCCCTGCGAGCTCACCCAAAGTCCACATCAACCAAACATGAATCGTATTATCCAGTTTCTCTTCTGCCTTTTAGCAATCCCGCTTTCTCTCATCGCGCAGGAGAATCTCATCGCGCAGGAGAAGCAGCCTAACATTGTCTTTTTCTTCACTGATGATCAGACGATCAGCACGATCGGATGCTATGGAAATCCCATCGTCAAGACTCCTAACATCGACGGCCTCGCCGCTCGCGGAACTCGCTTCGACAATGCCACCGTCAGCCACTCCATCTGTTGGGTAAGCCGCACCACCATTCTATCCGGCCTGATTGGTCGAAGCTACAGTACCCCGGCCAATCCGGATCAGGCGCGTCCCGATGCCGTTGAAACACTTTACTCCGACATCCTCCGCGAGAATGGATACCGAACTGGATACTTCGGAAAATGGCACGCAAAAATGCCGAAAGGCTGGAAGGCGGCGGATCACTTCGATGAGTTCGAGGCCATCGGACGGAACCCTTTTTACAAAAAACAAGCCGACGGCAGTCTTCGTCACGAAACAGAAGTCATCGTCGATCGCGGGATTGAGTTTGTGAAGAATCAGTCCAAGGACAAACCCTTCGCACTCAACATGTGGTTCAACGCCTGTCACGCCGAGGACGGCGATCGTCGCCCGGGGATCGGTCACTTCGCATGGCCCCGCGCTGTCGACGGCATGTATGACGACACGGAAATGTATCAGCCGCGGCTCAACGATCCTGCAATTTTTGATGCACAACCTGACTTCCTGAAGACCACCATCAATCGCGAGCGTTTTTTCTGGCGCTGGAATACGGAAGATAAGTACCAGACGAACATGCGCGCATATCTGCGTATGGTCAGTGGCATCGATGGTGCCATCGGGCGTTTCGAAAAAGCTCTCGAAGAAGCGGGTCTGGCCGACAACACGATCATCGTTTATTCCGCCGACAATGGCTATCACATGGGCAACCGCGGCTTTGCTGGCAAATGGTCACACTATGAGGAAGCTCTCCGCGTTCCGCTCATCGTTGCAGATCCCCGGGTCCCGGAAAAAGAACAGGGAAAGGTTGTCGATGCACCTGCTCTCAACCTTGATCTTCCTGCCACCTTCCTCGACTGGGCCGGTGCGGACATTCCGGAACGCTATCAGGGCCACAGTCTGAAGCCGATTGTAGATGCGAAGGTCCCCGGTGACTGGCGTAAGGAAACTTTTCACGAGCATTTCGCGGTGCGGAATCGCATCCCCGCTTTCGAAGGGCTCCGCAATGATGACTTCAAGTACGTCCGCTATTTTGATCACGGAAACTACGAGTTTCTTCACGATCTCAAGAAAGATCCCGACGAGCTTGTCAATTTGGCCGGGGATTCGAAATATGCTGACAAACTTAAAGAAATGCGTGAGCGCACCACCACACGGATCTCCGAAATAGGCGGGCCGCTCGATCCTCCCAAGGGTGCATTCACTGCCTCCACCGTTCCCCACCCGGAAGCAGCCGCAGCGGTTACGCAAAAGCCGGGTAAAGACGGGTTCGTGAATCTGTTCAATGGCAAAAACCTTCAGGGCTGGACTGGTGATCTGAAATACTGGTCCGTAAAAGACGGGGCGATCACTGGTGTGACCGATGGCAGTTTGAAGATGAATCGTTTCCTCACCTGGAAAGGTTCCACGGTTCACAATTTTGATTTGCGAGTGAAAGTCAAAGTCACCGATGGCGGCAACAGCGGCCTCCAATACCGCAGTGTGATGCGCCCGGAACTCGGGCTTGATATCGTCAGCGGATATCAATGCGACGTGGTTTCCAATAATCCAAAATACAATGGAATGCTCTATGAAGAGAAAGGTCGCCGGATTCTTTCTCACACGGGCGAGAAGGTGATCGTCGACAAAAAAGGGCAGCCTTGGATTGTTGGTGAAATGCCGGTCAAGGAATTCGCCGCCGACGAGTGGCATGATTATCGTGTCCTCGTAGAAGGGAATCATCACCAGCACTGGATCGATGGTCATCAGACAGCCGACTTCATCGATCTCGACGAAGAAGGAAGGTCACTTGGCGGAGTGTTAGGGGTGCAGGTTCATGTGGGGCCGGCGATGGTGATTCAGTACAAAGATTTCAAGATTAAACATCTGCCCGATGATCTGCCATTGCTGACAACTGAGGATGCAGCGATCCCGGCGGAATCCCCTGGAGTGAGGCCGCAAGGCAAATTGCCGAAGGATTGGAAGCCGCCTGTTTATGGGGAGCAGTAGGATTAGCAGAAGTTCTTAAATTTGCCTGCCGGTTCATCATATTTCCTGTCTCATCCATCCTGGGCATCGTCGATTCAAGAGGGTAAGGTCATCGATCCAAGCCTGTTGATATCATGATTCGATTGATTTTTTTGTTCACTCTTTTTGCGTTTGGTAGTCTCTATGCTGCCGACAAACCAAATGTCCTTTTCATTTCGATCGATGATTTAAATGACTATATTTCACCGTTGGACAATCATCCGGGGGTAAAGACTCCGAATTTTGACAGGCTTGCCGAACGATCCGTCACGTTTACGAATGCCCATTGTGCGGCCCCGGCTTGCCACGCTTCGCGGGTGGCAGTGATGACCGGGGTGCATCCGGTGAAGTCCGGTATTTATCGGAATCTCTTCGGGGCTCACGGTCCCCGTTGGCGGCACGAGTCAAAAGTGCTGGAGAAAGCAGTGGTGTTGTCGCAGCATTTTCGGGATCATGGTTATCACGCAGCCGGTGGTGGAAAAATTTTCCATACTTTGCAATGGACTCCGGGTGACTCGCAGAATGATCCGGATGCCTGGGACGAGTATCGCGGTGATCCGCTGGATCCTATTTCAAAGGACTGGCCGCGCCCTGAGTTTTCGAAACCTCAGAACCAGGGTTTTGTCGGGAAGCGCCCCTTGAATTTCCACCTTTTCGGAGCAGCACCGGTCGAGTTGGCTCCAGAGCAGGGCGACGGTGCGGTCGTAGACTGGGCGGTGGAAAAAATGAAATCCCGATCAGAGGGTGACAAACCTCTCTTTCTTGGGCTTGGGCTTTTTCGTCCTCATATTCCCTGGGAGGTGCCTCAGAAATGGTTCGACCTCTATCCGGAGGAGGAAGTGAAATTGCCGGATGATCGTGAAAATGACTTGGAAGACGCCCGCAGTCACGGCCGCGAAAGCTGGCACAAATGGGTGACCGATAACAAGCAGTGGAAGCATCTCATGCGGGGTTATCTCGCATCGATTAGCTACGTAGATCACGAGTTGGGCCGTTTGCTGGACGGACTCGACTCATCGTCAATGGCGAAGGACACCATCGTTGTTTTGTGGTCCGATCACGGGTTTCACATCGGCGAGAAAGAAAACTGGGAAAAGTTTGCCCTGTGGGAACAGACCACGCGGGTGCCGCTTTTTATTCATGCTCCGGGCGTATCCAAAGACGGTGAACGAACCCGACAGCCCACAACATTAACAGACCTCTATCCGACGCTGTGTGAGCTCGCGGGCTTGCCGGTTCCGGAGCAATGCACCGGAGCTTCGGTGGTGCCTGCGTTGACGCATCCGGACAAGACAGATGGGCGGGTGTCTTTGACGTCGTTCGTTTTTAATCGGGACAAGACTCAGGCTTCGCACGGAATTTCCGATGAAAAGTTTCGATACATTCGCTATCCCGACGGAGTGGAAGAATTGTATAATCTGGAAAAGGATCGTGGAGAATTTGTCAATCTGGCTGGCGATCCGGCTTATAAGGAGGTGAAAGTGAGGCTCAAAAAGAATTTGCCATTGGACGCAGCACCCATGGTGAAAATCCCAAGGGACTCTCCTTATCATCGGGGAGCGAAAAAGAAGAAGTAACTTTCCCCTGTTTCGTGGTAAGTGCTATTAGATGCCACCTCAGTCTCCCGCCGAAAGCTTTGTTCAGTCTCTGACCGAAAGTCAGAATCGAATCTATGGGTACATCTATTCATTGATCGGAGATCATCATCGAACTTCGGATGTATTGCAGGAATGCAATCTCGTCCTTTGGCGCAAAGCATCAGAATTTCGGGAAGGGGCTGACTTTATTCCCTGGGCTTTCGCAATTGCCCGATTCCAGGTTATGGCTCATCTGCGGGACAAAAAACGGGACCGTCTTGATCTGATGGACCCTGAACTCGCAGAGCTCTTGGCGGATGAAGTGGAGGGGCAGGCGACTCAGTTTGAAGATCTTCGCATCGCTTTGCGCGGCTGTATCGGGAAGCTTCCTGAGCACAGTCGTGAGTTGGTCGACCTTCGCTATTTCGGAAAGATGTCGATCCAGAAACTGGCCGGTAAAACAGAAAAGGGAATCTCTGCGGTGAAGGTGGCCCTGATGCGGATACGCCGCGGCTTGCGCACCTGCATTGAAACTGAAATGAAACAGCTGAACTCCTGATGAACGAAGAGTTTTTTGAAATGTTGGAACGATATCGTGACGGTGAACTTTCTGAAGAGGAAGTGACCCGGCTCCGCGATGCCTTGAAAAATGATTCGGCGTTGAGGCAGGATTTTATCTTCGGCCAGATGATCGAAGCGGCCTGTGAGTTGGAGGTCCCCGGTGCGATCGAACCGCAGATTGAGGCGCCGATTCTATTCACTAAACCGACCTCACGGAAAAGGTTTGCCTGGCATTGGGCTGCTGCTGCGGCCCTGGTGGTTTTTGCCATTGGTCTCGGATCAGGGCACGGATTGTTTTCGGGGTCGGCCGGAATGGCCGCCGAGGAACAGGAAGACGATGGCGTTGCCGTGCTTTCTGAAAGTGTTGACGCGATTTGGGACGGGGAACTTGACCCGGAAGTCGGAGGCATCCTTTCGCCCGGGAATCTGAAATTGAAGAGTGGTTTGGCTCAGATCGAATTCTACAGCGGGGCCCGCCTCGTTCTCGAGGGCCCGGTTGAATTGGAGCTGGTTTCTCCGAGCCGCGCTATCTGCCGCAGCGGAAAATTACGAGCTCAGGTGCCGCCTCATGCGAGGGGATTCACGGTCTTGTCACCGCAGTTCGAACTGGTTGATCTGGGAACTGAGTTTGGAATCGAAGTCAACAAATCGGGAGAGGCTAAAGTCCAGGTTTTTGATGGCGAAGTGGAAGTTTATCCACCAAACGGGAAGCGATCTCCCGACGAGTTGAAGCGGCTTCTTAAAGGTGCGGGCCTTAATTTTGATACCGAAGGGAACTCTGCGGAAGCGGAGCCGGAAGGGGGAAGTTTTCCTTCCTTTGATGATGTGAAGACGAAGACCAGGGCTGCGAAAAAGGTTCGCTTTGAAAATTGGAAGAGCTGGAATGAGTCTCTTCGTGTGGATAGCCGGGTTGTTGCCCATTATGATTTCGAAAATTCCTCAGGCTCACAACTTTTCGATGCGGGTCCTTCCGACGCGAACGGGAGTATCGTCGGGAGCGAGTGGACGAAAGGTCGGTGGCCCGAAAAAGGAGCTCTCGAATTCAAACGCCCCGGGGACAGAGTTCGCCTCGATATTCCCGGGGAATTTGAAAACCTAACTCTGACTGCGTGGATTCGGATGGACGCGCAAACAGGAAGATATCAGTCGCTGCTTTTGACTGACCGTTATGAAATTGGCCACGTGCACTGGCAGTTTTCCGGTAAGGGTGGGCTACGGTTCGGGGTTCGTCTGCCATCCGGTGCCAAAAAAGTTCACGGGAGTGGGTATGAGTCTCCGGTGCTTTTCAGCCCGCGCCGAATCGGAACCTGGAATTTCGTGGGTAGTGTTTACGATTCAGGAGCTGGTGAGGTTCGTCATTATCTGAATGGGCGTGAGGTTTCCGCCGAGAAAATGAAAGCTCGTCAGTCCCTGCAAATTGGTTCTGCTGAGATTGGAAACTGGGGGATGCCTCTGCGGCCTCAGACGAACAGCCGTTCAATCAGGAACTTCGTTGGCAGAATCGACGAGATGACGATTTGGAATGTGGCTTTGAAGGATGGCAAAATTCGCGACATTTATCGCCAGACCCGTCCCTGATATTTTGTCCCTTCATTCATTTTTCTATGTCGACTGCCCGAACCTTTGCCTTTGTCGCGCTGCTCATTCTTTCTCCCCATTGGGGTATTTCCCGGGACGCTTCGGTGACGAATATGTCGAAGGCGAAGCTGGCGCCCTTCTTCAAAGAAAATTGCATCCGCTGTCACGGCCCTGAGAAGGAAAAGGGGCAGTTGCGGCTGGATGAGATTTCCTATCAAATTACTGGCAATGATGAAGCTCAGCGTTGGCAGGATATCCTGGATGTTCTCAACGGCGGAGATATGCCGCCCGAAGATGAAGAGCAACCCACTAGTGACGAGCTTTCGGCAACTCTTGATGTTCTCACCAATAATCTCCTGACCGCCCGAAAGAGGCTCACGGACAGTGGCGGGGAAATTACGATGCGGCGACTCAACAGAAGAGAGTATGCCAAAACGATCGAAGAGCTTTTCGGGTTTCGGATTCCTGCTGAAATGATTCCGGAAGACGGGGAGGTAGCTACTTTTGATACCGTTGGTTCTGAACAGTTTTTCACTTCGTCCCATTTTGAGAAGTATCTGGAACTGGGAAAGGAGATCGCTACTCAAGGCTTCATGTGGGCGGGGCGACCACCGTTTGATTCAAAGACGAACCGTCGTGAGCCGGAGGCCCATGTGACTGACAGACTGAGGGAGAAACTTGCCGATCTGGATAATAAGATGCGGATGAAGAACGAAGGCAAGTCCTGGCGCGAAATGGGTTTCAAGGATGAAGGCGAAGCGGAGATCGTTTTCAGCCAGTTCAAAAACAGGGCGGGTAAACCTCGTGAGTATTTGACGAAGCCGCTCGTCGAAAGTGGGATCTATTTTGCCGGAGTGAACAATGAGACCAAACGGTTCGGGACCAATCACGGAGGCTGCGATCCTCGTGCGACCTATCGGCTAAGGGTGCGCGCGGGAATTCTCGGGGATCCACCGGAGATTCGAAAATTTATACGACTGACTGACAA
This sequence comes from uncultured Verrucomicrobiales bacterium, assembly GCA_913058215.1. Lineage (GTDB taxonomy): Bacteria > Verrucomicrobiota > Verrucomicrobiia > Verrucomicrobiales > DEV007 > Arctic95D-9. The sequence continues at coordinate 26,716 of CAJXQE010000021.1, forward strand.
TGTTGGAACGGTGGGCATTTTGAAGGTGCAGGGCACTACGGAGAATCCGGAAGTGGTGGAGATGACTTACCGACCTCGATTTGGTGAAAAGAACGTGAACTTTTCTGTGGAAGAAAACCGTGCTGATATCCGGGTGCTCGATGCCTATCTCAAGCGATTGAAGTCTGAAGAGGAAGCTGCGTCGATCTGGATGGACTGGCTCGAAACGGAGGGGCCCTTTTACGGGGAAGAGCGATTCTGGTTCGAGAAGCTCCTCTATCCTGACGCGCCCGGGAAAGGAAAACCCAATCGGATGGCGTGGAATTTTGGGAATGCCAGGGAGTTGGTTGAAGGTTTTGCCTACGAAGCATTCCGGCATCAAAAAGCTGACCCGGCCTATGTGGATAAATTGATGGTCTATTTTGAGGGAATCAAAAGTGAGGGATCCAATTTTAATAATGCAATGGCTGAGGTGTTCGCTGTTGTGTTGGCTTCGCCGCAGTTCCTTTTCATTGAGGAAGCAGGAGGGGAAGACGAAACCGAACGACGAAAACTGGATGATCGGGAATTGGCGGTTCGCCTTGCCTATTTTCTTTGGAGCAGTCCTCCTGACAATGATCTTTATAGTTGTGCCGAAAACGGAACGATTCAGAAACCGGAAGTGCTTCGCGAGCAGATTGAACGGATGTTGGACGACCCGAGGGCGGAGGCATTCGTTTCAGGATTTGCGAGTCAGTGGGGGGAGTTGGACCGCTTTGATGCGATTACGGTGGATGAGAATAAGTTCTTTCTTTTCAATAAAGGAATCCGGTATTCGGCGCGGCAGGAAGTGTTGGAGTTTTTCAAGGTGATGATCGCTGAGAACTTGCCGGTTTCGAATTTCGTCGATTCTGATTTTGTAGTGGTTAACTCCCTTCTCGGGCAGCACTACGGAATCGATGGTGTAAATGCCGACGCATTTGAAAAAGTAAAACTGCCAGCAGAATCCCCTCGCGGTGGCATTCTTGGTCAGACCGCTTTTTTGACCCTGGGATCTAACGGTGAGCGATCATCTCCGGTAATTCGTGGAGCTTTCGTGATGGAGAAGCTGTTGCATGACAAACCGGCTCCACCTCCACCCAATGTGCCCGAGCTCGGTGCCGGTTCGAAGAAGCCGGCAACTAACCGGCAGATGGTAGAGTTGCATCAAAGTCAGGCTGTCTGTGCATCCTGTCACCGGAAAATGGACGTGATCGGATTCGGTTTGGAGAATTTTGATCCAATTGGAAAATGGCGCGAGACCGAGTTGGTAGGTCGGAAAGAAGTTCCTATTGAGACGGCAGGGAAACTTCCCGGAGGTGCCGTGTTTGACGACGTTGACGGATTGAAATCGGTTTTGCTAAACCAGAAGGAAGGTCTCGCAACCGAGTTGGTCGAGGCGCTGCTTGCCTACTCGCTGGGCAGGACCATAGAATTTTCTGATGCTGACGATGTCGAAGAAATCATCAAGAATCTGCGCGCTGAAGAGTATCCGCTTCGTTCGATGATTCACGAAATTGCCTCAAGCCGTCTCTTCCATACCAAATAGCAAAACCCCTGATTTCTGCCAACTTAGTATAAACCTTATGAGCCAGTTTCACACGAACTCGACAACGCGGCGCTCAATTCTCCGGGCGGGAGGAGCAGTCATGGCGCTTCCGTTTCTGGAGACGTTTGCCAATGCACAGGCAAGCGCTGCCGCGCCCCCGAAGCGAATGATTTTTCTCGGGGGAGGATTTGGATTTACCAAGGATACCTTCTACCCGACTGAGGCGGGACGTTTTTCCGAAATTGGCCTGACCGAAGGCCTGTCGCCGCTCAAGAGGCATCAGAATGATTTCACGATGGTGTCGAATCTTACCAATCTCGGTGCGACGAATCCACACGGCGGGAGCGTTTCTTATCTGACCGGAGCCGACGTTGCAGGGACTCCGGGTAAGCGCTTTTTCAATTCAATTTCCTGCGATCAACTCGCCGCGAAATATCTCGGAAATGATACCCGGTTTTCCTCTCTTTCTCTTTCCGCCAAGGAATCGGACGGAGGGCAGAACTCCGGCCATGGGCAGGGGCTTTCGCTTTCCTGGGATGGTGACGGGAATCCGATACCCGGAATCAACAAGCCGGTCGAACTCTTCCACACTCTTTTCGCAAATCCCGGGGACTCACGTGAGGAGTTGGATGCCCGGCTTAAAAAAAAGCAAAGCATCCTGGATATCGTCCGGGTGAATGGCGGTAGCATGAAGCGCACCTTGAGCAAGAGTGATCAGGAAAAGCTCGACGAATATTTTACGGGCATCCGGCAAGTAGAGAAAGGTCTCGAGCGTCAGGCGAAGTGGGCGGATATCCCCAAGCCGGACGCTCCATTTGATGCGCCGGGTGAAGGGCTCACGGGTGAAGAGGAAATTCACATGATGTATGACATGATCATCATTGCCCTGCAGACGGATGCCAGTCGGGTGCTTAGTTACCGTCAGCCGGTTTGTTCTGTTCTTGAGGGCATGGGGATTTCCCTGAAGGCGCATTCGCTGAGTCATTACGGATTTTCCGAGCCAAGAACAATGGCGTCCCGCCAGAGGGATAAAAAGTGCTCCGCTTTATTTGGTCACTTTCTCGACCGCTTAAAGGAAGCCCGTGACATGGATGGTAGTCGCCTTTTCGACAATTGCATTGTCAGCTACGGAACCAATCTGCGCAGTGGTCACGAACTGAAGAATCTACCCGCTCTGCTCTCCGGTGGAGGCGCCTCCGATATTCAACACGGAAAACACATTCAGTTGCCGAAACAAAATACGCCCTTGGCGAACTATTGGCTGACACTGATGCAGCAGGCTGGTATTGAGATGGATTCATTCAGTCACAGCACTGGGAATCTTCCCGAACTGCTGGCTTAGATATACGCATTGTTGATTTCCCATGAAAACTTTCCTGTCTGCCGCTGTTGTTTTGTTAGCTTTTGCGGGGGCCGCTCTCTCAAAAGAAGTTCCTCAATCCGTTCCTGAAGTGTGGGAGGATTTTGATCCGCGCGCTGAAGCTCTTGAAGTCGAAACCATTCGGGAAACGATCGAGAACGGGATTGTCCTGCGCTACGTCCGCTATGTTGTGGGGACCTTTGATGAAAGAAAGACCAAAGTCGCAGCCTTCTATGCTTTTCCTGAAGGAGGGGGAAATCTCCCTGCGATTGTGCAGGTCCACGGGGGCGGGCAGTATGCGCGCAAGGATGCCGTCAGGTTTTGGGCTGCCAGAGGCTATGCGGCGATTGCGGTGAACTGGGGTGGAAAAGTGATCGATAAACCCGATGATCCAAATACCGACTGGGCAGGTATTCCTGCGGGATTCCTCGACCCAACGCATCACAATGGTGTCGAGCCCGGAGAGGGAACGATCCATGATGTCGAACATCCCTGGAACAGTTCGTGGATTCTCTACTCGGCGGCGGCGCGAAGAGCGATTACTTTTCTGGAGGAACAAGCCGAGGCCGATGGAAATCGAATCGGCCTGATGGGACACAGCATGGGCGGTCGGCTTACGGTGCTGACAGCAATTGACCCAAGAGTGAAAGCCGCGTCACCTTCCGTCGGCGGGAGTGGATTCCTCTACGAGAATATCACGGGAATTCCCGATTCGGGCCGACGGATGACTGAAGGGCGTGAGCTCTATTTGAAAACGCTCGACTGCAAGGACTATTGGCCGCTGATCCAGTGTCCCTTGATGTTCCTCGGAGCGACCAATGATTTCAATTCACCGATGGAGCACGTCATTCGGGGATTCAGGCGTCTGCCGACTCGGAACAACTCGATGTCCTTTACACCGCACATGAACCATCGCTTTACGGTCGACAACTATGCGGCCCGGGTTCGGTGGATGGATGCTCACTTGAAAGGGGATTTTGATTTCCCGGGAATGCCGGGTGGTCAGTTAGAGCTGAAGACAGAGAACGGGATTCCTCGTTACACGATCAATCCGGACCTGTCAGTTCCTTATCCAATTGAAAAGGTTTCGATCTATTATGGGTATGACAGAGAGCCGAGAGTTCGATTTTGGCGGTCTGCTGCGGTGGTAGAGAAAGGGGGCACTTATTCAGCAGATTGTCCGGTGTTAGACCTGAATGAACCTCTGTTTGTTTTCGCCAACGTCACTTACGAAACAAATGATTCGATTCCAATGCCGCCGGGAATGAACGAGAATTCTCTCCTCACCGTGACGAGCCATCCCAGCGCTGCATTCCCGGAACAATTAAAGGAAGCAGGGGCAAAGCCGGTCGGAGAGCGACAACGACTGATTGAAGATTTTAAACACGGATGGCGGGACTGGTCACTCGTTGGAGTGAATCACAGAGCCCACTGGAATTATACAAGCCACAAAGTGAATGACCCTGCTTATTTCGGGCCGCGTGGGGCATCCCTGGCCATGGATATTGAGGTCAGTGATCCGGGAGACACGATTGCCGTGATCCTGGAAACAGATCAATGGCGGGGATATACCGGCCGGAAGACAAAGCGATATGTGGCTATGGTAGAGCTGAAGAAGCCGGGGGTGAATTCCCTGACCCTACCGGTGTCCGATTTTAAAACGGAAGACGGAACTTCTCTCGATAGCTATGATTTTGTTACTGCCCTCATCCTGACGCCTGGACAGAAAGAGCGTCCTCAGGAAGTGAAGGGGGAATGGCAGGGAAAAGTTCCAACTTTTAGGAATATCCGTTGGGAAGGCGGCGAATTTCAGCCGCGCCCTCGAACTTATCTAAAGAGCGGTGTATCAGAAGTGGATGCCGATGCCGCCTTCAGCGACGCTTTTGACAATGCGGTGAAGGAATCAGTGGAGCGTGAGGATCAGGACAGGAAGTAATCGATAACTCTCACCCGAGAAGATTGTTTACTGACTTTTGCAGTTCAGGGATCACTTCCTCCTCAAACCACGGGTTTTTCTTCAACCACAAATTGTTTCGCGGGCTCGGATGGGGAAGCGGAATCTTTTCGGGCCAAAACTCCCGCCAGTTTTTCACGTTCTCCGTGAGCGTTGTTTTCGACTTCCCGAAGTGCCAGTCGTGTGCGTATTTCCCGACGACCAGGGTGAGTTCAACTTCTTGAAGGTGGCTAAGAATCTTTTCCCGCCAAAGTTCTGCACATTCCGGTCGTGGAGGAAAATCACCTGACTTACCGGTTCCCGGGTAACAGAATCCCATCGGCACAATCGCGATTCTTTTCTCGTCGTAGAATACCTCTTTTGAAATGCCCAGCCACTCGCGGAGCCGGTCGCCGCTCGGATCATCAAAAGGAATTCCGGTTTCGTGCACACGTCTTCCGGGCGCTTGCCCGACTAAAAGAATCTTTGAATCCGGATGCGCTTGAAAGACCGGTCGAACTCCATTCTCCAGCATGGGCTCGCAATGGGTGCAGGCTTTGATTTGTCTGGAGAGCTCTGGAAAAGTTTCGGCCATATTGGTAAGACGTCGTGGGTAGCAGAAAATTTCGGTAAGAAAAATACGGGAGAAAAGGAAAAGGAAGCGTGAGCAGTATTCTCTACCCGGGTGGCTTATACTCAACAATTCCGGTGATCAGAGAGGTCAATGCCCTCCCGTGCTGCTGGTATTGTCATGGAGCAGACTGATAGGGGAGACACCTTTCATACCTATTTCGCTTTATTTCTCAAGCGGGGATGTTTCGTTTTAGCCAGCAAAAGAGGTAACGCCACAGGATATTGTGGTAAAGGTTTATGAGTTATTCCTGATACTGAGATGCCCAAGTTCACTTCTGTTATTTTCTTCGTCATTCTTCTTTCGATCTTCCCTGGAGTGGCGAACTGCCAGTCTCCGGAAGTTTCATCAGCATTTATGCCGGGGGAGAGAGACTTCACATCGATGTGGTGGGAGGATGGATTTCCGGGAGTGGTTGAGGGTGCGCCCTGGCATCGTTGTATTGAAACCGGGCACTTCGGTTTTGTGCTGAATACTGAGACTTTGGAGATCCTCCACCTGGGAGAGGATATTGATTCTCCAGGGGCTGAGCTGGATCTCAAAATTCGACTGGGGGAGAAGGTGTATCATGGCCGGAAAGCAGCACCCTGGTCGCGTTTCGAGGGGCCGCGTCTGATTGAATCGGGAAAGTTCTTCCAGCGAGCGGACGTCACCGGTCTGGTGTTTACCAGCGACGAGGGGGAAGAGTTAAACGTCGAGGCTCGTCTCGAGACAGCTGCCTGGTCGGATCAGCTATCCATGATTCTATCCGCCAGGCCGGGATTGAAGCCCATCGAAGCAGGGGAGAAATCATTTGGAAGGGTCCGCGGGGGATACGGTCTCGACGGTTCGAACATTTTTGAGATTCCCCCGGTTCCTGAACTCGATGAAGGAAGTTTCACCCTGGAATTCTGGGCCTTTGTCCCCGTTGATTTTCAGGCGACGAAAGTTGCCCCCTGGTTGGTTTGTAAGAATCGAAACGAGCTCGCAGACGGGAATATTGGGATCACCGTTCGTCATGATGGCATGCCCCAGGTCCGGATGAATATTGGTGGAGGTCGTGAGAATGCAGTGACTCTGGAGATGGGCGCCGGCCATTCATTCAAGCTCGAACAGTGGAACCATCTCGCAATTATTTACGATGAGAATCTGCTTCGGTTTTACCTTAATGGCAGGATCTCCGGCGAGATGAAGGTTGGAAAGGAACGCGTGCCAAAGGCCGGGGCTATCGCCTTTGGAGGTAGACAGGACGGTTTCGGGGAGGGGTATCTTTTTCGTGGCGTCGTTGATGAAATTCGCTACTACAATCGAGACCTTACGGTAGAGGATCTACGGCGAAATTTTCATCAGCCGGAAGCGGAACATCCAGCTCTTGAGCCGATGAGGGAATGGGAATTCCAGGAGAATGGGAGAGCCTCAATGGCGAAGGTGAGGGAGGAATGGACTGATGCAGCAATGGAGATTTCGCTATCGAAAGAGAAGCGTAGGATTGAATCGAAATGGGAATCTCTCAATGGTGAAGCCTGGACAGGAGAAGTGGCAAAGACTGTATCGATTGCTCTGGATCCGGTGACATTTCAAAAAGAGGCCACGGAAAGTAGGCTCCTAATCAAAGCAAAGGAGCTCGCCAGCAATCAGGAGAGGCCCGTTGAATTTGATCCCGCCCTCGGTTGGCACAAGATCAACCTTGATCGTATTGATCCAATTCCTCCGGCAGGATCGAATAACCCTGACAATAATGCCATGGAGCGCGTCAAGATAGCCCTTTCCAATCCGACGGGGGAGGAACAAATTGCCCGGCTCATGTTCGAGAAAACGTTCCGGGGAATTCATCAGCGAATCGGAACTCCGATCACCGGGATTTCCGCAATCCTAAGGGACAGCAAAGGGAATCCTTCCGGCATCCCGGTCCAACTTAGCAAGAACTGGCACGTTCACGAAAAGGGAGGAGATCATTCCGGTCAGTGGTTTCACGGTATCAGCCAGGTTCGATTGCCGGCAAAGACAGACATCGAGCTCGAGTTGGTGATCGCCTACGGACATTGGGGAGGAGTGCCCGCAGCCTCACATGCTCAACTCAGTTTGATTGGCTGGGGAGGAAACCAACGGTGGGACCAGAGCGCGCTCGGCTCTTGGGGTGAGAGCATTTGTTACGAGCCTGAGCAGGTGCAAGCCAACTGTGTCATCACCGATGTTCGTCCCTTAATGGTGACCTCGATGAGGAAAAACCAGCAATGGGGATGGACGAGTAATGTTGGCGGCGGAGATTTTTTCAGAACCTTTGACTCCGAAGATAAGCGTGTTCCGCACACGGCGATGAAAGCGGATTATCTCCGGCAAGGGCCATGCCTGACTGAAGTGATCTATCAGGGGCGAGTTGGAGAGACGGGAATCAATCACCGTGCCGGAGTGAGCATTTCCCGAAGCGACGACCTCATTCGCGGTACCTATCGAATCCGGATGGATGTGACAAAGCCGGTCGACTTTTCCCGTTTCGTGATTTTTCAAATAGGAGCCGACACCTACAGCTCGACCGGCGAGCAAAAGATGGCCATCGGAAATGAATCCGGTCTCGTCGAAGAATGGAAAACGCAGTGGGGAGGAAATGTCTACCGCACAGTGCCCCGCGAGTTTAAGGGCCGAATTAACTGGGCATCACTTCACGAGGCGGTTCGGCGTGATGAGGAAAAGCCAGGAGCCTGGGCAAACCGGGGAATCGTGATCCGGGATTGGAAAGCGAAACTCGGCGGGAAGCCGGCCAATCCATGGATGGCAGAACGAGGGCTCGACGTGAATAAGTGGAACACCTCCTCAACCCTCGATATCGTCCCCCCTCCCGGGGTGACAAAACTGGAGCTTGGTGATTTTGTGGAAGCGACGATTGAGCACATCATTGTGCCGCAGTTTGCCAAAGACTACTACGGACCGAACCTTGAACTTCGCGCCGCTTTGGCAAAAGGCGCGAACACCTGGCGGATGATTCATCGCGAGGCGACCGGCAATGATCGCAAGATCGAAATGAAAACGGGAAAGCTGGAAAGGACCTTTCCTGATATTCGGATCACGACAGAGAATAATATCGCAGAGCTAGCTGTTGCAGGCGGGCACGCCTACGTTCCTTTCACGTTTCAAAATCTGAGTTCGCCATCTGAGTTTGTGCTTACGGTTGATGGGGTAGCCGTCGATCAAGGTATTCACGGCAAAGATTTCTGGCAGACCGATTATAATCCGGCGAACAAAACCTGGAGTCAGACTTTCACTCTTCCTCTCCCGGAATCCAAAAGCCGCACCATTCGTTTCGCTCCGATTCAAGAGGGTAAGTCGAAGGATTGAACCCTGTTCAAGGTTCTCCTAAAAAAAGAGAAAAAATTCGGCAGGTTCGCTACCGGAACAGAATAAGGTGGTGAATGGCGGATACTAATCATCCCGAAGCAAAATTCCACGAAGGCGATTTCATGCGCTTGCTGATGCAGCATGAGCCGGCGCTTCGTGCCTATTCGCGTTCCCTCTTGCCCGACTGGAATCTGGTGGATGAAGTCATTCAGGAAGCCAGCCTGACCCTGTGGCAAAAGATCGGTCAGCTTCGCGAAGAGGAAGGCTTTCTCCCGTGGGCCAAAGTTATCGTGCGTTTTAAATGTCTATCGGCAATTGGAAAATTGGGACGTGATCGCCATGTCTTTAGCGATGGAGTTCTCGAGTTGCTGGCCGATGAAGCTGACTCCATCGAGGCTGATGAGCAAGCGGCTGCAATGAAGGCGCTTCGGTCCTGTCTCGTCAATTTCTCGAAGCCTCATCAGGAACTCCTCCTCGCGCCCTACTCGGGTGAAGGACGGGTCAAAGAGCTCGCAGAGAAAGCCGGCAAGTCGGCCAACGCTCTCTACAAATTGCTGGGTCGGCTCCGTGAAAAACTATCGGATTGTGTTCATGAGAATCTTTCCAGTGAAGAAAGGAATCCCGTATGAAACCGGAAGATCTCATACGCCGGTATTTCATGGGGGAGGCTTCTGAAGAGGAGGTCGCAGACTTGGATGCGCTTCTTGCTGCGGATGCCGGGCTCCGCAGGAGGTTTGTGTTTGAGGCAGGAAATGACACCGCGCTCCGTGAAATTGCACTGGAAAGAATCTCGGAGCCGAAAGTGTCCGATGAGAAGGTTGTCAGGCCTGCATTTCGATCCGGTGGATGGATGGCGGCTGCCGCAGCAGTCATTTTATTAGGGGGCCTGACGTGGACACAATTCTCCAGCCCCAAAGTGATTGCGACTCTCGTTTCGTCGGAAGACGCCTCATGGGAAAGTGCTTTACCTACTGCCCCCGGTTCGGATCTCGTCGCTGGATATTTGAAACTGAACTCCGGGATTGCTACGATACGATTCCGTTCCGGTGCGGAGGTCTTGCTGGAAGCTCCTGCTGATTTTGTGCTCGAGACCCCGATGAAAGGGCGTTTGCTCAGAGGTGCGGCCGTGATCGATGTTCCCGAATCCGCGATCGGATTTGTGATGGAGACGCCTGATGGCTACGCTGTTGATCACGGAACGCGCTTTGCCGTTTCGGTGGGCGAAGAGAACGAGGGAACCGATTTTGAAGTGCTCGATGGAGAGATCTCAGTTTTTCATCCAAAGACAGAATCGGAAGTGCGGCTCTCAGGTAAACAGGCGACGACCATTACCAGTAGCGGATTGGAGAAAAGAGACGGTCCGATTCCCGAAGCGACCCTGGAAAGGGATGATCATATCATCCGAGTCGGAACGCAGGGAATGTCTGTATCGGTCATCGCGAACAATGACGAAGACTACCTTCATCCCGATTTTCTAATGGCGAAGAAGTCGGTAGGTAAAATTGATTTCGACCGGCGTTCGGTGTTTTCGTTTTCGCTGGATGGAATCGATATCGAAAAGATTGAGTCTGCACGGATTCGTTTGAACCTTGTCCCAAGCGGAATCGGATTCGCCGGGCATCTCCCTAAGGTGAATCGCTTTTCAATCTATGGGCTTGGTGGCGAATCCCCTGCGTTTTGGGATTCAGGGATCCTCTGGGAAAATGTTCCGCTCCCCGAAAGTGGAAAGCTTCTTGGAAGCTTTGAGATTCCCCGGAGCCAGCAACGAGCGGCAGTGGGAATCAATAGCGATGAGCTTCTTCGATTCATACAGGAACATCCCGGAACCACTCTTACCTTTCTCCTCGTCCGGGAAACTTCTGAAACCGAGAGCCGTGGATTGGTGCACACTTTTGCCAGCGACTCTCATCCTGAAGCATCGGGGCCGACTCTTGAACTCTTTACTAACAAAACACAATGAAAATACTAAGAACTCTCTCAATCGTATTTCTCGGGCTGCTTGGCCTTGCTCGTGCTGCTGATCCAATTCTCGTCGAAGCGGAAGCATTTGCAGAACACGGTGGATGGAAGATCGATACGCAGTTCATCGAGATAATGGGCTCTCCCTATCTGCTTGCTCACGGTCTCGGCAAACCTGTGGAAGATGCGGTTACGACGATCAAAATTTCTGAGGCTGGTAAGTATCGAGTGTGGGCGAGGACAAAGGCTGTCTCTTATACACATCTGACGCTGCCGACGA
>CAJXQE010000022.1 GCA_913058215.1 uncultured Verrucomicrobiales bacterium
TTCGTCGGCAGCGTCAGATGTGTATAAGAGACAGATCCTGTGGTGGTTCGTTCCGATGGTGCCGTGAAAAGGCTCGCCAAGGATGGCTTTGCAGTGACCGAGCATGTCTTCGACAAAGCCGGTGATTACATTGTTCGTGTCGAACGAAGCAATGAACGCGGTGAAACAGCCATCGCTCATCTGTGGGTCCCGGTGTTGCCGGAAGAATGATGAGAGGGATATCGAAACCACTGATTCTGCGCCGGGTTTTTCACGCCCGGATTTAACGGGAAGTGTCCTTAAAACCGTGCCGTTCGGGTCGGTTAAAATAAATCTAAAGTACAAGCAGTTGAGGCATCGGAAAAGGCTGGATAGGGGTTTCGAGACAAGACCTTTTGTATGATCCTGTTTGCGTTTCCCTCGCCGATCTTACCATGCAATTAGGAATGCTCTCGATCAGTGACCGCCCGCCGGCAGATTGCCATTCAAGTAGCGCGTGAAGAGTTCGTAAAGGTGGCGCCGCGTCCCTTTACCTTCCTTGATCGCATGGCTACGATTCGGGTAGGACATCATACTGAATGGCTTGTTGTGCTTGATCAGTTCATTGGCAAGAACCTGACAGTTCTGATAGTGGCAATTGTCATCACCTGTGCCATAAACAATCAAGAGATTGCCCTCAAGTTGTTTGGCAAAGGTTATCGGTGAACCATTTTTAAAACCCTCTGGATTGTCATCAGGCAAGCCCATGAAACGCTCCTGGTAGATCGTATCGTAATTCAGTTGATCACTGATAAAGGCAATCGCCATCCCGGTGTGATAGAGGTCCGGGTATCGAAACAAGGCATTAAGAGTCATCGATCCGCCACCGCTCCAGCCCCAAACACCGATTCGCTTTGAGTCAATGTAAGGCCATGTGTCGATGATCTTCCTGACCCCAGCCGCCTGGTCAGCCGAGGCCAATATACCGATCTGTCGATAAACACTTTTCCGCCAGCCACGTCCCCGGGGAGCGGGAGTCCCACGATTGTCCATGCTGACCACGATGTAACCCTGCTCAGCGATCATCCGGTGCCATAACCCTTTTTCACCACCCCAACGATCCATCACGGTCTGCGCCGCAGGTTCACCGTAAACATAGACAAATAAGGGGTATTTCTTCTTCGGGTCAAAATGCGATGGTTTATAACACCAGCCATCGAGTTCGACACCGTCGGCGACTTCGACACGGAAAAATTCGGCACTGCCGATCTTCAGTTCACCTATTTTGCTATGCAATTCGGTGTTCGCTTCGAGTATTCTTACCTGCTGATGATCGGGCAGGCTGACCATGTCGATTCGAGACGGGGTATTCAATGTTGAATAGGTGTGTATCGCCCACTTCGCATCTTCAGATATGTCGTAACTGTGATGTCCTGGCTGATTAAGCGGAGTCAGGCGTTCGTTTTTTCCAATCACATTCATCGACGCTCGATACAGGAATTTCCGGGTCGCGTTTTCTGGCGAGGCGATGTAATAAATCCAGCCTCCTTCATCATCGACTTTAAGGACTGATATCACATCAAATTCCCCCGGTGTCAGCAGCTCCACTTTTTCTCCCTCACCCGAAATCAAATAGAGGTGACGCCATCCGTCCCGGTCACTCGTCCAGGTAAATCGACTGCCGCCCTTCACCCATTTCAGGTCACTGTTAATATCAATCCAGGCATCATCTTCTTCAGTGATGATGGTGTCCAGGGGCGTTGCCTTCACCCCGCCTAAGAACCCTTTTGAAACACTCGATACCATGAGCTTGTTGCGATTCTGCAATCGATTCATCCGCTGCAGGACGAGCTTATTGGTATCAGGTATCCACGACATTTTCGGGATGTAATTCTCTCGCAGATCATCCCCGGTATCGAGCCATTGGGTACTGCCGCCAGTTACACTGACAACACCAACGCGGCATGCTGAGTTTAAGTGGCCCACCTTAGGGTATTGATAGCTTTTAATTTTCGGGTAACGCTCTTCGGTGTAATTGACCAGCTGAAACTCTTCCACGCCTTCTGTGTCAAAGTTCCAGTAGGCAATGAATTGCCCATCCGGGCTGAAGCTGAATCCGTCACGCAAACCAAACTCCTCTTCATAAACCCAGTCTGCAGTGCCATTGATAATCAGATCGGAACCGCTGTGAGTAAGCTGAGAAATCCCCATGGTTTCCAGGTTCTGTATGTAAATATCCCTCTGGTAAACGTAAGCCACACGGTTGCCATCGGGATTGAACTTGGCAAACATCATTCGCGATTCTTCCGCATCGCCGCCGAGTTTCCTCAGGCTACCCGATGCCATCTCATACAGCCAATAATCACCGCGTGTCTCCTTGCGCCATACCTTCACGCTGTTGGTGTAAATCAACAATTTCGTCGCATCTTTCGACCATGAGTAATCCTTGATCTCCAGAGGTTCTTCTTCACCGTCAGGGATCAATTTGCGGGCGGACACAATGATCTGGCTCTCACCTGTCGCGGGATCACTTTTAACGATGTCTTTAAACGGCTCATCATCGTCGTCATCATCCTCGGCTTCATCATCTTCGGCTTCATCCTCCTCGACCTCCCCGGCTTTCGCTTCTCCCTCGAGCTCCTTAAATTCAACTGAATCCTCAAGCGTGGTGTACCCCGTGCCATCTTCCAACCAGCGGATCGGCCCGAAGCTTTCGCTCTTAAAATCCTTGTCTGTGAAGATACGCTGCAAGTTCAAGAGCGATGAATCCACCTCCACTGCATCTTTGGCTTGTAGCCCCGCTATTATTAGAGTGCTCAGGCTTAAGGCCAAAAGGGTGATCGTCTTTAACATGAAATGGTTCTTATACGGTTTCATAGAAACGATAAACAAAAATGTTCAGCAACCTCAAGGGGGAGGGCTCTCTCGATGGCCTCGTCGCAAATCAGGATTGAGGAAGGCTTTTGCAAGCAGCCTAAATCACACGCGAGCCATCCTATGGGGCCGGCCCTTCCGAAATACTCTTCTTCCGAAGAGAGCGATGAACCTGACTCTCTGCTATCCGGATGAATCGGCGCATTTGGGTATATTGGCTTGTTGTCCTTCGCTTCCCTATGGTTCGGGTGGCGATTGAAATACGATTTCGACACCGTTTTTCTTCCATGCGGCGCGGATTTCGGTAGCAATCTTTTCCGGCGCACGACCGCGTAGCAGGTGGATTTGCAGGAATGCCTGAGCGTTTTGCGGCTTTTGCTGAATCGCCTGAAAATAGGCGGCGAGATCAGAGGCTTTACCGTCGCCGTCTTGATAGAGAAAATACCAAACGAGGAGCGCGGCCGAGTTGTAGTTGAGGATGGGCGTGCTCATGCTCAGGGCTTCGGTCCACTCCTTGCTGGTCATCGTCAGCATTTTCGCAGGAGCGATCATCGGAATGACACGGGGGTCATCATCGTAGCGCCACTTGTTGAGATAGGCGATGAAGGGTTTTTCTAATTTGGTGAAATTGTAGTGGCCATTTTGATAGGGCAGAGCGGCAAGATATTCGGCCATACCTTCGCTAATCCAAACTGGAAGATGAGGGAGCCAGTCGCGCATGACCTGGTGGCTGACTTCGTGGCGAAGGATGAAAACCTTGTCCTGATAGTCGAGCGTCACCCGCTTGTTCTCGTCGATTTTGATCCCGAAATTCTGTAGCGAGATGAGCATGGTTCGATGCCAGGCTGAGTAGTAGCCACCGGTGCCAGCAGCGCCGCCTGCGAGTCCGTATGCCTGGGGCGTGATATAAAGTTCGACCGGGAGACGCCTTGATGATTGCGGGGCGGAGGTGTTGGTATGAGGCCGTGCATTTCCGTAGGGGGAAAAGCCCGAGAAAGCAGGTCTCATTTGCAAACTGAGGGATTGGTTCGGCCCCCGGCGCCGGGGCGGGAGTTTGGGTTTTGCTCCCAGCCCGAGAGGCAGGTCGAGAACCGCGCGACGCGTAGCTTCGAAGGCGGTGGCCATGTCGGCGACGGTGTTCAGTGGCAGCGAGACATCGGAAGTGATGGCAAAATTTGCCGAGTGATAGATGAAGCGTGAATTGTTGGCTTTGTTTTGGACGGCGATAACCTTGGCTCTACCCGTACCGGAACGAATGGGCCATGCTGGCATGTTCCGGGGATCGACCCAGGAGCCGTCGGTATTGTCCTTTCGCCACTCCGCAAGAAATGTTTGATCGCCGCTACTCAGGGAACGCGGAGTGACCGAAATCACCCGGCTATCGTCGAGTTGCAGGGTGGCACGGACATTGTCGAAGGCGAGCAGTTTGCCAGAGTGCTGACGGCCTTTCTGATCAGTCCAGGTCCGGTGCGGTTGTGCGATGGCCGGAGCCGCTGTCGAGTTATCTTTGGATTTTGGAACAGTTGCGGACCCGGGCGCTGTTCCCGGATCCAATTCGGGTTCCTGGCTCCAGGCGGGAAGAATTCCTGACAGGGTCACAAGCAATATCATTGTGACGACTCGAAAAGCGGATCGGATCGCGAGTGACATCAGGGAGAAATGTAAAAGGTGTAGTAGCAGGTTGCTTCCATTTCGGCAACGCGCATACGGCGATTGCGAACCGCTTCGCCCCAGCTCTCGGTGAAGATGACTTCGCCTAGCTTGGAATTGTAACCCGTGATTACCGAGGCGTGGCTGTAGGCTTTTTTGTCGGGCCAAAGTGCGCGCTCATTGTTGTCAACGATCGGGAGCTTGACCGTTCGGTCTTTGGCCCGGCGCTTGGCGTACTGGGTGTGTAGGTAGTCGCGTTGCTGACTCCATCGACGCCAGACGAGGACCGGTATCCCGGCATCGATACTCTTGCAGGCGCGCTCAAAATTGAACTTGGTCTGTCGGCGCACATCGAATCCCAGTTCATCGCCGGCAGCCTCGTAGGTTTCCCGAATATTCGACCCGCGAGTGCTGCCGTAACGAATGCCGGCGCCAGCGGCGTAGTCTTCGGTATCAATGTCAAGACCGAGGTACTGCATCGCCATACTGAGAGCCGAGACACCGCAGTAGGCGCGGTCGCCCTGGGGGAATATGGGTATTTCGTTGAGTAGAACATCGTCGTCAGAAGCGCTGACATTTTTCTCAAATGCAGGGGCGCGGTCGCGAGGTTTGATGTCTCGAGCTTCGGGCGCCAGCCAACTGTGCGCATTGGCGGCATCGAGGAAGAAGGTGACTTTTACCAGTTGGTCTTCGATCTTGTGCATGCGTGCATAGAGGTCGCCGGTGCGAAAAATTTCCACCTCCTGCTGCAGTAGTGATTCACTGCCAAGTGTGATTTTCTCCGGGCGATCGGTGGCAATTTGAGTGAGGCCGGCACGCACAGCACTTTCGGTCATCGTGTAAAGTTTGTTAAAGCTTTCCTGGTTATCCTTGGCTGTTTGTACGGCATTTCCCCGTGGAATATAGCCAAAGTGAGTGCCGGAGTCGAGGAACAACAGAGTGATCGATCGGATGTCGCCATCGATAAAGCGCGAGCTGATTACCTGCGGCTGCACACCAAAAATCCTGGGATACGGAAGTGGGGCTCCGCGTTGGCTTCCGGGGCGGGGCCAGATGCGATGGGCGATCCGGGTGGTGGTTCGCTGAGGAATCCAGCTAGCGTGAAAACCGGGTTGCGCCCAAGTTGCTGAGTCAATCAGGGCACTGGCTATTGGGAAATCTTCCGCACTGGCGCTGGGCAGGCTTGCGGCAAAGTACAGGGAAATCCCGGTCAGCAAACGGATTGCTAACGAAACACGGTAGAGACTTGGCCGTGGGATGGAAAAGGGAGATGTCAAGGTTCTGGAGATTCTTAAAATCAAGATTCGTCAGCGTCCTTAGGCTCAAGAGTAATCCGAATCGAGTCGGCAGCTTTAGTGAGTTGCACAGAGAGTTGTTCGTAGGCGAGCGAGGCAGATCCGGAATCGAGTTCCATGGATTTCCCGGACCAGGCATTGATGTTGGCGGTCAGTTGCGCCTGTGTATTTCCAGGTTTCTTTTCATCGGCAGTCGAGAACACCACTACTAAGCGCAGCGGGCGATTGTCACGGCGCTGGAGAGTGACTTCTGTGGCCGGCATCCCAAAAACCAAAGCGCTGTTCTTCAGATGAATCAGTTCGATCGTGGAATCATCGATCTCGGGATCGTTCCACATTTCCCAATCGCCTTTTAGTTTGGCATCCTGCTTCCACATGTCTTCGCGATTGGCGAAATCTTCGAGGCGCATGCTCGCGGGATTGATAAATGGCACTCCTATTCCATTGTTGAAGGTGCTGGGAATCGCGTGCAAAAGCGGCACGGCGATGGATCCGGCAAAGAAAATGAAAGTGAACGCCGTCGCGATCCGAAGGCCGGGGTGAGGGGGTGTTTTTCTCATAGTTTCAGGTT
Organism: uncultured Verrucomicrobiales bacterium; assembly: GCA_913058215.1. GTDB lineage: Bacteria > Verrucomicrobiota > Verrucomicrobiia > Verrucomicrobiales > DEV007 > Arctic95D-9. The sequence goes on from CAJXQE010000022.1 coordinate 6,349, forward strand.
TGGTCTCTAGTAATCCTCGGCTGGGCGCAAAAACCTAACACAGAAAGTGAAACTAATCCTGCTGCCTCTGCTATGGCCGATTTGCGCAGGGCCCTCTCTGGCACTGATTAGTTTCTTTTGTTCCTTTACTCCATAGCTATCTGAACACCGTGAGACCTGGAAGGGGGAGGGGAATGACAAAAAACTTCCTATCGATTTCAGGGGATTTCGAGATCCGGAGTCTGACTATTCGCCGTCCGGTTCACTCTTCGTTTCCGAAATGCAGATGGCTTTGGCGTCGAGAAGAAGTGAGAGGGCCAGTTCTGCTACATCGGGGATCTCGATGCAGTCATCCTTCATTGGATACTTGATAGTCAGCAACTCCCGGTGATGCAGCGGCAGGTCGTAGAGGTCTACGATGTGCATGCTCCACTCGCTGAACTGACGGCTGGTAATAGACTCGAATGAGAGCAGTCGAAGCCTTGAATGGCGAGGGTCGGTGATAATCCTGGCATACAGGGCGTTCACCGCCACTGAGGGACCCTCCAGCACTTGGAGGAAAGTCTCCCCTGACAGAATCAGAAGGCCTGAGAGATTGCTCTTCCGGTTGTTCTCTGCACTCCCGCTGGCCAGTTCGACCAGTGACTCGTTGGTAAGCTTGTCCCACGAGGTATCGCTCTTGTAGATGAGACGGCACAGGTTCGATTGCTTGGTATTGCCTGCGCTTTGATTGCTCATTGTTAGGAGAGTAATACTGCAGGGGGATTCCTGTTACAAGCCCGCAGCTGTTATTCTGTTCCTGTCCCGCGAGACGATCGAACTTCGGGGACTGCCCTTGCGGGTGACCGTTGAGGCAGTCGTTCAGGTCATCGGCCCCCTTCAGCAAGGCGTTCGCTACTATCTATTTTCAGGAAGAGTAGTAACAAAAAGTATGGCTGAATCCGAAATTACTCCGCGCTCCAGAGCTTGACCGAGTCAAACAGGATGCGGTTGGGGGCGGCGGCGAAGGTTTTGAAGGTGAGTTCGCTGCGACCTTGCAGGGACACTTGCTCATGCTCAATGGTTTGTCCTTTCCCATTGAGGGCGATCCACATCATGCCCTCTTCAAACTCGAGAACCACATCGATCCATTCCTTGAGTTTGACCTCGGGAGCATCGCCAAGGAAAGATTCACCTCCGTGTAGTTTGACGGAATAGCCCTTCGCATTGAACACCACGGTGTTGATGTGATGGCCGATGTCGAATTTGGGGCGTCCGGTGGCGAAGGCCTTGCCTTCAAATTGCACGCGGAGGTGGAGGACGAACTTTTCCGGTAGATGCTTGAGTCGGATGACAGGGGACATGCCGAGGTGATGATCGCGGTTCAAGGCTTTCATCGCCTCCTCGGCGTTTTCGTAATCGGCTTTTCCAGCGAGGACGCCGTCCGCCACTTCCCAGGACTTGGTCCGATTTTCCCAGCGTTCCTAGTCGAGATTACCGTCGAAATCGTCGGAGTAGATCAGGGTTCCTTTGCTGAAGAGATGGATTCGAAAGCGGGTTCCTCAGCTCTGAGAGCGGGAAGGAGCAGAGCCGTGAGGAAAAGGGGGGGAAGTGAGTTTCATCAGATGTAAGGGTCAGTCCGCGTAGTATTCCTCCACCGCGTCAGCATACATTCGGCCCAACTTGAGTTGACCTTCGGTGTTGAAGTGAATGCCGTCGGGTCGGCAAGGGAGTTTGCCGTGCGAAAAGGTGACCACACGAGGGATCTTGTCGGGCGCGTCGAGTTGCGCCTTAATGACGCCCGGGGCGCCTGGACGGCTCTTGCTTGTCGGGCCGTCGTAGTTTTCGTATTCCTCCCGAGTAAGCATGGTAGCAATGACCGCGGGAATCTCGGGAGCCTCAAGATCGTCGCGCAGGGTGGTAATCATTTTCTCAAAATTGGCCAGGTATTCATTCCCGAGTTGGACCGACTTCATGTCCTTTCCGCCCTGCTTCCAGGCGAAGCCCGCGAGTTCAAAATCGGAGACCTTTCGCGCCCCTTTGACCGCGTCGGTGATGTCCCGGTAGAGATTGCCTTTCCGGCCATCCGCGGTGCGATCGGCCGATTCCCGTGTCCAGTCGGGTTGGAATGACAGGATGCCGGTGCCGCCGATAGCGACCTTGATGATTCCAATGGTGTCATCGGGCCAGTACTCGGCCAGTTGATGCGCCATGGCAACGCCAGGTCCAAAGCTCTTCTTCGGAACAAGATACTCCCAGCGTCCTTTGGCCCAGAGGCGAATGCGGTCGTGTGGCTGGTTGTGGGGCGGTTTGAGTTCCTTGGCCTGACCGCTTCCTGTCATGTTGGATTGCCCGGCGAGAATGAAGACGCGAAACTTGCCGGATTCAGGAATCGGTGCGACGCCCCCGCCCATGGTGTTGGTCTGATTGTAGCCCTGGCCTTGTCGGGGCGCCTTGGCTTCCTCGGCGGTTGCCCGGGAATGGAAACCAATGAACACGGTGAGAAAGAGAATGAGTTGGGTCTTCATGTCCGGATTACTATTTCGCTTTTGATCGCTGCAGTCGCGACTGTTTGTTGGTGTTGTGAACTTTAACCCGAAAACCAGAGGGCGGGGTCCCATTGATCTCTGCTTTCCAACCCGCCTCCTTCACTTCTGATTCGATTCCACGTAGTCGAGAATCTTTACATAAACTTCTTGTTTCTGCCGCCCCCCCATTTTGGGATTGATCTTATGCTTCTCAAGCATGATCTGCCTCGTTCTTGCTTTCTGCTCATCGGTAAATTTACTTATCCGCTTCTGCACGTATTCGCCAAATTTTCTTCTTTCCTCAGCCGTCGGCGGTGTGCGGTGATCTACACCGAGCGGAGTAGCCGGGACCGCCAAGGCAGCCGGTTTTCCAGCTCTTGGATTGAGTTGTTTGTTGTCGAATCGCACCGCCACGACATCTCCACTGGCTATCGAGATTGTCGCAACGATTTTCTGGAGGTCATGATTCTGAGTGATCCCCACCATTTTCCATCCCTGAGAATTGGGGGCTTCAGAGACGGTGTAACTTTGCCGAGTCTCCATGTTGAACAAAGTGGCAACCGGCTTCCCGTCAATCTCAGCGACACCGGTCAGCAAGATAGAGTCCGACCAATTCAGCGATCTGGTGAAGGGTGAGCTTTCCCGGAGCGCGCTGAAATGATCCACTGTCACCGGTTGCGGCAACTCATTGTTGTCGGCCAGAACACCAACTCGCCAGAGTGCCCCTAACATCAATACCGCAATTCCCACGCCTATAAGTCTGCGGGGTGACGTTGCGCTTTCAACAGTCGTGGCAGATAGCAAACTCATCTGCCTTCATTCTCCTCAAAAATCGGGCTCCTGTCGACTCTCTTAATAGGCTCCCTGTTCCGCAACTCCTTACGCGGACGGCATACAGCCGAAGCGCAGCGGAGCCGGAATAGCCGTCAGGCAAACCACCGGAGGCAAAGTGTGCCTACCGATTTCCCTGACGATTCCCGGGTATTGTGTGGGCGCCCTTTTTTCAGTAGGGTGGGCGTCGCATGCATACGGTTTTCTCCCTTCTAATCCTGTCCCTGATCATTTCCCGAGTTGAGTCCTCGGCTCAGGAGTGGACGCGCTTTCGCGGCCCCAATGGGTCGGGGATCAGTCCGGCGACTAACATTCCCCTCAAGTGGACCGCCGACGACTACAACTGGCAGATCGACCTGCCAATACAAGGCAGCAGTTCACCTGTAATATGGGGTAAGCGGCTCTTTCTCATGGGTGACGATGTCGAAGCGGGTCATCGCAGCGTTCTCTGCATCGACGCAGACAGCGGTCAGATTCTCTGGCGCCGGGATTATTCCCTCCAACAACACTACCTGCACCGGGACAACGATTTCGCTTCCGCCACGCCCTGTGTGGATGCGGATGGCCTGATTGTTGTCTGGTCAAACCCGGACCAACTCTTGATGACGGCCTTGAGTTTGGATGGAGAGGAAATGTGGCGGCGGGACCTCGGACCCTATAAGGGACTGCACGGTTCTTCGAATTCTCCAATCATCGCCGACGGCCTGGTTGTTTTGGCGAATGATCAAATGGATCCAAAGCGCTTTTCCTGGTACCTCCCCGAGGGAACAAATATGGATCCGGGAAAAAGCTTTCTGATCGCTCTCGATCGAAAGACGGGTGAGACACGATGGAAAGTGGACCGGAAATCGGAACTGGCAGGCTACGCGACTCCCTGCATTCGCCGTTCGGGCGGCGAAGCCGAAGTTGTTTTCAGCAGCACCGCACACGGCATTACGGCGGTTGATTTGCAATCTGGGCACATCCGTTGGGAGATCGACGGGATTTGGGACAATCGCACGGTCAGCTCCCCGCAGCTGTTCGGTGATCTGGTCTATGCGAGTTTCGGCAAGGGCCTGTCCGGTCAACGCTTTGTCGCTGTTCGTCCCGAGAAGCCCGGCAGCGCGAAAGGGGAGCTTGTCTACGATATCACGAAGAACGTGCCGCTGGTTCCCTGTTTCGTGGTCAAAGACGGCCTTCTCTATTTATGGACTGACGGCGGCATCGTTACTTGTGTCGACGCGGCGAACGGAGAAGTGCATTGGCGAGAGCGCGTCGAAGGTGAGTTCTACAGCTCACCGATCTGGATCGATGGGCGCTTGTATGGCATCAGCAAGCGCGGTCAGATTGTGGTCCTCGCTGCCAGCCGGGAGTTTGAAGTATTGGCCCGAATGGAACTGGGCGAAAAGACATTCGCCACACCGGCCATCGCCAAGGGGGTCATGTATCTGCGCACGCAAACGCGATTGTACTCGCTGGGGAAAGCTCCATAGTTGCCTACCGCTTCGCCTTCCACTTACTCGGCGACTACTTTCGCCGTCGCAAGTCCTTCGCGAGTCAGGGCGACACGGACATTATCGAAGCCTGCGGAATCACCGGCGCCACTGTGCAGAACAACGCGGGACAGATCGGCGTCGCTGCTGCCTTTCGTGTTCGATAAGATCCAGTTCTCCGGTTCAGAGGGGATTTTTCCCGGGGCACCGAGTTGAACGAACAGCTCGTCCGGTTTCTTGTGATGACTGTGAAGGCGAATCAATAGAGAATGACGACTTCCAGGCTCTAGCTTCGGGCCGTTTACCGTCTCTTTAAATAACTGAGCGGTAAGCCGACCCTGCTCGTCGATTCCGAGAATGACCCGCTCCGCGCCGTTGGCCGTGGCCAATGCAAAAGCCGCCCGTTTCCCGGTTTTCGGGACCACCAGATCAGCGGCAGCCCACAGCTCTTTCCCTTCGTCTCCGAGATCGATCCAGTGGGGCCGCGCTTGCTGCGGAGTTTGTTTGACAGGCGGAAGATTTTTGGCGAGTTCAACTGACTCCGGCATTTCGAGGCGTTCCAGTTCGTCCAGCGACACCTTCATCACTTCCATCGTCTGCTTCGCTCCCGAGAAAGCGACCAGCAAATGTCCGTCATGCTCGATGATGTGGGGATAGTCGATGTGACGACCGCCAATCAGCCAGAAGAGCTTAGTGAAAACGAGCCCGTCCCTGCTGATGGCAAGCGTGAGCGGATCGCGCTTCCGGGGATTTGAGTTGGACACCATCACGTAGTAGCCGCGGCTGGTTTGATGCACGAAAAACTTGCTGGTGGCGTCCGGGAAATTGGTGCGATGCATCTCGCTCCAGGACTTGCCATTGTCGCGGGAGAAGGTGCGGAGCAGGAACTTCGACCGTCCGTTGTCGCGAATAAGGCCGACGATGGTTTTGCCATCGGGAAGAACATACCAGTAGGGCTCCTCGGGGCGGCCCTTGCCGTCGTAGGCGGCGAGCGGGTTGATGCGCCAGTCGTTAAACGCCTTTGTCCCGCCGATAATGACGGAGACCTGTCTCTGGTGATCGCGCCGGGTCATCATCCATTCCCCGGAAGGAAGAAGCTTCGGGGGAAAGTTGTTCATGGCGTCGTCAAGGACCGTGCCGTGGGCTTCCCATTTCGCGCCGTTCCAGCGAAAGGCTTCCAGGCTCAGTCCAAGGCCCGCGTATCCCGGCGCATCGAAATGGCTGGCGAGGGCGAGAAGTTCGCCGTCGCGTTTCCACAGACCACGGGCGATCCAGCCATAGCCTTTGATTCGGGGCGGACCGGTCAGATCAGCGGGCTTGGTCCAGTGCAAACCATCCTTGCTCGTGGCAAAGGAGTTGCGGGTGTCCGGCATATCGTGAGCGGGAACGATGTTGCGGTGTTGCTCCGGAGTAGCGCCAGCCCTCGGCCCTCCCGGACCATCGCTCCACATGGCCCAGAAGCGGCCGTCATGATGGGCGAGGTAGGCGTGTTGATGCACGCGGGTTCCAGCCTGACCACGAACGTCACTGATGATGGCGTGTTCGGCAGTGACACGCGGCAATTTCGCGTAGTCGATCTGGTGCGGGTCATCCGGCAGCCATCCTCCGGAGAGCATGATGGGCGAATCGGAATCTTGCGCGCTTGCGGCAAAGGTGATCAGCACCGCCGCAGTCGCTGCGGTGAAAATTGATGGGACGTTCATAGATTTGTTTCTAAGCTCGAAGTTTTATCTAAGATGTGCCTGAGAGAAACTGTAAATGCCGCCGCGATCCGTGCTGACGAAAAGGCGGCCATTTGCAACAGCCAGCCCATCAGCGAGTGCCGGCCGACGATCCGGATGGTAAACGGCCTGACAAACGCGAGGATGCCCGTCGCCGCGAGAACGACAAAGCTCGATGTGGTCAGCAGCGGAAAAAATCTGCGTTTTCCTTTCATTCGGCCTACGCCCTGGTGCCCTCGGGGACAATCTGGCCATGCTCATGCAGGAGCGCATGAATGTCCTTCAGCGGAACCTCGAGCGGCGTTGTTCCGGTCTTGGCGGCGAGGGCTGCCGTAACACCAGCTGCCTGTCCCATGCCCATGCACGACGCCTGCACGCGCAGCCCCGAGTTGGCGAGACGATCACTGCTGACACATCGGCCGGCGACGATGATGTTCTCACTGCCCTTGGGGATCAGCGCGCTTCGAGGGATCGTCGGCACCGTTCCCGGCTTGAGCGGCTTGGGCTTAACCCCGCTTTTGGTGTGAAGATCGACGGGGTAGAAGGCATAGCTGATCGCATCGTCGAAGACGCGGCCGGAGGTGTAGTCGTTCACTGTGACCACGGTTTCGCCCTCGATTCGGTAGCTTTCGCGGAAACCAGTCTCGGGTTGCAGGTGAGTGATGCGTTTGCCTTCCTTGCGAATCTTTCCGAGGATTGATTTTCGTCCCGTCATGTTGGCGACGGTTACCGTGCGCGAGTTGGTAGAATCCGCGCCGTGCACGTAAAGACGATGGAGTCGGGTTCGTCCCGGATCATGTCCATCACCCAGTCGGAAGAGATAGGACCCCGGCTGACGCTCTTCTTCCCGTAGACGGGAAAACCCTAACATACCCACGACTTCAGCCCCGCCGGTGCAGTCGATGATCTGCTTGCAGTTGACTCGCCGTTGGGTGCCGAAACCGACGCAATCCACGGCCCAGCCGTTTTCTGTTTTGGTAAGGGCTTGAGGAAACTCGTGAAAGGCGATTTCGACGCCGGCGGCAGTGCATTTCTCCTCCGCAAGCAGGGCGTAGAGAAATTGATTGGTGAGAACTTGATTATCCCAGTGACGTTGCGGCACTTTGGCGAAGTTCGGCAGCTTCCCGCTATCGAGTTCCACACATTCTTTGACCAGTTCCCAACCAATCCCGGCAATGACCTGTTTGCCCCAGGCATCAAAAAGACCGGGAAAGGATACGCCGCCAGTGGTTGATGCGCCGCCGAGTTGCGCGCCGCGTTCGACTAGCAATGTTTTGGCTCCCGCGCGAGCGGCCTGGATCGCGGCGACATGTCCGGCGGTGCCTCCACCGACTATTAGGACATCGACATTGTTGGTAACTTCCGGCTCAAGCGCTTCGGCGGGAGCCTGAGCGGAGACGTTGGTCGTCGAGGCAATAGTCAGACCCGCCGCTGCCGTGCCCAGCAATCCGCTTTGCAGGAAATCCCGGCGATCTGTTGTTTTGTCTTTGGTAGTCATCAATTATTGGTTCGGCTCTACGTGATTGGAGTTAAAAAATACAAATCCATGAAATCCTTCAAAATCCATGTTCAATCCATGCAAAATTCAATGCATCGGGATTTTTTGCATGGATTTAAAAGGATGGAACATGGATGTCATGGATTACACACGCTTCGGCTCAGTCTAGCTTCCTAAGCTGGATACGGTCGATCTGCATCAGCTGTTTTTTGACTTGGGAGCTAAAGCGCAAGAGTTGAAGACCTGATTGCTCAAAGGTAACAGTGTCTACCGAAACGGTTTGGAATGCAGCAGATTTATTATTCACAATGTTGAGCAGCCTCTTCATCGGGTAATCTGAGCCAGCCTGCAGGGCGTCGTCGACAACGGCTGCTGTCGAGAGCGAGCAGGGGCCTTCAGCAGAGAGCGCGACTGAGAGCTCGTAGTCTCCCGCTTGTTCGATCTGCACCACGAATTCGAGGTAACTGCCCGCTCCCGTGCGCAGGTCGGCGCAAACCACGGTGTCCTGCGAGGCTCCGGCTTGAATCTTGGGATAGTGAAAGTTGCCGCGCTGGCCATAGTCGGATGAGGTTTGGTGAGGGAGATCTTCTGCTTCCAGCCATCCGTCTTTGTCTGGCTTGGTTTCTTTAAAGCTCAGGTGTTGGCTCAGTTCGTCGATGATCTCGGCGTATCCGGGATCGTCGGCCAGATTGGTGAACTCGTGAGGATCGCTGTCGAGCTGGTAGAGTTCGGTTTCTCCCGTGGCGAAGCGGGTCATGCGGTAGTCATTGGAAAGGACCACGTCGTAGCGGATGCCATCGGCTTCGCTCGACATGAGAACGGGTTGGTCCCAATTAGCATGCGGGTTTTTGAGCAAGGGCACGAGACTGTTGCCGTCGAGCGGCTGAGGTGGGGCGGGGAGTTCCAGTAACTCGACCAGGGTGGGGTAGAGGTCTAACAAGGACACCGCCTTGTCACAAAAGACTCCCTTCGCCAGGCCCGGCCCGGCGACCATGAGGTTCACGCGGGAGGAGTCATACCAGGGTTTCATTTTGGACCAGCCTTCTTTTTCGCTGAGCTGGTAGCCGTGGTCGCTCCACAGGATGACATAGCCGTTTTCGGCATGGGGGCTGGCATACCAGGCGTCGAGGAGGCGGCCAACTTGTTCGTCGGCAAAGCTGACGCAGGCGAGGTAGGCCTGGACCTTTTCCCTGTCGTAGCCTTTGGCCTCGAGCTTGTCGTGATAACCGGGGCCGAATTTGGCTTCGTTGTGCGCCATGGTTTTGAAGCGCTCGGGCAGGTCGTCCAGATCGTCTTCCCGGTGCTCGGGCATGAGCAAGGTCTCGAGGGGATTGCGGTCGAAGTATTCCTGGGGGACGACCCAGGGCACGTGGGGGCGATATATTCCCAGAGAGAGAAAGAGGCTGTCGGGATTCGACTCGAGGGCTTTGATCCCCTGGCTCACCGAAACGTAATCGGGCATTTCCGTGGTCGGCACCGCGGCGACGCCCCATCGGCCGGAGGGGTTGAGGTTGCGATAGGATTCCGGAATGGGCTTGGGTTCCTTGTTGCGGCCGACATATCGATCAAACTCGTCTTTGTCTCCATTGTGAAAGTTCTTGCCGATGCCGACGGTCGTCCAGCCCCGGGCGCTGAGGTGTTTGGGCAGGGTGAGAGCATCGGGGACATAACTTCGCCAGGGCTTGCCGCCATTGGGGTTGGACTTGGCGCCGGTGCGGGAAGGATGCAGGCCGGAGAAGAGAGAGGTTCGCGAGGGAAAACAAACGGGCGAGGAGCAGATCGCCCGAGTAAAGGTGACGCTGCGTTTCGCAAAGCGCTCCAGGTTTGGCGTGATCGCCTGAGGGTGGCCCTTGAGCACACTGTTCCAGTCGTTCCAATCGTCGATATTCAGGAAGAGCACGCTGGGGCGGGCTGCCTGTTTGGCGTCCTGAGCTTGGGCCATTTGAACCAGTGACGAAACGGCAAGACAAACCCCGAAGAGCCTGGAAAGTTCATGCAGAGGAACAGGGGCAAAGGAATGGGTTCTTTTGTTTTTCATTCAGCCGTATCCAAAGCGCGGACCAGGATGTCATCGATTTCGACGGTGCCCCCCATGATGAAGCGGTACATATCTTTGCGGGGGTGGGCAAAGCCGGGGGAAGTGTAGCTGCCGGCTTTCCCGCCGTCGAGAAACACGGTGATGGTGTCATCCTGGAGAAGAATCTTGATTTCGTACCAGCGATTTTGCTCGAGGGTGAGAGGAACGGTCTTGGTGGTCGCCTTTTCGATGGCTAACAGTTCTGGAGGGTAGGCTTTATTTTTTTTGGCCTGCTTGTCCTTTTTCGCCTTGAGAAATTTCGGGTAGTGCTGGGGATTGTATTTTCCACTGAGCGAGTCGGTGAAAGTGAGCGAGTCCGTAGCGACGATGCAGTTGAAAAGATGGCCGCCGTGAACGGTGTCCTTGATCGTTAGGTCATCCGTGCCAAACCAGAAATGGGGAGCGTCGTGAAAGCGAAAGCGGAAATTGAACTCGGCGTTTTTGAAAGGCTCGACGGCGACCTTGTATTTGCCGTTACCGTCGGGATCTCGGGTGGCCTTGAGGCTGCCTTCGGTAATGGTCGCGGTCTTCGAAGAGGTTCCCCAGTAATTGCCCAGGGTGTCGGTGGAAAAATCATCGCGGTGGAGGACGCGTTGACCGTCTTCCGTGACAGCGGGGACTGTGTCAGATGGGAACGGGGACTTCCAGGCCGGGTCAGCAGCGGGCGCACAGGGAGCGACGACCGTGAAGCTTGCGAGAAGGGATAGAAAGTTTGTTTTGCCACATATCATGGAATTGAATTGTTAGCTGGTGGGATGATAAATTGCACGCTTAGAGTTTTGTTTCGGGGCGGCTCTGCTTTTTGCTGAAAACCTATGCCTCCTTCACCTTCCCACGGAGGGTTTCAAATCTCTTGCTCGACCTAGTTCTTCCCGAACGACTTGCTCAACACCACTGCCTTGATGAGATCGTGCATCCCTCCCTTGCTTTCCTGCAGGCCTGAAGTGATCTCATCTATGACCTCGCGGTCACCGAATTCGAGTTCGCGGCCGAGGGCGTAGGCGAGAAGTTTTTCGCTAAGGCAACGGGTGAAGTCATCGCCGCGCTTTGCGATCAAATGGCGAAACTCCACGGGGGAATTGAACGATTCTCCACCGGGTAGTTCACCGGAACTGTCGATTTCGATCCGGTCCGGGTACTTCTCGCGGTAGGCTCCGATCGCGTCGTAGTTTTCCAAGGCAAAACCCAGCGGATCAATCTTGCGGTGACACTCGGCACAACTCGCCGCCTCGCGGTGTTTTGCCAGTTGCTCACGAATCGAAGTGGCACCGTTGATATCCGATTCAATCTCCGGCACATCGGGTGGCGGCGGGGGAGGAGAATAGCCTAACACTTTCTCTAAAACGTAAATGCCGCGCACCACCGGCGAGGTATCGACTCCGTTGGCGGATGCCGTCAGGAAGAGTGCCTGGCTCGTCAAGCCACCGCGACCGGAATCCGCCAGCGACACCTTGCGCATGTGATTGCCCTCCAGTCCTTCGATGCCGTAGTGCATGCCCAGCTCCCGATTGAGGAACGAATAGTCTGCGGTCAAAAACTCCGAGGGAGGCAGGTTCTCGTCGAGTAAGTGGCGGAAGAATGTTTCCGTCTCCGATCGCATCGCTGTTTCCAGGTTGTTCCGGAAATACTCCTGGAAAGCGTTTGATATCGGCATCTCTCCGATGCTGTCGAGACCCAGCCATAGCCTGACAAAATTCGAAACGAAACGATCGGATTTTGGATCTGATAGCATGCGATCCACCTGACGACGCAATTCTTCGGGGTACGATAACTTGCCCGCATTGGCCGCCTTCAACAACAAGAAGTCCGGCGTCGAGGACCAGATAAAATAGGCGAGGCGAGAAGCCAACGCATAGTCATTCAATGCGCCCTCGCCCTCCGCCAAATAAATAAAGCTGGGAGAGGAGAGAATGGTCTGGAAACCCAGTTGGAGCGCTTCGATCGGTTCCAGTCCTTCCTTCAGCTTATCTGACACCAACTTCAAGATCGGGGCCAATTCTTCCTCCTCAAGCGGACGGCGATAGGCACTTCTGGCGAAAGCATGAAGCCGTTCCGATACCGTACCTGGCGTCAGCTCATCTGGCTGCAGGTCGCCATAGAGTTTGCGATGGCCTTCTGGCGGCCACTCCTCAATGTGAGGCCCTTCGACCTGAATTTCCCAGACACGCAATTTGGGCCCGCGATACACCTTGAGCAATCCATGGGATTTCTCCATCCCTGCCTTCATTTCCGCAAAAGGCGCCACCTCTGGATGCTCTCCCGCGTTGCTGGTGATGATTCGAACCAATCGCTTGGTGGCCATGGTACCGTTGCGGAAACGAATTTCCGGCTCGAAGCCTTTCTCCAGGTAGACGTCCCACTCCAGCCACTTCGGTTCGGGACTGGTGAGCTCTTCCAGAGCCAGGGTGCGATGCTCTGATACGCTGCCCTCACTCTCCACACTGCCCTCGCGATTCACCGCCGCCAACTCCAGTACGAGCGGATCGCCGCTACGAAAATCGTTGAGGGCCTTCCCGTAAGGGTGATCGCTATCCAAGGCAGCTGCCTTCACCCGCACAGTGTAGATGCCGCTCTGCGGCACGCCCTTCAGTGCGAGAGGCTCAAAGCCTATATGGCCACCCCGATAGTGACGCCCATACATGTCCGTGTAGGGCGTTTCCGGAATGAAGCGAAATCGGTCCACATGAAATAACTTGGGCAAATGCTTGTTCTCTCGGCCGCTGAAATAGAAAGGAGAGGCCTGCTCGTATTGCTGACTTTCCGGCTTCTCGCCAAAGTGAGTGGCCCGTTCAATGGCCCCTTCAGCGGCAAGCAGGTAATGATCCAGTAACATGCCGGAGGTCACCAGCTCCTTGCCATTGTTGTCGAATCCATCCACCACCACTTCCGCAGGGAAGTTTTCCGAGGGATTCCAGTCCGACACATTGATCGAAAGCAGGTCTCCAATGGTGTGCTGGTATTCCCAGCTATTGATTCGACGCAAGACACTGTGACCGCCCGTGTCAGCGAGCCTCGTCGCCGCTTCGGAGATGAACTCGGTCATCGAGTTGATCATCGCGACCCGCTCGGCCTCGTCAGGCTGCGGTTCATCCTCCGGAGGCATCTCTTCCAGATTCATCAGATCCACCACTTCCTGCCAACGCACGATTTCATCCAGTGTCGTGATCTCCGAAGGAAGATCATCAAAGCGTCTGTCGCCCTTCTGCTTATCAGGCCCGTGACACGCCACGCAATGCTCCGCGACGAAATCCTCGCGCGGAGATGCAGAAGCGCAGAGAGGAAAAAGAATCGCACCCAGACAAGCTACGTATCGTCTTCTACATTGAATCAAATCCATATCAACAAAACCGAATGGTAAAAAATTCAGCATCTCTGCACTAGGCTTTTCCCAATTCCATGGGCGAGAACGTCCCCGTGCTCTTTCCAAACTGCTCGATCTCCATCCCAAACCACTGAAGCGTCGAGAGCCAGAGATTGCTCAGCGGAACGCGGTGAGATTCATCGGGACAGGCCACGTGTCCGCGATGGCGGACGCCCCCTCCCGCCAGGACGACGGGCAGATTGCGATTGCTGTGTGAGTGGGCATTGCCCATCCCACTGCCCATTACCACCATGGTTGAATCAAAGAGCTGGGCTTCTTTCAACTGATCGAGCAGGAAGCTGAACTGCTTCATGAAATACGCCTCGACCACTCCCAACTGTGCCAGTCGTCCCTCCTCCTTTCCGTGGTGGGAAAGGCCATGGTAACTGCCGAGCTCCAGCTCTGAAGTGTTAAATCCCATGGGGATCTCAAAAGTCGCTACCCGAGTTGAATCGGTCTGCAGGGCCAATGTCAGCAGTTGGTAGAAGAGGGGCATCTCCTCAAGATGCATGCGCTCCTGATCCACGACATCCGCAATCGGCGACTTCGGCTTAGGCCGATCCAGCCACTCCTTCGACATCTGCAGCTGCTTTTCCACGTCGCGAACGGACGTGAGGTACTGATCAAGCTTGTCCCGATCTGAAGCATTGAGTTTGTTTTCCAATTGCTTGGCAGATTCGCGCAGCGCATCGAGCACGCTGGAGCGATGCATCAAGCGAACCCGCTCCGATTCTCTAGCGGTCTTGTCGGCCTCAACAAAGAGTGCCTGGAACAGTTTGGCTGGATTGTTCACCGGGGGAATTCGCACGCCCGATCGATTCCAGCTGAGGTTCGTCCCTCCTTCGAGGCCTGCCACGATCGAGGGGTAGCGAGCACTACTGCCCACAAACTCCGCCGCCGCCTGATCCAGTGTCATGTTCTTGGCGCCGAAACCAGAGGCCTCGGCTTTTTTGACGCCACTGAGAAAACTGTGCACCGCCGAGTGCCCTCCGTTCGCCCCGTCATCAAGGTTCGAGAACACCGTGAAATCATCTCGGTGTTTTTCAATGCTCTTCAGGGTCGGGCTGATTTTGTAGTCCTCACCTGCTGTTTCCGGAAAGAAATGGCCAGGGTAGAACCCGAGGTGGCTGCCCACGCAAAGCAGGCGTTTCGGGCTGTCCGTTTTCGCTGCTCGTGCGGTACCGGTATTCAGGCTATCCAATGCGGGAAGGGCGAGGGTGATCCCCAGTCCGCGAAGGACGTTTCGGCGATTGATGGTGTGAGGCTTACGTGGGCTCATAATTTTACGGATCTAATTGAGTTCGGGCTCGGTGGCAACGAGGACGCGGATCTGATCGACCCCGTTCTGAATGTCGAAGGAGATGCGAAGAGAGTGGCGGTCGGGCGCGAGTTCGACTTGATCCCCGACGTTGATTCCGCGTCGAAAGATGCCCTCAAAGTTCGTGGAAGGGAGCGCGAGAATCGCATCGGATTCGTCGAGCATGGCTTTGCTGAGAAGCAGGCCAACGATGGGGCGGTCAAAGCGTAGATGGCCGCTGAAGCGGCGCGGTTGATTGCCGGAATCGTTTCCGCCTGGATTGAATTGGAGGAGATGGCTGTCGACTTTGAGAGGAGCCGTGAGGGTGACTTCTCGTTTGGCCGCTCTTGGTTTGCGTTCGTTGCTGAAGATCCCCGGTTCGGTGGCGCTGAGCTGGAAGCCGGTGGGAAGAAGAACGGATTCGCTCTCGGGAAAGAGAAGGAGGTGGCTGGTATCGACGACTGCGCCCGGGTTCTGGCGTTCGCCGGGATTGGCAATCCGCAGGTCACCTTCAATGACATCGATCCCGAAAGAGTCTCGCCAGGTATCTAGGTAGTCGCCGAACCGATACGGAATGGCGCTGGGCGACTCGTTCTTGTCTGCCACCTGGACGGAGGAGCCCGCAAGAAGACGTTGAGGCCCACCGCTGTGTTGTTCGCCACGAAGTTCGATTTCGCCTTCGAAGACGGCAATGGAGGTCGCGCCACCTTCGGCAACGGCAACTCCAAACGAGGTCCCGAGATCGACAACTTGCTCGGCGGGGGTATCAAGGGTGAATCCCTTGATCTCGCCGGGAACGCGAATGGTCGCCCGCCCGCGAGTCATCTCAGCGCTGTTGTCACCGGTGATGAGGATTTCGGTGGGGCCTTGGGTGGCGAGTTTGGCGCCGGAGAGGAACTTAAGAACGATGCGTCCGCGTTCGAAGCGAATGGGATCGCCGGGACGAAAGGTGTCGCCCGTGGTGAATCCAGAAGCACGATCCGTTCTCTGGACGGTCGCGGCGATCGCGTTGTCGCTCCGCCCTTTTTCGCGAAGAAATGGAATGCCAATGGCGAGAATGAGGAAGACAGCCGCGGCCCCGATCAGGGCGCGTTTTGCGAATGGGAAGGGGGCGACCTTCGCGGAGTTCGTTGGATATTCGACAGCGTAACGTTGTTCCATGGCGTCCGCGCCAAGTTGATCAGCGAGGGCGGCATCGAGAGCCAGAAACTGGGAAGCGAAGGCGCGGGCGTTGGCATCGTCGCGAAGCAGCGTGTTTAGCTCGTCGTGCTCCGAGCTGGCGAAGGCTTCATCGGCTGAGGCGAGAAGGAGCTCCTCGAGTCGTTCCTGATTGAAGGCCGCTTCACTCATGCCACTTCTCCTTTCGCGAGTTGGCTTTCAATGCATTCGCCGAGACGGCGGCGCAGGCGCAGGAGCATGACCTTTATAGCACTGAGGCCACGGTTGGCAGAAGTGGCGATTTCCTGGATGGATTCCCCCTGGGCATAGTAGG
Source organism: uncultured Verrucomicrobiales bacterium (assembly GCA_913058215.1). Lineage (GTDB taxonomy): Bacteria > Verrucomicrobiota > Verrucomicrobiia > Verrucomicrobiales > DEV007 > Arctic95D-9. The sequence goes on from CAJXQE010000022.1 coordinate 22,584, forward strand.
CCGAGAGCAACTCGCGATTTTTCGCGCTGAGTTTGGCGAGGCAGGTTTCGAGAGCCTCGGAGCGGTAGTCGCTGGAGGCAACGGTGTGTTCAGCGTCGTCGACCATCTGTTCGACGACGTCAGAATCAAAGACGTAGCGATGGCGCTCGCGTTGACGATCGCGAATGACCCCGAGGACTTCGAACTTGGCCACGCTGATGGCCCAGCGGAGAAATTCGGTGTCAGGGTCCCAGTCTGCGGATTTTTTGAAGAGGACGATGCTGGTTCGCTGAAGGGCTTCCTTAGCTTCTTCGCCGTGGCCGAGCGAGGCCTGGCAATAGCCGCGCAAAGTTGTCTGGCTCTGAGTGAGAGCACGGACAAAGGCATCGCTGGGGCTTGGTGATGAGGGTTCGGGCATGGTTGCTTCGGAGAGATACTCCGGGAGGGCGCCCTGAGGTTACATTGTTTTACTGAAAAACGCCCTTGTTACGCCAGTCGGTGGGCAAATCCACTATTCAATATTCAGGGGAGTGTGTTGTAAATCGAGCCTTGATTCACTCAGCGCTCCAGAGCCTGACCGAATCAAACAGGATGCGGTTGGGAGTGTCCTCGAAGGTTTTGAAGGTGAGCTCGCTGTGGCCCTGGAGGGAGACTTGCTCATGTTCGATGGTCTGGCCCACGCCGTTGACCTTGATGAACATTCGGCCTTCTTCGAACTCGAGCACCACGTCGAACCATTCGTTGAGTTTGACCTCGGGGGCTTCGCCTTTGAACACCTCTCCGTCGTAAAGCGCGAGGGTGTAGCCCGTTTCGGTAAAGGCGAGCAGGTTGATGTGATGACCGATATCAAACTTGGGGCGATTGAGGGAGAATTTGGTGCCTTCGTATTTGAGGCGCATGTGGAGCACGAATTTTTCCGGGAGCTGGTTGAGGCGAATGACCGGGGACATCCCGAGGTGATGATCCCGGTTCAGGGCCGCCATCGCTTCCTCAGCATTGTCGTAGTCCGGCTTGCCCACGAGAGTGCCGTCGGTGATCTCCCAGGATTTGGTTCGTGTCTCCCAGAAATCCCGGTTGAACTCGCCGTCGAAATCGTCGGTGTAGAGGAGGGTGCCTGTCTTGAAGAGTTCTGATTCGAAGGCGGGTTCTTCGGCGTAGAGAATTGGCAAAAGTAAAGCGGTGAGGAGAATGAGGCACCATACCAGGGCCCGGGTTTTTGAGAGATGATTCATGGTGGTTGTGTCCGTGATAGGGAAAGATTTTGGGGGAGGATTTTTAATCTGCGTGGATGCAGTCTGCGGCACTGTGCTGGCAAAGGCTGCAACGCGATCTCCACATCAGGTCCAGGAAACGATCTCGATTTGGACAAAAAAGTTCGTCAAAATCGGATTCGAGAGTCAGCGATCGAGGCGACGTTCCGCTACTTTCACATAGGTAGCCAGCTCTGGAAGGACCGTTTGGAGTTCTTCGAGGATCAAATCAGCGATCGCTTCGGCCCCTTTTCTATTGAAGTGGGTCTTGTCGCCTTCCTTGAAATTGTAGGTCATGCTCGCCTCGCGGCCGATCTCGTTGTGGTGCGCAATACTGGCCCGGTGCAGGTCGATGAAGGGCAAATTCAATTCCTCCGCCACCGCTTCGGCGGCATTGGCGTAGTCGGTCAGGGTTGCCTTGTAGCTGTATTTCTCGTTTTTGACCAGATTGGACACGATTTTCCCGTGAGCGTCGAAGCTGCGACGGGTGACCGAACTCACGATGACCGGCTGGCCGCCAGCCTTCCTGATGCGGTCCACGTATGACTTCAGGTGATCACGGTAGACGGTGGTGTCATACCGCTTCTGATCATTGTGGCCGAATTGAATCAGGACGTAGTCGGGTTGGTGTTGGACGAGTTCATCCAGTTTCGTTGACAAGGCTTGCAGGGTAGCGCCATTCTTCGCGTAGTTGAGAATCGTGGCGCGGCCGCCAAACCGTTCTGCAAAAGCTGGGCCCCAACCCGATTGTTCCGCGACCGTGGAATCGCCGATGAGGCCGATGGTGACGGTTTTCTCCTGAGCCTGACCGGCAGCCGAACTCAGTAATAATGCGATGGCTAGAACGATTCTCATATCACGGTTTTTGATTCATTTACTTATCGTATTCATACCCAACACCGGTTTGCCAGAGGGAACGAAGCAGTATCCTTCGATTTTGATCGGTTCTTTGAAAAATTGATTCTTGTTCCCATGCTATCACGCGATCATGCGCCAGCTGAAAAAGTTTGTCCAAAGGGTCCCGAGTGGTCCTTATTAAAGTAAAGCACGCATGCCCCCTTGTAATTCTATCATCCAGCAGTTCCTCGACAGGCGCTCCCGCATGGAGCGGACCGGTCTGCTTGTGCTGCTCTCTTGGATGCTCACCGCCTCAGTGTCCTTCGGCAATCCAATGCCGGAAGCGTTGAATCGGGTCATTGAGAATCACTGCGCAGATTGTCACGATGATCTGGATCCCAAGGGTGGATTGGATTTGTTTTCCCTGGAGTTTGATCTCGAGGATGCCCACCTCACCGAGCGGTGGGTGAAAGTTCACGATCTTCTGGCGGCGGGGGAAATGCCGCCGAAGGAGAAGAGTCGCCTGGGCGATGCGGAACGCGCGGAAGCAGTGGAGGTCCTGGCGGGTCGCATCCTGGAAGTCCAGCGGGCCGCCTACGCCCGGCAGGGGCGTTCGGTTTCGCGACGGATGAACCGGTTTGAATACCAGAATGTGCTGCGCGACCTGTTGCACGATCCCACCCTCAAGGTGGCGGACCAGTTGCCTCTGGATGGGGAAGTCCACGGATTCGCGAAAGTGGGGAGCGCTCTCGATGTGTCCCATGTCCAGGTCGACGCGTATCTCGATGCGGCCGAGCTTGCCCTTCGTCGCGCACTCGAGTTCCCCGCGGCAAAACCCCAGCCCAAGTCGAATCGTTACTACGCCCGCGAGGAAGGTCGGATGTGGGCTGGTGGGGGGAATGGCGGCTGGGCGCGATTTTCCCTCGCGCTGGAGGGCCTGGAAATTAATGACGAGTATTCCTTCAAGAAACGAGGCTTTGCCCCGGTCAAGAAGGCTGAATCCGTGGGGGTCATCGTTGACAACGCCGCGGCGGAACTCACTGGGCCTTGGCGCGAGTCTACCCGTCGCTCCAACCATGTCGGGACCCACTACCTGGCTGACGACAACAAGGGCTCGGGCGCCTACGCGATCACATGGAAGGCCGCGTTGCCGAAACCCGGGACCTACGAAGTGCGGGTCAGCTTCGGCGGGGGCGAGAGCCTGGCCAGGAAAGCCCCTTATCTGGTGCGTCATGCGGAGGGCGAAACTCGACTGACAATCGACCAAAGCGTCACGCCCACTATCGAAGGCCTTTGGTTTCCTCTGGGACGTTTTGCGTTTGGATCGAATGATGATGACTCGGAGTCCGGGCCAGTCATGGCCGAAGTCTCGCTGAGCAACAAGGACGCCAAGGGTTGGGTCATCGCGGATGCCGTTCAGTTTGTGCCTCTCGATGACTTGGGAAAGGAGAAGCAGAAAGCTCAGCCTTCGAAGGAGCTGGCGTCCACCGCCATTTTTCGCGGAGCCTACACGCCTTTTTACTACGGCTTTGAAAAATTCAAAGCGCCGGTCCGTGGTGACTACAAGCTTCGCCTGAAGGCACGATCCGTGCTTCGCCAGACGGATTATGTCGATTGGGAGGGGGACAAGCAGCCGCGCCACTATCCGAACCTGGTGCTCGATGCGACGCGGCGTTATCCGACACCGGTGAACGATCGCGTTTTTCCTGGAAAGCGCAGCGAGCCGGTCAAAGTCTATTCGTCCACCCTGTATGAACCGAACAACCAGAGCATGCTGCCGATCGGGATGTTCGAGGCACCACCTGAGGCGCCCGAGGTGTTCGAAATGGAAGCCTTCTTCGAGGAGGGGGCGATGGTGAAGCTTGATTGCATGCGCCTGCCCAGTCCGATGGTTCCGGCGATGCCGCATACGATTCAGAAAATTGAGCCGGAGGGCTATCCCGGAGTCGCCTTCCATTGGCTCGAAGTGGAAGGGCCGTTTATCGAGGAGTGGCCGCCGGCATCCTACCGTGCGCTCTTTGGAGATCTTCCTCTGGAACCGTCTGGGAGCCATGTCGTGGCGGTTCCTGAACAACCCTTGAATGAGGTTCGTGAGCTTTTGTCAGGGTTCATGGAGCGGGTCTATCGGCGTCCGGTGGAGAAAGCGGAGTTTGATCGATTCTACGGCTATGCGGAGCAACTGCTGAAGGAAGGCGAACCCTTCACGGAGGCGATGATCGCGACGTATTCGGCGGTGCTGGCTTCGCCCGAGTTTCTCTTCCACTGCGGACAACCGGGCGAACTGGATGACTTTGCCCTGGCAGAACGTCTCTCCTTTTTTCTCGGTGAATCGATTCCAGACGAGTCACTCAGCGCCCTCGCCGGGCAAGGCAAACTTCGCGATCCCGAGACGCTGCGCGCAGAGGTCGATCGCCTGCTCGACAAGCCGGAATCGAAGCGATTCGTGAAGGAGTTTCTCGATGCCTGGCTCAAGCTCGACGAGATCAACGACACTGACCCCGACCGTGAACTCTACCCGGAATACGCCGGCGACTGGTGGCTCGTGAACTCGATGATCGAAGAGTCGCGCCTCTATTTTGCCGACCTGATTGCCGGCGATGGCCCGGCCCGAAATGTCATCGACGCTGATTACACCTTTGTCGACGAACGCCTCGCCCGTCACTACGACATTCCCAACGTGGTGGGGCCTTCATTTCGACGTGTCACACTTCCCGGGAAAAATCCCTATGGGGGAATTCTCACTCAGGCGTCGGTGCTGAAAGTGACGGCCAACGGAACCGTCACCTCACCGGTGCTGCGCGGGGTCTATGTGATGGAGCGACTGCTCGGCGATCCTCCTTCTCCGCCACCGCCTTCCGTTCCCGCCGTCGAACCGGATATCCGCGGTGCGGCGACGATTCGTGAGTTGCTGAAAAAGCACCGGGAGGATGCGTCCTGCGCGAGCTGCCATCAGAAGATCGATCCGCCGGGCTTCGCCCTGGAGAGCTTCGACGTCATGGGGCGTTGGCGGACCCACTACCGCTCACTTGGCCAGGGATCCGAGCGCATCGAAGGCGTGGGCCGAAGCGGCAACGAGTATGTCCATTTCATCGGGAAGGATGTCGATGCCTCCGGGGTGACGCCTCAGGGCGATCCCTTCGACGATATCCTGCAATTCAAGAAACTCCTGTTAGAGGATGAGGAAACCATTGCCCACAATGTCACCGAGCAGCTCCTGGTGTATGCCACGGGAGCGCCGATTGGATTCGCCGATCGCGATGACGTTTCCGCCATTCTCGAAAAGAGTCGCGCGTCGGAATTCGGCGTGCGGACGATCATTCACGAAATTGTTCAGAGTCCCTTGTTCTTGAGGAAATAGACCCATGAAAACCACCCGTCGAACTTTTCTGCGCGCTGCCGGTGTCGGCTTGAGCCTGCCCGTACTCGAATCCTTCGGGGCCTCTTCGGCAACGGCCGCTCCCAAGCGCATGATCGCGATCAATCAGGATCTCGGCTTCATTCCCAAGCGCTTCTTTCCGGAGGCGGCAGGACGAGACTATGGACTGTCGCCTTACCTCGAAAAGATCGCGGCGCACCGGGATCAGCTCACCGTGTTCAGTGGACTTTCTCATCCCGGCGTCGACGGGGGGCACCGTGCTGACAAAACCTTCCTGACTGCCGCACCACATCCGGGACGGGCGAGTTTTCGCAACAGTATTTCTCTCGACCAGGTGATGGCCAACGAGGTCGGACATGAGACCCGCTTCCGGTCGCTTTCACTTGGCATCAACGATGTGAGGAGCCTGTCCTACACCCAGGCTGGCGTCGAGATCCCCACCATCAAGAGCGCTGCTGAGCTCTACAAGAAAATGTTTCTCCAGGGCGACCAAAAGGCGATGGAAGCGCAACTGGTGAGGCTGCAACGAAAGGGAAGCATTCTCGATGTCGTGATGGGCCAGAGCTCGGATCTGAGCAAACGCGTGAGCGCGTCCGACCGCGAGCGGATCGATCAATATCAAACCGCGGTCCGCAGCCTCGAGCAGCGGCTCACCGAAGCGCAAGCCTGGGAAACCCGGCCCAAACCCAAGGTGGACGAGGCCATGCCGGAGTATCCCGAGGACAAGAAGGAGTTCTTCGAAATGGTGCGCATGATGAATGACATGTCCCGCCTCGCCTTCCAGACGGATTCGACCCGGGTCATTACGCTGTTCCTCGGAAGCGTGCGCACTCCGGGGGTGAAATTTGAGGACGGTCGCTCGCTCGGTGGCTACCACAACCTTTCTCATCACGGCAAAGACGAGGCGAAGTTGAAACAGCTGGAAGAGATCGAAATCGCGCAGATGGAATTGTTCGGGGAACTGCTTCGGGATCTTCAGGAAGTCGAGGAGACGGACGGCAGCCTGTTGGACAACACCATGGTGCTCTACGGCTGCCACATGGGGGATGCCAACATCCACAACAACGCCAACCTTCCGATCCTCCTCGCAGGGGGTGGGTTCGATCATGGACAACACCTCGCGTTTAATCCACACAACAACACGCCGCTGTGCAATGTGTTCGTCAGCATGCTCCAGAAGATGGGGCTCGAAGCCGATCGCTTCGGGAGCAGCACGGGGACGTTGACGGGGATGGCCTGATCGGTGGTTTTGCGGAGAACGGTCCGTGGCGCCCAACTTTTTTTCAAAAAGTTGTCCCGCTTTTGTCCGCTGGTGTTGATACTTCATGGAGCGAGTTGTCCATCGAAGGCCGACTCCTCCCGATTGACTCAGCATGCCCGACGAATTGTCCAAAGATAATCTGCTCAAAGCCGCGTTCGGTTTCCACGACGCTTTGGTGGCTTATGCCTACGCGCTGCTTCGCGATCATGCGCTGGCGGAGGATGCGGTGCAGAGTGCCTACGTCGTCATCACGCGCAAGGCGGACACGTTCTCTGCTGAGAAATCCGTGATCGCCTGGTGCCGGGGAATCGTCCGGCTCGAGGTGCTTCAGTTGCTTCGCAAAACCGGACGCGAAATAGCAACGGAGGACGCGCTGCTCTACGACAGTGTCGCTGACAGCTTCGAACAGGTGCAAACCCCCGCGCAACAGGCGGAGGGGGGGGAACGCCGGGCCCAACTCGAAACCTGCCTGAACAAGCTGCCCCAACGATCCCGGGAACTGATCGCCGGACGCTACACGGAAGAACTCAGCCTTTCCGGTCTCGCCGTGCGGAGAAAGATGAGCGAAGCGGCGGTGCGAAAAAGCCTTTACCGCATTCGCCTCGCTCTCCGCCACTGCCTCGAAAACGAATTGCCTACGACATGATGAACGAATCCGATATCGACCTCTTTGAGCGCTACTTGGCGGACGAGTTGTCCGCCGAGGAGAAAACCGCGCTGGCGCAACGCCTCGACAGTGATCCTGAGTTTCAGGCGGCTTTCGTCGGTTACCTGGAAGAATCCCAAGCCCTGCGGGTGATGCTCTCCCAATCCAAGCAGGAAGACATCATTGAGTCGCCAAGTTTCTCGATGGCTTCCTCACCGAGACGCCGTTTTCAACCTCTCGGAGCCGCCGCTGCGATCGGGCTCTTGCTCGGCGGGGTGATGACCTCAGCGGTATGGGCCTATGCGGTGCCGAAAGTCCCCAAGGTGTCGCGGATCCCCGTGCCTTTGGTTGATCCAGGATTTGAGCAAACGACCACACCGGTGTCTGCGGTAGTGCCTCGAACCCTGAATCGATGGAATGGTGATCCTTCTCACGTGGTCACATCAGGAGATTCCGGCGTGACGCCAAAGCAGGGCCGTTCCATGCTGAAAATGGAGCCGGTGGACAGTCGACGTTTCTCGCGGATCGAGCAGATCGTGGACGTCAGTCACCTCGTCCCGGACGAGGATGCCGCGGTGGAGTTTTCCGCCTCCTTCTTTTGCGACGGCGAGGTCGACCGGTATAAGATGCTCCTCGTGTTGCGGGCGTTCACGATGGAAGCCGAAGAGATCAGCGGCAGTACGGAGAAACTGGACGATCAAGTCACTAGTGAAGCTCGAAAGGGTGTCGTCATTCCAGTGGGCTCGAGCGACTGGCACGAAGGAAGTCTGAGGATGGATCTGCCGGCCAACACGAAGACCCTGGTCTTTTCGATCGTGGCCGCCGACCTGCCCGAGGCGTCTGCCGGTGTCGCCCGTTACATTGATGAAGTCGAGGCGACGATTGTGACCGCTCATCCAGCCCAACGATAGAACTCCATCGTAGAAAAAAGATGATGATGAAACCTTTATTCATGGCAGCCCTGATGGGTGCTTTAGGAACCGTCGGCCTGTCGGCAGAGCAACCGAATGTGATCTTCATGTTGGCCGACGACCTCGGCTACGGAGACCTGAGTAGTTACAATCCCAAGGCGGAAGGTGAAGCACCGAACAACACGCCCATTCGCACGCCGAACCTGGACCGAATGGCGGAGCTCGGGGTGCGCTACACCGATTTCCATTCCGCGGCGCCGATCTGTTCGCCGTCGCGCCGGGCTCTGCTCACGGCACGTTATCCTAATCGTCTGGGTGAATGGGCCGAGGCCTATTCCAGTTCTCCGGATGGGGTGGTGGCTTCCCAAGATCCGACGATAGGCATGTGGCTGAAGCAGGCGGGCTATGCGACGGCCGTCTACGGCAAGTGGAACGTGGGCGAGATATTGGGGGAATCTTGGCCCGGCGCGCATGGGTTCGATGACTGGCTCATCATCGATCACAACACGGGCTATTTTCAGCACCAGAATAAGAACGCCGACTGCAACGGGCGTCCCATGCTTTTTGAAACCGGCGGCAAGCGCGTCACCGATATGGAAGGGCAATACCTGACTGACCTATGGACCGATAAGGCTCTCGAGTTTATTGAAACGAATAACGAAAAGCCATTCTTCCTCTACCTGCCCTGGTCCATTCCTCACGCGCCGCTGCAGGATCCTGATTCCAATTCGTCCACCGCATTTGATGCCGGACCTAAGTCCAATACCTCGGAGGGTCGAAAAGCATACGTTAGTATGGTCGAACATCTCGATTTGCACATTGGCAGGATTTTCCAAACCCTCGAAAAACAGGGGCAGTTGGAGAACACGCTGATCATCTTCACCAGCGACAACGGCGGCATGCTATCCGGCAATTGCTGGCCGCTGAAGAAATCGAAGCAGCACCTGGAAGAGGGTGGTATTCGCGTTCCCTGCCTGATGCAGTGGACCGGCAAGATCCCGGCCGGAACCGTGAGCGACCAGCCGTCCATCATGATGGATGCCTCGGTCACCGTGCTCGCTGCTGCTGAGGCATTAAAACACGTGCCGGAGGGTCGTGTTCTGGACGGAATTAACCTGCTGGAGGAAACCGAATCGCCACGCGATTTCGGTTGGCGTCGCCGGGACTGGGGCGGGCGCGGAAACTATCTGCGCCAGGAAGCCTTCCGCTCCGGCGATTGGAAGCTGCTACGTTCGTTCAAGTATGTGGGTGATAAGAAATGGTCCACCGAACACAAAGACGAGCTGTTCAATTTGAAGGATGATTTGGGCGAAACTGAAAACCTCGCGGAGCAGATGCCGGAAAAATATACGGCCATGAAATCGGTGTTCGATGATTGGAAATCCGAAGTGGTGAACCAGAATCCGGATTACTTTATTCCGCTACGAGACCAGCTCGGTTCGCCGGCCAACCTGCCTGATGATATTGTGCTGGATTTTGAATCCAAAAATTTTGACGGAAAGCTTCATAAGGCGAAGACCAAAGACCTGGTTTCCGATCCCGTGATCGAAAACGGAATCTGCAAAGTGACAGTGAGAGCCGGAGCCACGCCGCCTCTTCTCTACAAAGGCATGGATGTGGATACGGAGAAATATTCAGCGCTCCGTTTTGAGATGAAAATTAGCGGCGGCACGTCAGTTGGCGCGGGTCGGGCGGTGTTGCGCGATACCGCCTGGAAGGGCGATGATTTGCCTTTCAAGCCGACTGCTGATGGGCAGTGGCATGAGTATATCATCAGGGGCACCGAGTCGACTGCCTGGCCGAAGTGGACTCCGGAGGGGCGGATTGGTGTTGCGCTTCCCGTTCCGACTGAGGGTGAAATCGTCGTCGAGCTGGGAACCATTCGATTGGAGAAATAATATGAAAAGAACAAGTCGCTACCTTAGCCTGTTTCCACTGACCCTTCTCGTGTCGGCAACTATTACCTCCGCGCAAGAGATCCAACCTGCCGGTGAACAGATCACCATAAAATGGGGCAATGTTAGCGAGGAAGGCGGCGTGCGGAAAGTCGTGAGCACCGAAGAGGAATACCACGAACACAATACGCATGGGCCGATCACGTATTACCACGTGCCCTTCACTGACGGCACCTTTTCGTTCTCATGGAAACGGGACCTACCTCAGAAGATTAATCTTGTTTTTGAGACGGAAGAGAACGGTAAGCCCACGCACCTCTTCAAGGTGTTTATCAATGGCAGACCGACCAAGGACCATGCCACCAACGATGTGATCAGTTTTGTGACCTACGCGAGCATTCCTGGCTCCAAGAAAAAGAAGGCGACGGTCACGACGGAAAAACATCACGCCGAAGCGGGAGAGTGGCATACCACGAGCGTTACCTTTGCCGACAATGTGGCGACGATTCGTGTGAATGACGAAACCTTCACGATCGAAGACGACCGCCTCCGAAACGAAGTCATCAAATGCGGTATTGGCCACATTTGGGGCACCCTCGAAACCAAAGACGTGACCGTCACGAAGAACTGAAATCTTTGCCGCGTGATCAAATTTACCGACTGAATCTTATGAAAAGACCCCTTGGCTCTCTCAGCCTATTCATTCTCACCCTCCTCCTATCGGCGCCCTTCGCTGACGCTCAGGAAAAACCCGACGGCGGGCCCCCCAATGGCGGGCCACCAAACGTTGTCTTCATCCTCGCAGATGATCTCGGCTTCGGGGACCTGGTCTGCTACGGCCACCCCTACGCCAAGACTCCCCACATCGACAGCCTCGCCAAAGAGGGGACGCGGTTCACGCGCTACTACGCCACCGGCGTAACCTGTCAGCCGAGCCGGGTTGGCTTCATGACCAGCCGACATCCACGCAGTTTCGAGAAACGAGTCGGCGACTACGGCTTTAATGGTCGTCCGACCATTACCGGACTTCTCAATGAAAATGGCTATGCCACCGGGCATTTCGGCAAGTGGCACATCGGTCCCGGAGAGGGGGGAGGGAAGGCATCGGAAAGGGTTCCTCCGGCTTCTGGATCACGTTATGGCATCGACGAGATCAAAGTGCTCGAGTCCGTGAAGGACCGCACCCAGGGGCGCGACGACAACACCTTCGAGGCGGCGATCGACTTTATTCAGCGCCACAAGGACGGACCGTTTTATGTCAACGTGTGGGCCCACATCAGCCACTTCAGCATTCCGTCGGATAAAGTGTTTGCCGAGAAGTTCAGTGATCTGAAAGTTGATGAATCCCTCTTCGGTCCCTACATGAAGACCAACAAGTTCGACATCTGTAGAGAGGAATGGGGAATCGATGTCGATACCTGCATGAGGAACTACCTCGCCGACGTCTGGAGTCTCGACGCAGCGATTGGTCGTTTGCTGAAAAAGCTGGATGAACTGGGGCTTTCGGAGAATACCATCGTGGTCTTAACCAGCGATCAGGGGCCCGCCAGGAACACGCTCAATACATTAAAAGCCAACCAGGTCGGTGACACCACCCGCGCCAACATGATGGGATGGGCGAATGGATTTCGTGGTGGCAAACACGAGATGTACGAGGGAGGAGTGCGTATTCCCTTCATCGTCCGTTGGCCGGGCAAGGTGCCGGTTGATACGATCAACGAGACCAGCATTCTCTCCGGCCTGGATTTCCTGCCCACCGTATGTCACCTCACCGGAACGCCTTATGACAAGGATCAGTTCGAGGGACTCAATGCTGCCGATGCCTGGCTCGGCGAGACTTGGAATCCGGAACGTTATCTCTTCTGGAAGAAGCAGGATTCGACTGCCCTGCACGGCGATTGGAAATATCATGTGAACCGACGTGAGGGTGACGAACTCTATCACCTGGCCAATGACCCGAACGAAACCACGAACGTCATTGCCGAGAACCCTGAGAAAGCAGCGACTATGCGCAAGGCGGTCACGGCCTGGGACGAAACCCTGCCGGCGCCGCCTCGGAAAACGGCAGCGTCACCACCGGCAGCGAAACCGAAACCGAAGGCCAAAAAGAAAGCGGCTCCTGCCCAACCGACCGCAGAAACGGATTCACCGTCTTACCCCTGGCAAAACTACAGCGGACCTTTGCAACAGAACTGGTTTGCCATGCACGACGGCTTGAAGAATTCGCAGCACATTTTCGAAACAACCAGGAAGGGCACGGTCGCCTTTGTCGGTGGCTCCATTACCGGAATGAGCTGGCGAAAGAAGGTCATGGAAAACCTCAAGCAGCGTTTCCCGGAAACGGAGTTCAACTTCATCCTCGCCGGAGTCGGTTCCACCGGAACGATGTATGGCTCGTTTCGACTGGAGCGCGATATGATTCAAAAAGGCAAAGTCGATCTGATGTTCGAAGAAGCCGCAGTGAACGATGTGGCCATCCTGCGAACCGCAGACCAAAGTGTTCGCGGCATGGAGGGTATTGTGCGGCGTGCGCGTCAGGCTAACCCTGACATGGACATCGTCATGATGCATTTTGCCTGCGTGGAAAAGCTCGAAGATTACGAGAACGGGAAAACGCCCGAAGTGATTCAGAGTTTCGACCAGGTGGCCGAACACTACGGAGTGCCAACACTGGATATCACCAAGGAGATCCACGAGCGCATCAAGCGAGGAGAGTTCACCTGGAAGGATGATTTCAAGGGCGTGCATCCTTCTGAATTCGGACAACAACTCTATTCTGACAGCATCGAGCGGCTGCTCAATGAAGCGTGGTCGGATGGACCCCGTCCAGTCGTCGCTCATGCGATGCCGGAGAAACTGGATCCGGCTTCCTATAGCGAAGGCAAACTTTTTGCGCCGCGAATCGCCAAAAAACTGCAGGGGTTTGCGGTTGAGACCGACTACGACGCTTCAGTCGAAGGGGGAAAGGTGCGAGAGGGCTGGAATGAGCGGCCGCAGTTAATCGGATACAACCCAGGCGATAGCTTTGAGCTCCCTTTCAAAGGTTCCGCGGTCGCGATCCAGGTGATCGCCGGACCGCACGCGGGGATCATTGAACACAGCGTTGATGGCTCCGATTGGGTGGAGCAGGATTTGTTCGTCGAAAAGAACAGCTTCAAACTGCACCTGAACCGAATCTACATCCTGCGCGATGGACTCGACCCGACTCAGGAGCACACCTTGAGCGTTCGAATCAGTGAGAAACGAAACGATCTAAGCAAAGGCAACAACTGCCGCATCGTCTACTTCGGGCTGAACGGTGACCCGCGCACGCCCAAAGGCGTTGATGTGGACGGTGTCTACTTCGACGGCTCGAAGGGCTATGGGCCGGAGAAATAGAAAGGGAAGCTTTTTTATCACAGAGAATGAACGATCCGCCCCCTGGGGGGGGCGTTCCCTAAGAGGTCCGGTATGACAAGCAGTGGCTCGCTGGCCAAGGCGAAGTTTGTTTCCACTACTCCACGCAGAAAAGATGTCCTTCGCTGCGAAGGAGAAGCTTCCCGTCGAAGGGCACCGGCGACGCGAGGATCTGTTCGCCCATCGGATTCTCGCTGAGCAATTCGAACTTGTCTCCAACCCTGGCGGCGAAGACGACTCCGTCCTCGCGGGCGGCGTAGAGAATGCCTCCGGCGATCACGGGAGAGGCGTAGTAGGCATCCGCGGCACGGGGAAATTCCGCCTCCCAGTGCGGCTTGCCGGTTTGGGGATCGAGACAGACCACCCCACCTTTGTGGCGCAGCAGGTAGACTCGGGCCTCGTAGGCGATGGGGCTGGCGACATAGACGCCAAAATCGTCGGTGTCCCAGATCCGGTGAGTGTTGGTGACATCGCCTTCGCCTCCAAGACGCAAAGCATGAACGGAGGCCTGCTTGCGATCATCACGTCCTACGGGAATCACGGCGACGTCATCGACCACGACGGGCGTCGCGATGTGGGGCCAGAGTTTCATCCCTTTGGGATTAAAGCCTCCGCTCTCCCAGAGCAGTTCGCCATTGTCGGCGGCGTAGGTGGTGACGTGGTCGGAGCACCAGACCAGGACCGCGTCGCGATCGCCGTGGCGAATCGGAACGGGCGTGGTGTAGCCGTTGTCGTTCTCCGCCGGGACCTCGTAGTTGCGTTCGGTCTTCCAGCGAACTTTCCCGTTGGTGAGATCAAAGCCAGCGACCCAGGAATTCCCCGCATGGAGACGGGGCAGAATGAGCAGATCGCCCACAATCACCGGAGAGCTCCCCTGGTCCCAGTAGAGTTCCTGCTTGCCGAAGTCTTCGACGAGGTTGCGCTGCCAGCGCACCGAGCCATCCATCTTCAGCGCCGCGAGCGTCCCGCTCTTGAAGTAAACGTAGACCGCCTTGCCATCCGTGACCGGCGAAGCGTTGCTGCTGCTGCCGAGCTTCTTGTGCTTGCCCGGAGTTTCCTCACCAAAGGCCGTCTTCCAGACCTGTTTGCCGTCGAGATCGAAGGCGAAGACGGTGTCGATTCCGTTTTCGGGAGAGGTCACAAAGATGCGGTCTTTCCAGACCGCCGGACTGGCCGCGCCTTTGCCGGGCAGCGGCGCTTTCCAGAGAACGGTATCGACGCTCCACTCGGTCGGGTAGTCGCCGCCTTCCAGGCTTCCGGTGTGAGACGGGCCACGCCATCCCGGCCAGTCGTCGGCGGGTAGAGTGGCGGAGAGAAGGGACAGGGAAAGGACCGTTAGGGTTTCGGCAAGGATGGGAGAGATTCTCATGACGGGGGTAGATTAGCACAGGTGGGGTGCTGTCTCTTATACACATCTGACGCTGCCGACGAAGAGGATAGTGTAGATC
>CAJXQE010000023.1 GCA_913058215.1 uncultured Verrucomicrobiales bacterium
ATCTACACTATCCTCTTCGTCGGCAGCGTCAGATGTGTATAAGAGACAGCTACTGTCCTCGGCGTCGGATGCAAGAACGGTGGCTTTTACCTGCTCTACTCCGGAGACGGTAGAATTCTAGGCAATACCCCAATTCACACGGGCAAGCCAGAGTATCCACTGGTTCCGAAACGCAACCCGCGGATGATTGCGCTGCCAAGTACGATTGGTGGCATTCAAACGGGTTGCGCCACTGACGGGAAGCGCATCTTCACCAATGGTATTGATTGGCTAACTAACACAACTCTAAAGCCTGGATGGCCGGAGGCTGGCCGGGTCGTGTGCCTGTCCACCAATCTGAGGCAAGAGCACTGGCGTCACGAGCGGCCGCGTATTCGAGTGCCTGGTTATGACGGGGGGGATCCGATCGCTTCCGGAATTGCCGTTAACCAAGGCGGAGTCGCCTGTTTCACGGGTACGGTGAGTGAGCGTCTGGTCGTGGTCGATGCGGCCAGCGGGAGGACACTCAAAGACTTCCATGTCGGCACGGTGTGGAGTGGGCCGTCAATCTCGCGTGGCCGAATCTATGTTGGTACCGGAAGTATTCTGTTTCTGAAAAAACAGCTGAAAGGCGCTCTGATCTCATACGGACTTCCCGGTCGGGATGAGATCGATCGAATGGGCGCAGGCACGGAATAATTGAGTTACAAAGCGAAGAATATGAAGAACAGAAAGCGATTTCTTGGAGCCGGTATGATTCTACTGGCGCTGTCTAGTATCATGCCTGTGGCTGCGCAGGAGGATATGTCACGAGCCGCCTGGAAAGCCAAGGGCTACCCCGCACTGCCTGACGATGTCATCCGCAGGCAGGTTGTCATCTGGAGCGATGGTACACGCATGGCTGGCGATGTGTATGCGCCGAAAGACGCTGCCGCAGATGCCAGGCTGCCCGCCATCGTGTTCGTGCATGGGACGGGCGGCGTGAAGAAAATGCCGTGGTCGATCAAGCTCGCGGTCGAGTGTGCCCGACGAGGTTACGTTTTTCTCAATTTCGACTACCGCGGTTGGGGCGAGAGCGACAGTCGGTTGATGGCTCTCGAGGACATTCCCGAACCGGATGCCGAGGGGAATGTCAGTGTTACAGCCCGTGCTATCCGCTGGCAGATGGACTTCGGTGATCAGGTTACCGACATTCGCAATGCCATCGGCTTCATCGCCGGAGAGCCGAACGTCGACTTCGAGCGCATCGGTGTTTTCGGCACAAGCTATGGCGGAGGTCTCGCGACGTGGATCGCTGCGAAGGATCCGCGCGTCAAATGTGCTGTCGCACAAGTGCCAGGCATGGGAGGTGGTCGCAGCCTTGGGTATTACCAACATGCCTATACCCTGATGGCGCGCCAGGCACGGGGTGAGGCTGAACCGGTTCCGTTCAAGACCGGTGCGCCCGGCGGAACGATGGCCGCGTACAGTCACATGCGGTACAATTCCTCAAAGAACGTTGTTTACGATGTGTTCGAGGCAGCAGAGAAAATCAAGGCTCCTTTGATGATCATCGATGCCGGCAAGGAGGAGTTGATGGACATCACGCAGAACGGTGGACGCGTCGCGGAGATTGTCGAGAAGGTCGGTTCACCAATGGAATACCATGTCATTGCGGGCATGACGCATTACGGCATCTACGGCGAGCATCAGGACACTATTCTGAATATGGAACTCGACTGGTTCGATAAGCACCTTGGAGTTACCCAGTCTGAAGATCCCGATCACAGATAGAGGCGACTAGCAGAAATAAACTATGCATGCTTCCCGCATCCTCCCGACAGGCTGATATTCGGAAATCCTTCGCGACATATAGTTGAAGGTAAATATCCGAATATTCGATTCCTAAGCGGAGAAATGTGACGCCAGAACTTCAACCCAGCCAAGTCTCCTCGCCATTCGATTCAATTCATCCTTTCAGTTAACTCACCAATGAAAACAGTCCCTCGATTCGCCTTAGTTGCCGCTGCAATCTACCTCAGCTTGTTATTTTCCGTTACCGGTTGGTTCGACTCTGGATTCGCCAAGCAGGAAAGGTCGGCTTCGACGAGCCCTGAGTTCCCCAAGAAGGTCGGGCACCCGCCTTTCTTGAGCCCTCACGCTTCTCCAATCGTCGTGCACCAAGGCCAGGTCTTCGTGGTCAATACGCCGACGGATACCGTCGATGTGATTGATGCAAAGACCAAGAGTATCGAGCACCGCATTGATGTCGGCATCGATCCTGTCAGCATCGCGGTCCGGCCTGATGGAAAAGAGATCTGGGTGGCGAATCACGTTTCGGACTCGGTCAGTGTCATTGACAATGTTTCGGAGAGCCCTACCTACCTGCAGGTCATCGCAACGATACAGGAGTTTGACCCGAAGACGAAGGCCACCCGCTTTGACGAGCCTGTCGGAATTGCCTTTGCCGGAAGCGACAAGGCTTACGTTGCTCTTTCTTCAGAGAATGAAATCGCCGTGATTGATGTTCCGACCCGAAAGATCAGGAAACGGCTCAAGATCACAGCGCAGGATCCGAGAGCTATCGCGGTGCGAGGCGACCGGCTTTACGTGATCCCTTTCGAGTCCAACAACAAGACCCAATTGTCCGGCGGACGGAAAGAGGATATCAATGGAGATCTCGTCACCTTCGATATCTGGGATCATTCGATTCATAACAACAACATATTGTCTTTGGGGCACGTCACCGACATCGTAAAGCATCCCAAGGTTCCGGATCGCGATCTCTACGTATTCGATACGAAGACCGATACTCTCATCGAGACCGTCGACACGCTGGGAACGCTACTCTATGGGCTCGCCGTCAATTCGAAGGGCCGCGTCTTCATTGCCCAGACCGATGCCCGCAACGAGGTCAACGGTCGCGCTGGAACGAAGAAACACGGACTGGCGGAGCTGGGGAATCGCGCTTTTCTCAATCAGATTACGAACGTGCAGATTGGTGGAGAAGGGGCGAAGCCTGAGTTTTTCGATCTTGAGCCGCTTCCACCGAGTGATCCCGAACCGGGCCAGGCCCTCGCGACTCCCTTCGCCATCCAAGTTAGCGATGATGACTCCACCCTGGTGGTATCGGCGGCGGGATCGGACAAGGTATTCACTGTCGATGCAAAGACAGGAGCAGTTCTCGGGCGGACGGAAGTCGACGCTGTGCCGCGCGGAATTGCCCTGGAGTCGGATGCCGAGGGGAGACCCTCCCGGGCGTGGGTGTTCAACGCGGTCGCCAACACCGTATCGCTGGTCGACGTCTCCGATCCGGCGTCTTTGAAGATGGAGTCGACCGTAGCATTGGAGGATCCTACGCCCCCTGCTTTCAAGCGGGGGCGAATCGCCTTCAACACGGCGAGGGCTTCTTCGACCAGGAGCTTTTCCTGTGCCAGCTGTCACCCGGACGGGCATACCGATCAACTGCTGTGGGTGCTCAAGACTCCGATTGTCACGGGAGGCGACCAGATCATGCCGCGTTCGACGATGCCGATTCGCGGATTGCGGGACACGGCGCCGTTCCATTGGGATGGTATTCCCGGAGACCCCTACGGGGGTAATAACAGCGCCAACCTTCACAGCCACGTCGAGCCAAACGCGAGCCTCGACGAGCCGGAGAGCACGACCCGACATCTCATCGATGGAGGACTCGCAGCAACGATGATGCGGGTCGGGGATGAGACGACAAACGATGAGGGAAAGGCGGGCCTGCTGTCTGCGGCAGAACGCGACGACATGGCAAGATTTCTCCTCCACGTCACCTATCCGCCCGCCCAGAAGCGGGCCTACACGAACGAGTTGTCGGAACAGGCGGAGAAGGGATTCGAATTGTTTCACCTGGTCGGGAATGAAGAAGGAGGGCCACGTCGCAATATCTGCGGCGACTGTCACCGGATGCCCTTCTGGGTCAGCACCAATCACCCGGGCTCGGGAATGGATGCACCGACCTGGCGGGGTGCCTACGATCGATTTCTCATCCTTCCCCAGGGACGGCTCAACGTGATTGATCTTCCCTTCTACCAGCGTTTCGCAGAGCAGGGGATTCCCGAGAGGGAGATGTGGCGTTTGTCGTGGAAGGGCAAGTCTGAGTTCGATCCCGTGTGGGACATGGTCCTTGAGGGGAGCACCGGCTATTCCGGATCGTTTGCCCGACAGGTGACGCTGAGCCAGGAAACGTCGGGCAGCGACTCGACGAGTGATCTTCTTGCTGCCCTTGAGTCTTCTGCGGCGGAGGGCGGGATCGTTCTTCGGGCCGAGGGCGTTTTTCTCGAGAAGGAAAAGCGAGGCAGGTCAGCGGTGTTGCAGTTCGACGGAACTACCTACGCCACGGTGAGCGGCGAAGGGAGGAAATACTCTCGGGCCGAACTGGTCTCGCTCGCTTCCGAGGGGGAATTCCTCGGCACCTTCACCGGGCGTCATGGAGAGAATGCCGACTTCGAGCATCCACAGCCGGCCTTGTGGACGCTGGGACCGATTCATGCCCAGCGGGGTAAGCAAGAATTTCCTGTCCTCTTTGGCGAGTCGAAATCGATGATGATCAGCGGTCGTCATCTTCGCGAAGGCGCTCGCGTGATCGTCGACGGACGGCGGGTCGATGGGGCGATTACTCTCGGCGATAACGAGCGTGTCGAGATCGCCCTCGAGACCTTGCCGGCTCCCGGCATGCATTTTCTCCAGGTGCAGAATCCGGACGGCCTCTTCAGCAACGACTTCATCTTTCACGTCGCGGCCAGCGAATCCGAAGCCCGTGAACTCAGCAGTTCGACCGATCCGAACCGGCATCGAAGAGTGCTGGGCGCGGCCATCTCGGAGGGGAAGGTCGCCGAGGCGAAGCGATTGATCCGGGATGGTGCCACGTTGAATGGACGTCACCCCGACTCTGGTTTAACTCCCCTTGGCGAAACTGCCTTTCACGGGGAAGGTGAGATCCTTGCCTTCCTGCTCGACCGTGGGGCCCGTACCTCTCACTCCAGTCGAGACGGCAACACGCCGCTTCACACGGCGGCCTTCCTCTGTCGCAAGGAGATGGTGATGGCTCTCCTCGAGCGCGGCGCCTCCACCGAAAAGAAGAACGATCGTGGTGAGACGCCGGTTGACGTCGTTTCCGGCGAATGGGACGAAGGGCTCGCTGGGTTCTATCGATATCTCGACGAGGTGGGGAGTCTCGATCTCGATTTGGAACGGATCCGCCGAGTTCGTCCCCAGATTGCCGAACAATTGAGAAAGCACGCTTCGATGCGAAAGTGATTCGATACTGCCACGTAAACCAATCTCCTTCTAACCGATGAAACGCTATCACGTCCCGCTCCTGATCTTTTGTGTATTGGTCATGGTATCGACGATCCCCGTTCGCGGGCAAGGGAATGGGGAAGATCAATGGCCTCGCCTCCGTGGTCCCTTTGCCACCGGGGTGCCGAAGATAACGGAGAATCCGAATCTGCCTGAAACCTGGAGCAAAACGGAGAATATTGCCTGGCAGACCGAAATTCCGGGAGTCGGGTGGTCTTCGCCGGTCGTGTGGGGGCGCAAAGTGTTTCTCACCACGGTTACGAATGACAAGGAGGCTGAAAACGCGCAGCCGAAGCCGGGGCTTTACCTGGGACCCGGGAGAAAAGAAATTCCCTCCGGGGAACACGAGTGGCTCACCTTGTGTTTCGACCTGGAGACCGGTGAGGAACTCTGGCGGCATTCGGCTCGTAAGGGTGTGCCCCCAGTCGGTCGGCACCCGAAGAGTTGCTATGCTGCGGAAACGCCTGTCACCGATGGGGAGCGTCTCTACGTGTTGTTTGGTGATGTCGGGCTCTTCTGCTTCGACCTGGACGGGGCATTGCTCTGGACTCACGAGATCAAGCCCCGGAAAACCCAGGCGGACTACGGCGCGGCTGCCTCGCCGGTGATACATGAGAACCAGGTGTTCTATGTCTATGACAACCAGGAGGACTCCTACATCGCCGCCCTCGACACCGAGACCGGCCGTGAGAACTGGAGGATACCTCGAAAGGAGAAAAGTACCTGGGCGACCCCGTTCGTCTGGAAAACTCCGGACCGCGTCGAGATCGTCGTCTGCGGCAAGCAGAAGATCTTGTCCTACGATCTCGAGGGGAAAGTGCTCTGGGGCCTGAAGGGCTACATGTCGAACCTTGTGATTCCTTCACCCTTCGCCGCGGACGGCCTGCTTTACATCGCTTCCGGATACGTGGGAGACATGCATCGACCGGCCTTTGCCATCAAGCCGGGTGCCAGCGGAGACATGGCTCTCGAGAAGGGGAAGTCACTGCCTGCGGCCATTCAATGGTACCAACCTAAGGGAGGACCCTACAATACCACCCCCCTGGTCTACGACGGGATCTACTACCTGCTTCTGGATCGGGGAATGCTGGCCGCGTATGATGCGAAGACAGGAGAACTGAAATACGATCGAACTCGATTTCCTCCTCCGGCGAGTTTCACTTCGTCGCCCTGGGCTTACAACGGCAGGATCTTCTGTCTGGGCGAAGATGGAAAAACCTTCGTGGTCAAAGCCGGTGCTGAATTCGAGCTTCTCCACGTCAATGACCTGGGTCCCGACATGTGCCTGGCCTGCCCGGCAATCGTCGGTGATCGGCTTCTTATCCGAACCCAGGGCAAGCTTTGGTGCATTGCGAAGCTGCCGAAGTGATGTTTCGCGCCCGACCGATGGACGCGGCTCCTACCCGTGATTCTTCCCTCGAAACTCTCGATTGGGCGAGGAGAACACTTTAGTATTCAACAGAATGGAGACGCCCCTCAAAAATGAAGACAAAGCTTCGCAGGCGAGCGTGGGCGGGAAGATCGTGCGGTTGCTGCTTCCAGTTGCCCTGCTCGCGGCGGGCTGGTATGGATTCTCCAAACTGAGCGAGAAGCCTGAAGCGGCCAAAGAGGCTCCCAAGGAAACTAGAGCTATCAAGACCCGAGTCGCCGAATTGGAGGTAGTCGACTTCCAAACGGTTATCACGACCCAGGGAACCGTTCGTTCGCACGAAGAGGTTCCGTTGAGTTCTCAGGTCGCCGGGGAGATCACCCGGATTCATCCGAACTTCGAAGACGGCGCTTTCTTCGGAGCGGGAGAAATCCTTCTCGAAATCGATCCCTCCGATTTTGCACCCCCTCAATCCCAGCAGGACCGACGCGCCTATAAGCAACCCTTGAAAAAGCGAATTCCTATCAATGGGCGGTTTGATTGGGGCCAGGAGAAACTTAAGTCCGAGATGAAGATTTTGTTCTCGAGTTGGACTGAACCGGATTGATATTTCTGAGGGATCGGATTTTTGATCTCTTCAGAAAAGCGTTCGGCGATTGCGGATACCGAAGGCAGGGTGGAGATAAGCCGCTGCCAGACGCCCTGAAGCGATCCCAGCATGGGAACCAATCGGGCAAAGATGAAAATGAGAAGAAGAAGGCTCGCCTGATTGAGGGGAAATTGTGAAATAGCGAAATACACGATGAGCGAAAGCAGACCTGCTCCGACGATTGATTGGATCAACGACACCATCGACTGCAGGCGGCTCATTTGATGCAATTGGTCCTGGATTCGACCTGCCGATTCCGCCAGAATTCCGGATTCTCTCTCTTCCCTCTCAAATGCCTTGATCAGTTTCAACGCGTTGAGATGCTCGGTAATACCGTCGTACTGTGCTTTAAAGCTTCTGCGAATCGATTCGCTTGTTTTGAAATGGCGCCGTCTAAACGGAGTGAGCCCAAGGAACATTACTCCACCGCAAAGAACTGCCATTGAAGTGAACCAGGGAGAGAGATTGAGGGCGACGAGACAGTAAAAGAGAGTAACTACAGCAGTCGAACAGAGAGTCAGGCTCTGTTTGAGAAACTGACTCAATTGGCTCGAATCCTGTTGAACCATGTTCAGGATATCTCCTCCCGTACTTTTACGCGAGTCAATCCAGGGACGGTAGAGCCAATTTTGATACTGCTTGACCTGAAATTCACGTGTGATGGTGCGGACTAACTCAGAGCTGGAAATAGCCAGAAGATACTTCCCGACTCCTACTACGCAGATTGCTACAAAAAAAAGAATCAGGGCATTTTCAAGCCTCCAGGAAACTCCCAGTTGCTCCGATATTTCG
The DNA here is from genome assembly GCA_913058215.1 of uncultured Verrucomicrobiales bacterium. GTDB lineage: Bacteria > Verrucomicrobiota > Verrucomicrobiia > Verrucomicrobiales > DEV007 > Arctic95D-9. The sequence goes on from CAJXQE010000023.1 coordinate 8,100, forward strand.
ATGATTTTCCTGATTAACGGAGGGATCGATTCTGTGTTCTTTGCTTCTCCTATACCTATGAGATGCAAGAATGGAACAATCAGGAACAGTCCGACACTCTGGACTGCGCCAGTAAGAAGCAAAAGGAAAAACGTCAAGCCGATTCGCCTGCCCGCAAGCTGGAGGAAAATTCGGAAAAAACGATGGATTCGCATCGTTGGAGCTTCCCAGGGTTGTCCCTTCAAGTCAACCCGGCTGGTATTTGCCGAAAGAGACGATTGAACTGGCAAATCCGTGAGTGCAGATTGCAGTCGCCTTTTGATAACGGTCCGGGTGGAAAGCGATCCAACCAATTACTGATAGGACAGGTCAGGAGCGGTGTCTCAGGCAGGTTAATGTGCTCGTCAGCCTGTCTCCTTTCCTGTTCTCCGAATTACGCGAATATCGCTTCGTAATGGTATTGCCCTTTCTCTGTATCAATATCGCAAAGGCTAAGAGCCATATCGACTTTTCCAACGCCTTTTGCGTGGACCTGGAAGCCCTTGGTAGGCATCTCGCATTTTTCGTTTGAGATGAAAACGAGACTGAAAGGGTCTTTGCGGCCGGGTTCTCCGGCAGCCCCATGCCATTTCACGGATTCAGCGAGATCGAGGGACATGTTAATCGTGGATTCATTGTCCTTGGAACGAAATACGAATTGGTCACCGATCTGATCTTCGAAGGTGCTCACGCTCAAGCCTGACGGCGCAGCAAAGGCAGGAGCCGCGATGCTTGTTGCTACTGATGCGGCTCCGATGGTTTTGATAAAGTTACGGCGATTTTTCATAGATTCTTTAGAGTGATTTAATTGGCGCGTTTCCGCTTTGACCTCAACTGAGTTGCTCAGGCGATATTCAACAGGATTTGTCCGGCTTTGACAATCAGTAACATTCGATTTTTCTTGCACTCTTTTTCTCCTGGAACACTAAATCAATTTATGGCGCCGCTATTTACTATCATAAAGCCCGTTTCTTCGATCCGTTTTCGCCCCATTGACTTCGAGGCAGATCGGGATTTTCTCAGGGAAGTCTATGGGAAATGCCGTCTGGACTCTGATGCCATTGCCTCAATGACTCCAGGTGAGAGAGATTTTTTTATCAACATGCAATACAAGGCTCAGTGCGATCACTACATTAAAGAGTTTCCAAATGCTCACTACAGCGTAATGATCGATGAAAACAACGAGCAGGTCGGCCGTCTATTTCTGGATAAGCGCGAAAAGGAATATCGGATTCTCGACATTGGACTGCTCCCGTCTTTTCGAGGAAAAGGAATAGGGAAACAAGTGATAGGTGACATTATTTCAGAGGCAGAATCGGATCAGCCACCCAGATCGGTAACTATCTACGTAGAAAGAATGAGCCCATCGCTGAGTTTGTTCGTCAATCTTGGTTTTGAAAGTGTATTGGTTGATTCATCAGGGAATTCGTTTTTTATGACCAGAAAACCCGGCAAACCGGAGGCATGAAACAATCTAAAGATTGAGGTTCAGAACATTGGACTTCGGAATCCATTTCTGTCCCACTAATTTTCGCAGCAGACGCTCGATTGCCTGCAAATTAGAAGCATCGACTCAACTGGAAATGAAGACCTTCCTCAGCTACTATTTCGAAGCCAAGGCGCTTCCAGAGGCTCAGAGCGGGGTTGTCCCGAACCACATGCGCCTCTACTCTTCCAACGCCAACTGACCGGCAATGATCGAGTAAACTTTGCACAACTCGTGTTCCTATTCCCTGGCCTTGTGCATCTGGAAGAATCGCGATATCGATCAAGGTTCCCACCTTTTCGTGTATCTGGCATGAAAAAATACCGATGGGTTTGCCCCGGCATTCCCGGATCACACAAAACTCCCCATGAGGAAACTGGCTACGGTATTGCTGACTTTGAGCTTTCAGCTGAATTTCGATCAACTGCTTAAGTTGTTCCTTCGGGATCGGTGCCTGACAAAGTCCCCACCCATGGGTTTTCTTGAACAGATCGAAAAGAAATCCCGAGTCGCGCACCGAATCGACCGGGATCAATTCCACCCGTGAATCTCTGAATTCAGAAGAAAACACTTTCGTAAAAACACTTGGTTTGGCCCTCTGGGCATTCGAATAATTTTATGTGGAGAATGATTTTTAAGGAATCTGCCATTGCCCCTTCAGGAGCATCCCCGTGAGAAATCAGCTTGTAAGTGCATTCTGGAAGCTTGAGGTTAGAGGGACCGCTAAAAACGATTGCGAATGCAAGTTTACTCTGATTATCCGGGTTCGGGAGATCTTCGACCCGTTCGAGGGTCAGATACACTCCGGTGGGCCCCAGGGGGTGAATAACTTCCAGATCTGAACCAACCAGTGGTTCGAAGTCTGTTGTTTTGTAATCTGGCATTGGCCCTTCCCGTTCGATAAACGCCTGGACTACTTCGGGAGTGGTCAAATCGATGATCAAATTGGGATTGGGAGCGATTTCGGAATCCATACTAATATCACCGTGCCTCCGTGATTTCTGAGCACCCCCCGAATATATTGCGCGATGACGGCCATATAACCCAGATACACCGATCCGCGATAAATTATCTAAAAACGATACCGAATATGCTCGCCGGGGGGGGGCGAACATATTCGGTGCGTGGAAGCTTATTTCGGCAGTTTAACTTCGAGAAGGAAATATCCCCGTCAGTGAGATACAGTGATAAATCCCCAAAAGAGGATTCCGGATGTTAAACGACTGTCCGCCGCCCTTAATGGATATGGAAGCCGCATTCATGGCCGAGACACCGTTCGCCGGAGCATTGTTGTAAATCTTGATCAATTGAGTGGCGTCGGTTGCATTGACAGCAGTGGCCAAATAGGCGTTTCCGGCGTCGGCACCAGCAGTGTTGGCAACATCATTTGCGGCATTCAAGGTGTGACTGTGTTCCGGCATTTCAGAGACGATAAGAGTCTTCGTCTCAGCGCCCGTCCTCTCGCCCTGCTTTATTGGGTTCAGCCCTGGACCGTTTCCTGGATGGACGGCGTCACGCCCACGAAGGTCGGGAAGTCCGAAGGTGCTTCGTCCATCTCCCCCATAAACCGTACCGAGAAGTGAGAAAAGGGCTGAGTGTTGTGAAATGGATTGGAGTTGCCCGTCGCAAAACGCCCAGCCGCGAGGTGCAAAGTTGAATCCTACCATTTTAATTTCTCCAAGAAAAGGTTCCGACATAATAATTAGTTTTTGTTGATTTAGTTATCGAGAAAGTCTCGTCGTTAAACAGAAAATGAAGAATCTTGCTGAAACGCAAGCTTTTTCGTGATCTAATGGGAAAATTGATTGATAGGAATTTGCTTTTTCAACCCTGAACTTGCTTAGCCGTCGATTGCACCCCCTCAATCCCGGCAGGACCGACGCCCCGATAAAAAATCCTTGAAAAAGCGAATTCCTGTCAGCCCAATCTTTTCCCTGAATCGCATACAATCCAAGGTCGTCGTATGGTAGACTTACCTTTACCAACGATTTCCCATGAACCGCTTTGGAATTTTTGCTCTTCTTTTCGTTTCTGCCTTTGTCGCAGGGCCAAATTCATTTGCTCAATGGAGCGAATACCCGCAGCCCCGGCTCATAATATTTTCAAACGGCTACTCAGTAACCAAAGATCCACGGGCCAATTCCCCGATCGTTAAGTTTGTTACCGGTCCCACTGAGGCAAATATCAAAGGCACTTTCACAAACGATACTGGCCTTACCTTTTACCTCTCCGACTGGAGTTGGGATCGTCGCATGAGCGGGCAATCCCATTTCTGGATGCTCCCGAAGACAACCCCAGCCACCCCAAAACCGAATCCTGGTTCAAGTGCTGAATACCAGGTGATGAACAGCGCCCAGGAGTTCTCATTTCCTAAGGGATTCACCATCGTCGCCGCTCCCTCCTCTACTGCCAAGAGAATATCTACGAAGCCGGGGCCGCTCACGGCATCCGTCCGTGCATACAAAGACACCGGTGGGATTCGCTATTACATGTCGGACTGGAGTTATCAGAGGATTCGCGAGGGACATAAGCCGAACTGGATTCGTCCTGCCTCGGCTATGAAGGTCGATACGCCTGCTGAACCTGATTTGCCACCCGCCTACAAATTCAGTAAGCAGGATTCTACCATCGTATTTAGCCGCGGCTATGAAGTCATTGGCGGAATAGGGCCGTCCCAAAAAGTGTTACGAAGGGAAGCAAAACCTTCCGCAGTTTTCACAAAAGCCAGCGCTTTCAATTCCCGCTTCAACGAAGATCAATACTATCTCGATATCGACAACTTCAGTCGATGGAAAGCCGGTCAACCATTCCTTTGGATCAAGGAAGTTCACAGCCCCGACCGGCCTGACCTTGTTCCTCGAATGGCCAAGCTGAAAGGAAGTCACAAACTCATGTTTGAAACGGCGAGATACTCTTCAATACCTTGGAAATTGTCCTCGGAGCTTTACGTATTTGATCGGCGGAAGGCCGTTACAATGATCAGCGAAATTGATTTGAAACCCTACGTTACCGAATTCGCTTTCTATTACGAAGACCAGGAATTCCCACAACAATGGATGCGGGAAGTCGCCAAGATTTTTAATCAAAGAGGCGAACTGCCCGACTCTATCTCAACGCTAAGGAATCGACTTTCCGAATACCCTGCACTCAGAGAACTTCACAAAACACACACCGATGAGATGATGGTCAGCTATGTCGATGATTGGGCACAATTTGATCGAAGGGTCGTTTCAATTCTCGAAGCCGAACGCGAAAACTTTGCCGAAGTCGAAAAACTGCTATTTCCAATCATCGATGAATGGAATCCGTCTGACGATGGGCTCAATGCTTCCGGTCCGAAAATCAATGTGCTCAGGGAGTATGCGAGGGCGCAATGGAAACAGGGGAAGACTGACGCCGCGCGAGCCAGCACGCGTCTCTGGTTGGATGCCTACGCCCGTGATATTGCGAGCGAACTGCTCCACCCGGAATATGTGGATGCCTCACAGCGGGTCATTGAGTTTGACTCAGACTTTGAAGTGATCGGTGACTATTTTGATCTACTCGAAGCGGTGACTGACCCTGAAATCGCAGCGGAAATTGTGATCGGATTGAAAGGACTCAAACTTGCCGTGACGACTTCGCAGCAAATCCAACGCGCCAACTCTGCCGATCCGGTAGTGGCGGCTCTCTCCAGAGAATTAGTCCAATTACTTGAGCAACAACAGCGCGATGCTATTGCAGGGAAAGAATTAGACGGTCAGAGGGAGGAGCGAATTTCTGAGATCAATTCCGAACTGGCGATGCGTCGACTGAGCGGCACACAACTCTCCCTTCGCGACAATCCGCAATGGTCCAAACTACAAAGCGAGATCGATAGACGCCGCAAAGCGGGCGCAGACGAGTGGGATGTGAAGAAACTGTCCGGCCAGCGGGACCTGATTGCTCTCGGCCACATGATCGAACGCGGAAAATTCATCGCCAAATCTGCCGACGTTGCCGCAAAGCTCCGGGCCGATGAAGCGCTCATTGACTTCTTCAAACTCCCCGGAGCCACTTTCGAAGAAAAAGGACGCTACGGAGCCGTCGTCCTTCTACCTGACGGCTCAACCCATCTGGTTGCCATTGGTGAAACCCAGACCATCGACGGAGTGGTCAAAGAATTCAGGGACCTTATTCAGATAACCGGAAAGTATTCCAACCATTCCGATGAGCAGCTCGAAGTGGACTCGGTGAAGGTCCGGGCCCGGGTTTTTGATCTGATTCTGAAGCCTCTCCTTCCCCATCTTCCGTCGATCAATAAACTGGCCATCTGCGCCGACTCTCAGCTCCACTTTGTTCCCTTCGACGCGCTCCATTCCGGAGACGGCAACATTGCAGCCAACCAGTGGGAAATCACCTACATCAACGCAGCACGCGATCTGCTTCGCCCTCGATCAGAACAGGCTGCCAATGGAGGTACCGCGCTGCTGATTGGAAATCCGAATTTTCAAATCACAAATGCGGAAGCGTCCTCTGAAGACTATGTCAGCAAACTGTTCGCGCTTGACGAGAAATCCCGCAACCTTCTCTCAAATGTAGCGAGAGGCGTCTCTTTCGGCCCGCTCCCGGGCACCAGGGAAGAAGTGCTCAAGCTTGCTCCCAAGCTTGCGAAAGCTGGATACCGGGTAAAAACACTCACTGGAAACGGCGCAACAGAAAGTGCACTCAGCAGGCTCACCGAATCGCCAACTATTCTTCACTTCGCCACCCACGGATTCTTTTTCAACGAACTCCCCGTTGCCAGCAAAAATGCAAGCTCAGCTGACGAGCCAAAATCAGCTATGCTCTTGAGCGGGCTTGCTCTATCCGGAGCGCAGAATACCCTCGATGCCTGGGACAAAGGATCGTTCCCCTCCCCCTCCTCCGATGGAATGCTGCTCGCTTCCGAAGTCTCGCAACTCGATCTCAGCAAGACCAACACGGTCGTCCTCAGCGCCTGTGAAACGGCGGTTGGTAAAGCTCTAAGCGGAGAAGGTGTCGAAGGGCTGCGCAGTGGGCTCGCCCTGGCCGGTGCCGAAAACGTTGTCCTGACTCTCTGGCCGGTCGACGATGCCGCAACTGTCGAAGTGATGGAAGTCTTCTACGACAAAGTGCTTTCAGGACTTCCCGCCCCGATCGCCATGGCCGAGACGAAGCGGGAATTGTTCAAGAAATTTTCGGCGGCAGAAGGTGAGTTCAACGCACTGCTGAAGATCGATCCATTTATCGTGACGCGAAGCGGAGGTCTTTGAGCAGTTCATCCACTGACCACAAAGAAAAAATATATCACTTTCGTGTCTTCTGTGTACTCCGCGGACCAGTTTCATGATCAGCTTTCTGACATTGCTCAAACACTCTCAGACTGATTTATCCCCTTGATGTAAAAGCTTTTTTTACTTTTCCTCTCGCACTGATTTTCATTGCTACACCCCTCGATCCCGGCAGGACCGACGCGCCGATACGCAACTCTTGAAAAAGCAAATTCCTGCTATGGGGTTAGTCAAATGGGAATGTGGAATTTCCGCCAGGATTATGGGTTCATGATGTGGGTTGGGGTTTGAAAGTTTAATAGGTAACGAAAGTCTTTCTTTCCGTGGTGGGTCTCGCCGGGGTTTCCAGCGGCACAGCCTGCTATCCGCGCGTTTGCTCTAGTTGGTTAATTGATAGGCAAAGCGCCAGGTGACGGATTCGAGTCGGGGAAAGAAAAAGCGGTCTCATCTATCAGTCGGACGTTCCGTTGAAGAACGACCAAGAAATTTTACAGACGCGCGACATTCGTGGTGGAAAGAGATAAGGTGTGATTCAACTCATAATCGGGAGGCAATGGTGTCCGGGGTTCACCCGGGAATGCTGCCCGTCCTCCTCCGGAACGAGGTGCGCCGCCACTCGATTGATTCGCTTGAGCAACTCAGCGAGCGGAACACTGGTTACCCAATCGGAATTGGCGATCTTCTTATACTCCTGAAGCGCCTTGGCGGGCAGATTAGATGATGGATGGGGATCTGTCACAAGAGAATGCATGCAATAGTTATTGGTAATATGCAAGGTTACTTGCATGTGTTTATATTCCCATTTACTTTGGGATATGCCGCTCACGAACAGGAAGGGGCGATCCTACGGAATCGATAAGCACCCCACCTTCAGATAATTCATTCAGCCATGTCCACGAACGAAAACCAACAAGACCGCCGAGCCCTCAAAAACCTCCTCACTTCCTTCAACGCCACCTGGCTCGGTGAGGGAGACATCAACGCCGGGACGAACCTGCTCGTAGTCAATGCCGTCACGCTGAGCAATCTGTCCCGGACCGGTTGCGGGATTCAGCCCTCCAAACTCAATCGCATGAAGGCCGGCTGCAGCCTACTGGTCAGTGGTGCGCTGAGTTCGAGCCACGCAGTAAATGACGTCGTCATCGAGGTAGGAATCCGCCAAAATAATCTGACTGCCCAGCTCCGGCGATTAATAGGGGACAAACTCGCTGACGCCAAGAAGAAGGGGCAAAGAACGATTGAGTTCCCGAGCGGTCCGGAAGCCAACGGTTCAGAGAACGCACTTTTCAATCTCGAACAGAAGGACTCGCTGATCCACTGTGAGCCACAGGAACAATGGGCCGAGGCTCTCAAGTTTCCTCCGAATCCCCGCATCGATGATCTGGCTGCCCGGCCCAAGATGCTAGTAACGGTGAAGGGCCCGAAGGATCTCGATAAGCAGCTTTATGGCTTGCATGGTAATCGGCCACTGGTGGTGATTGGATTGAATGAGCCGACGGAGGTAAGCGCCTACGCCGACACATGCAACGCCCTGCTTAACGGTCCATACCCTGTCGGCGAGGACGGCGAGACGGTCATGGGTAATCTGCTCGTGACCGATAGTGGTAGCGCACTGGCTCGGGTAGCGCTTCAGGCTGATGATAAGTCGGCTTGGCTCGGGAGAATGGTTTGGTTGGTCGATGGGACCGTAGGTCCTGATGCGGTGGAGAACGTCCCGGACGAAGGCAAGTTCGAGGCATCGGACACTGGAGCTCGGTTCGGTGAGGCGCTCAGCGCAGTCCTCGGCAAGCGCTTGGATAACCATAATGCTGGCACGCAGGTGCACGACTTCGAGCTCGGAGAGGCGCAGATCCGCTGGGTGGCCTACCTGAAGGAGATGGATGGCCGGCTCCCAGGCATCACTAGAACCGCACGCGGGTTGCTGGCCACGCTGGCTTTCGGCCTGATTGAACTCGCGCAAGCTCCGAACTGTAAACGGCTGACAGTCACTCCGGAGGGAGTCGAGGCACTCGGGCGGTGGATCATCCAACGGATGGCCAATGCCCGGGGTGAAATGCTGCACACCGCGGACTTGGAAAGGCACATGAAGATCGCCCAAAAGATCTTCTTCAATCTCGGTAAAGGTGGGATGGGCAATCGGGACATCTACCGGCAAGCCAGCATTTCGGCGGACCTTTGCAGGGAGTTGCTGTGGAACATGAAAGCCGACGGCATGCTGCGCTACAACGAGCAGAAATGGGAACACGTTGAAGGTGCCGTGTTTTCCGACTCTCTCAGAAATCGTCTGGCCCTCGAAGGATGACTGGTAGCAAGCTCACTCCGTTTCCGAACCTGGGTTCCTGGCAGGCCCCCGAAGAACTTCTCGCCCTCAACAAGCCGATGCATGAGGTGCTCGCCGATTTCATTCATGGATGCTCTCCAGATCCTGACACCCGCACCGTGGCGACCACCGCGCTGTTGCTGAGTCTCTGGCAGCTGCAAGGCCGTGCGTTAACGCCTGAGGTGCCGTCGATGCTCCTGCTTCAGGCAGGAGAGCCTACAGACGATCCCATCGACCAGTTCATCAGGGGTCTTGTCTACGACGCGGCAGAGAACAAACCGCGAATTCAAACTAAAGGACCATTCATGGGTGCCCCGATTGATCTCGCACCAACGGCGATGAAAAACGCATTCCTCAAGCGGCAAGAACTGGATAGGAATCTTCCCGTCGATGGTTCTGAGAGATACTACGAGGCCAAGAATGCGGAGGAGAAATTCCACGCAGCCCGGCTGACTGCATTCGGCCACGGTAGCAGCCGACCTTACGCAAAGGCATGGCATCCGGAATACGGCCTCCTCACTGATGAGGACAACCAGATCATCCTGCGGCTAAATGACGACGAGGACCGGGCCGCGTTCTGCAACGACGTAGTCAATGATACGGGTAAGCTCGCTTTTGCAAAGGGCATTGGCCCCAACCTGTTTATGGTGCCGAAGAGAGTCTCGCTTTCTGGATCGCTGACACCGGGGAATTGGAAGGGAGAAACCGCGGGCATGTCCATCTCACTCGGCTGGCCTCTGTTTGCTCTGCCTCACTTCGCAGACGCCCCACTCACGACGGGCAATAAGACAACCCTCCAGAGCCTCTCGATGATTTGGAAGAATACGAGCATCCCACCCGTGTCCGCCTCTCCATGCTTACCGGTATCTGACTGGATCAACGCCTACCAGACTGCACTTCGGCGGCGACTGACGATGCTACCCGGTGGCTACGAGTTCACCGTCCTGCAGGCCGTGCACCAGCTCGATGGCGTCTGTGACCGAATCGTCAACTTCGCGGCAGACAGCGAGACTGGACTCGAGGAACGGGTGGCCCTCTATCAGGACCTCTACCAGCATGCTTTGCGCTGCATGGTCATCGGCGTCGCCGGGCTTTCCTGGTATGGACACGGACTCTGCCTTGGTCCGGAGGGCGACCCCTTGCGAGTCGGGGCGGTTAAGCTGCTGAAATACCTTCGGGAGAAGAGTCCGACTTCCAAGAGCGTCATCCTGCAGAACTGCCATTTGAAGAAACACCAACGCGATGTCCTGCTTGAGCACTTGGCAGCCGAAGATCTGGTGCGAGTAGATGGCGCGACAGTATCGGCAACGACCTTCTCCGAATTCGTGAGAGCGCTATATAAGCGCGAGGAGTTCCCGCAGGTAACCAACCACTGGGCGAAAGTGCGGGAGAGCCGAAAGGTTACGAAGGCGTCCGCTTGAATCCGGAGCGTGTTGTCCTTCGACGAGGGGAGCGTGGGTCCATGTCTCCCGGCTACAGTAGTTTTAGCTGAGGCGACGCATCGCCGAACCCATTGAACGATAGTAACTCCCGATGGAGAACCGTCACCTATCGACAATTCTTTTGCACGAAGAACTCCCGACCCGCTATAAGGAAGACGAAAATCAGTCCTGTCATGCCCGACAACGCTGACATCAGTTGACAATGGACCGACAGTGTCGGGATTTGTCAGTGGGGGCTTCTCTGTGCTGAGTGATTAAGAGCCAAGGAGAAGCCTTCAATCTAAGTATATGCGGATACCATCATGCCGCCGCAATTGCTGGAACTTCCTCGCCGTTGGGGCCGATCTTGAAGAAGGCAATGGCTTCTTTTTTACTGGCCCGTCCCACGTAATGCTCTCTCAGAACCGAGGGGCTTCCGGTGTGCCCAAACTCAAAAAGGAGGCTCTCCAGAGGAACGCCAGCGGCGATGGCGTAGGAGGCATGGGAGTGTCGGAGCGCATTCTGAGGCCATCTTCCGAAAAGGGGAGAGGGCAGCTTCTTAGGATTCTTCCCCTGTGCCTCCTCCTGTTTCTGTTTCCTTTCAAGAAGTCGTGCCTGAAGATCCCAGCCGGCAAGGCGGCGACAGGCCTTGTTGACCTCCTTCCAATTAGGGCATGGTTCAAACGGGTAGGCGTTAAGCCACGCTATTAGTGTCGGGCTGGGGTTGATATGCCTGCGACGACCCTTCTTGGTAATGTCGGCGGACATTTCGATCCCTGCCTCAGTAACGTGGCGGGCTTCCAATCGCCCTATTTCTTCGGCTCGAATCCCCGCGAACAACTGCAGTGCATAAGGTGCTACCGCCCCTGGGTAGTGCTGTTCAGCGACCATCAAAAGTTGCGTAGCTTCTACTGGCGTAAGGATCGCGATTTCTTTTTGATCCCGTCCGGATTTCGGAGCCTCGATTGCTTTGAATACATCAGCGTCACACCAACCTCTTTTCGCGGCCCACCTCCAGAATGCCCTCGCGTTCCGTATTCGGCCCAGGACTGCTGCACCGATGGCACCGGGAGGAGCGATCGTATTCTGGAGGTCGTCTGCCGTGATCAATGTGAGGAGTCGATCTCCAAAATCAACTTTGAGGCGATCGGCAGTCTGGCGATATTCTGAATAGGTCCGATCTCGAAGCCCTTCACACGCAAGCAGCCAGGCATCGACGGCATCATTCAGTGGCTTACTCGCATTCTCCCGCTCCTTGAGTTCAGCCACGATTTTGGCTGCTTCCACCAAAGACACATTCCACGGCTTTAGAATCCTCTCCGCAGCTGTGGCGGCCTCGGCCAAACTAGGGCGGATGATTGATGCGGCCTCCCCATGCTGCTTATACTTCTCCCGGAGCTCCGCTGCATGTTTCTTCGCCTTGTCTCTCGTTTCATGGAAATGGCGTTCTCGCTTACCAGACTCGGCGAGGCTGGCCGGAACATTCACCCGCCAGCCATCCTTTGTTTTCAGAACTTTGAACTGAGGTCTTCGGGGCATGAACAAAGATGTCGTAGCGCAACGGATTTTCGCAACTCAATTAGGCGCTTTTTCCTGCCTCTATTGCCGCTAAAAACCGAGAAATAGCGGAATTGAAAGAAATCGAGGAATGTAAGTCGTTGATCGCCAATGCACGTAATATTTCACTACAGACTTAAAATCCGTTGTTCATTGCGAGCGTGCGGGTTCGATTCCCGCTGTTGGTACCCTTTATTTTCAAAGGGTTAAGGGTTTTCAGTAAATTGTTTTTAGGCTGTGGGCAGGTCAGGGGTTCCATCTAACTCATGATCTCGTTTCTGTTCTCGCCTAAGCGCGAGACTCCGTAGCGTGATACGACGGCTATTGTCATTCCCCGGGAAAAGCAAACCTCACCCAGTCGATATCCCGGCGCACCCCGTGAAAGTCCTCCTCTCTTCGCATCAGAGCCACTAAGGGCTCCTATTCCGTGTCGCTCGGAACATTTTGCCGATCGACCACGCGTGAAATGCAACGGCAGAAGCATTCTCCATCTCCCCGGATACGGGCAATGCCTCATGGAAGTTGAATTGACCGCGGCAACAAAAGAAAGCATGTGAGACCTTCAAGGGTGAACAGGCCCCACCGCATTTACGTTATGACCTTCATCTATTCAGCCTCGCAGTAGTCCAGGGGATTACACTCTTCATGGAGCTCATCTCTTCCGGCTTGATCGACGGAGAACCATACAGAATCACTCTTTTTCACGACTCAGGTTCATTTTGAAGGCAGTCCGGAATCGAACACAAGTTTACGCCAAAAACCTCGAAGGGGCATTCTCTGATTGGAATCATCCGACGCACGGCTTATCTGCTTTTGTGGTTTTAGATTGCATGTGGGCAAAAAGGATTTATTAATCCGCCCCTTTGCATGGATCGCCTTCTAACACACTACATATCTGCTATGCGCTCAATTGTGAGTGCGTTGCTTTTAGTCGCGTTGATAGTAGCGAGCGCATCCCTTGCCCCAATTCAATTCACAGAAGTTGAATGGGCAGATTCCACCGAGTCTTTTGTCATCGATGACGAAGGAAATACAGGGGCGGGTTCTGATTTCGTTGTAAGCATCCCACAGAGTGATGTTGATGTAGTATCCCGCACAACCACCTCGTGCGACTTCCGGGACATCGTTCCCAAGTATGTACTATACAGATGCCTGAGGCTCGATTGCTAAGTCGCTCCTCTATCTCTTATCGACAGGTCTGATCTCACTTTGCGGGAGAGGTTTGCCCATATATCTAGACGTGAGCTTTTAATAAGCAATCACACCTTGCCTGCGCTTCTTAGACGGTATGACCCAACTGCGGGTAAACCGTGAGGCGATTCAGCACCAATTCCGCCCCCTCCCATTGCTTCACCGAAGCGTTCCTGTCCGCCTACCCACTTCGCTCAATTTCTGGCCCTAGCCATTATCAACAATTTTTACATTCCTTAATGAGTAACAAAACTAATCTCAAGCCCTCAGTCCCGAGAGATGGATGGCAGGGCTTCAAGCAAAACCTTCTCCCGGACGCGACCTCGGGGTTCGTGGTGTTTCTATTAGCGTTGCCGCTGAGCCTTGGTATTGCGGCAGCTTCGGAGTTTCCTCCTATCATGGGGCTCTTGACTGCTATTATCGGTGGCTTGCTTGCCACCTTCTTTACTGGGTCCCAATTGGCGATCAAGGGCCCTGCTGCCGGGTTGATTGTTATTGTCGCTGAAGCTGTCACGGAGTTCGGGGGTGGCACAGAAGGGTGGCACCTTGCGTTGGGTGTGATGGTAGTCGCCGCGATCATACAGATTCTGTTCGGTCTTTTGAAGTGGGGCAAATTTGTTGATATATTTCCACTCTCAGCAGTTCACGGAATGCTCGCAGCCATTGGGTTCATTATCATAGCCAAACAGATCCCGGTGCTGCTGAATGTTGATCCCGCCCTGTCTTCCGGAAAAGGGCCACTAGCACTACTCGGAGCGATTCCCGGCTTTTTCATGAACCTTGATCCGCAGGTGAGTATCATTGGCGGTATCAGCCTTGCCATCATGTTGGGGTGGGGTTTTGTAAAGCACCCCGTGCTCAAAAAAATCCCGGCACCATTGCTGGTACTCCTGTTTGCGATCCCTACAGGCTTATATATGAATTTGGGTGCCACTGCTCCGGATTACACCTTGGTCAAGGTAGGTAAGCTCACTGAGCAAATTGGTGTTAACGTTAGCATGAGCGGCGTACACCACCTTTCAGTCTTCATAAAGTTCGTCATCATGGTGGCCCTGGTTGGAAGTCTTGAAAGCCTCCTTACCGTGAAGGCCATTGATATGATGGATCCGTGGAAGCGAAAAGCCGATCCTAACAAGGATATGATTTCAGTCGGGATTGCCAATTCGCTGTCCGCGATTTTGGGTGGATTACCTATGATCTCAGAGGTCGCGAGAAGCTCCGCAAATGTCGCACAGGGCGGGCGAACCCGGTGGGCGAATTTCTTTCACGGTCTGTTCCTTCTGGTATCGGTTTTGCTTGCCTACCGTGTCCTTGAGTTAATTCCGAACGCGGCGCTGGCGGCCATGTTAATCGCTGTAGGCATTAAGCTTGCCCATCCTAAAGAGTTTATCCACATGTTGAAGGTGGGTCCGGAACAGTTGGCAATCTTCGTAACTACGATTTTCTTCACCTTGTTTGAGGATCTGCTCGTCGGTATTGCCGCAGGGATGGGGCTCAAGGCTATTATCCATATCTTTCGTGGCGCCTCCTTTAAATCCTTGTTTCGTTCCGGAGTTAAGGTCGAAGACAAAGAGGGCGACATCATTTTGCATCTAGGGGATTCGGCGGTCTTCACCAATTACCTTGGAATTAAAGACGCTATTGAAAAGTTGCCCGACGGTAAAAGTGTCATCTTTGATTTTGCAAAAACCGTTGTGATCGATCACTCGGTTATGGAAAATTTACATCATTTCGGAGACGACTACAGAAACGCCGGCGGAAAAGTTGAGTTTGTCGGCCTCGATAGTTTCACGCCGTCTTCCTCCCACCCGAGCGCTGCACGGAGGAGAAGTGCAAGCGTCTACAAGCCCACGAATACCGAATGGGCTATCGAGGACAACTCGGCTGTTTTTAATGAGGAGCATCTTTTGGAACTCCTGAAACACTATCTGCCTTCACAGGCCGCGTTGAAAGATTTTGTCCATCACAACCCGCTCCATGCCTTCCAGGATCGGGAGTTCTTTGATGCGATCTTTTCGGCTTCCAAGGTTTTCGGTATCAAGACGACATTCAGCCTGAACGAGTATCGTAAACTGTCCGCTCATGGCCGGATAAAGGCTTCGATTATCGACAGGGTCATAGGTGAAGAAAAGGGAGTCGACAATATCGAGGATTGGAGACAGAAAATGCTGCATGGAAAGTATACTCACATTTACGATCCACGAATCGGGAGATTGCGCTCGGAATGGAAGCAGCATATCAAGTTTTCTCTGGATGACCGGGTTCACCCCCTACTCTTTCGACTTATCTGCAGCTATCTCGACCAGGGAATTGCGGTAGTGCATTTCCCGTTCGAAGATACAGGATTGATCGAAGCGATTCGGACGATCGAGAAGAACAGTTTCACCAGTTTTTTTAAGACGAGTAGAGCGAGGAACTTGCTGCTGGATGACAGCGTCACTCTGGAAAGCCTCCTCGATACCGTGGTAGGGAATAAGGCCTTCTACGAGCAATATGTGTTTGATCAGCAATTCGCCCACAAAGGTTGGAGCGGTATCATCAATGCGATTGAAGACCAGCCGGGCACACTGCTTTATCAGAAGAAGATTGAGCTTCGAGATTTCGTCATGCTGGAATTGCTTCTCGAGGTTGATGCGCTTGAACGGGAACTGGGTAAAAACTGGCAACCTCTATGCAGCCATGTGATTTTTCCTCCGGAAAACTATTTTGCCGACGTCCCTGCCGGGGAAATGCAGGAGGTGTTGAAGCTGTGGCAACTTGCCTTCGAATGGGATTATTACGACGAAGTGCTCACCGGTGTTGGGCATTTGAACAAACTAAAGCGAAGCCACGAACAGACGGAAACCAGCTTTCAGGCCCTCTTCTGTGTGGATGATCGGGAGTGTTCGATTCGTCGCCATCTGGAATCTGTTGATCCACAATGTGAAACTTATGGCGCTCCGGGCTTCTTCGGTGCTGCTATCTATTTTCAGCCCTGTGGAGGCCAGTTTTATGAGAAAAACTGTCCAGTTCCAATCACTCCAAAACATTTGATTAGGGAAATTGAGACAACCCGGTCGCATGGAACAGTGCCCTTTCATGATAAAAGTTCTCATACCTTTGTCAGGGGATTTTTATCCTCCCTGTCTCTGGGGTTGATATCCAGCTTCAGGATGGTCGTTGATCTATTCCGTCCGACGATGCGGCCTGATATAGCAGATGCATTCTCCCACATGGATCTTCATGGAAAGCTACTCATCGAATGCGAAGATCCTTCGAAAACCGAAGATGGACTACAGGTCGGTTTTACCGTCCCTGAGATGATTGAAATTGTGGAGGGCATTCTTCGGGGAGTGGGTTTGACAAAAAACTTTGCGGATGTGGTCTACATCGTTGCTCACGGAAGCAGCAGCGCGAACAATCCGCATCACGGTGCTCACGATTGCGGCGCTTGTTGCGGACGCCCCGGCGCTCCGAATGCAAGGGTCTTTTCGTTTATGGCGAACCATCTGGAAGTGAGGCTGGAATTGGGGAAACGGGGCATCGCGATCCCGGAGACCACTCAGTTTCTGGCTGGTATGCATGACACAGCAAGCGATGAGATTGCGTTCTACGATCAATCTACGCTTTCGTCGACGAACCAACAAAAGCACGAAGTCAATATTCATAGAATTGAGGACGCCCTTGATTTGAACGCAAAAGAAAGGGCCCGGCGATTCGCTTCAATTGATACCAATCAGGGGATCAAAAAAATTCGAAAGGCCATCAAAGACCGCTCGGTGTCCTACTTTGAGCCACGTCCCGAACTGGGGCACGGGACCAATGCGCTCTGTTTCATCGGTTCCCGGCACAGAATGAAGGGGCTATTCCTCGACCGACGTGCCTTTCTTCAATCCTACGATTACCAGCAGGATCCCGAAGGAGAGGTGCTGGCCAAAGTTATAGCCCCTCTTCCCGGTGTTTGCGGCGGTATCAATCTTGAATACTACTTTTCCCGCATGGATATCGAAAAAATGGGGGCCGGGACGAAGTTACCACACAATGTAGTTGGGCTGATTGGGGTCACGAACAGTAGTGATGGCGATCTTCGCCCCGGACTACCTCTACAGATGATAGAGAATCACGATCCGGTTCGGCTCCTAATGGTGGTAGAGCACCGCCCGGAGGTGGTGCTTCAGATCCTTGCCAACTCTCCGGAGAACCTTGAATGGTTCGAAAAGGGATGGGTGCATCTCGTAGTTTCGTCACCGGAGGACGGAGAACTCTACTACTTCAAAAACGGAGGATTCCAAGAGTATCAGCCGATGGGCGAAGTATCAAACACCGCTGACATTCAGAATACGATCGATTCACATCCCGGAATGAGATCCAATCACATCCTCGACGCGACCAGAGAGAATATCTCTGTGCACATTTACGGAGATTCTAAATAGTCGTTAACCCTACCAATTTTTCTGCACCTATGAATATAGAAACTTTAATCTTCATCCTCGTGGTGACACCCATAGTGTCTCTGCTTATCGGGTTTTGCTTACCAAATCAATCTGAAGGCCCGATTTTTAAGTCCGCGATTTTTGGAATCATCGTCAATTTCCTTGTCGCACTGGCAATACTGGTCCTGTGGATTAAGGGAGGATTTGAATCGGTCTTTTTGAAAGGTCCGGTTTTGTATCATGCCAAAGAAACTGAATTCTCGGTGAGCTTTTTCCTTGATGGCTACGGGCTGGCTTACATCTTGCTTTCCACTTTCCTGACAGGGGTGGTGGTTCTATTCAGCAAATCCTATATCCATCGGGAAAAAGGCTTCAAACGATTCTTTAACAATCTGAAGTTCTTCTACCTTGGATTGATGGTCCTTGTCCTTGCCGGAAATTTGGAAATGCTTTTTGTAGGTTGGGAAATCCTCGGCGTGACCTCTTTCTTTCTGATCAGCTTCTATCGGGAACGTTATCTTCCCGTGAAGAATGCTGTAAAGGTTGTTTCGCTCTACCGCGTTGCAGACATCTCCCTTCTGCTGGGGATCTGGGTATGCCACCATTACTTTGGTCACAGCATCAATTTTGCGGAATTGGATGGGCTGAACAACGCACAACCCCACATCATGGCTCACGGGTTCTACGAGTTTTTCATCCCGGCGACTTTTCTCCTCGCCGCCATGGTTAAGTCCGCTCAGTTTCCATTCTCCTCCTGGTTACCCAGAGCGATGGAGGGACCGACAACCTCGAGTGCCATATTTTACGGATCGCTCTCGGTGCACGTCGGGGTGTTTCTGTTAATCCGAACCGCTCCCTTCTGGGAAGCAAACCTGGTCTTCCATTTCATTATTGGAGGCGTAGGTCTGTTAACTTGCGTCGTGGCTACATTGATCGGCAGGGTCCAGTCAACGATTAAGACCCAGATTGCCTATTCTTCGATCGCCCAAATCGGACTGATGTTTATCGAGGTTTCCCTCGGGTGGTATTGGATTGCGATCATACATTTCATTTGTAACGCCCTGCTTCGAAGTCATCAATTGCTCGTTTCGCCGTCGGTTTTGAACTATCGGATTCATAATCAGTTCTTTCACTTCTCGAAGCCGGGGCCTCATGGAACGGCAGGCCTCTGGAATAAGATAAGGCTCTCGCTATACACCCTTGGAATACAAGAGTTCAACCTCGACAGTTTCATGTTCCGTTTCCTTTGGCGACCGCTAAAGAGGACCGGGAAGCTCTTCGATTTTCTGGGGATCCGAAATACTTACGTTCTGGCATTGCCTCCATTTTTGATGGGGCTGTGGGCGGCATATAACAGATTACTTATTCCGGATTGGTTGCTCCGCTACCTCCCGGAGGCTTTTGCTCTCGCCGGTCTGGTGTTTATCCTTAAAGCCTTTGTGGAAAGAAGATCGGCGCTTAATGCCTGGGTACTGATTGTGGTCAATCAACTCTACCAATCACTGGCGTTCAGTTTTAATGAGGAGTTTGCTTTCAGCCAGGTCTATCTGTATCTGAGTGGGATTTCTGTTTCAGCTTTGATTGGTATCTGGGCCATCAACCGCCTTCGTAACAATGGCGAGAATGTTTCTCTTTCGAAGTTTAACGGCCATGTCTACGTCTATCCCAGGGTGGCATTTATTTTTATGTTCGCGTGCCTTGGTTTGGCCGGATTCCCCGTAACACCAACATTTATCGGGGAGGATTTGATGTTGGGACATATTCATGAGAATCAGTTTCCATTGTTAATCCTGATTGTAGCGAACCTGATTATGGACGGACTTGTGATCTTCCGTATCTATTCCCGACTGTTCCTCGGCCCCCATGAGAAAGGCTATCACGAAGTCTCTTACAGGTCTTCATAAGGTAAGGCCGTGGCCGCAAGCTGATGAAACGATAACACGGAGGAGACTGCGCACATATCCGGAGGATCCAGGTTGACCAGGGCATTCTTGAGTAATGGTTTAGTGGCCTGGAGGTTGTCAGGGACAGTGGCCAGTGATAGTCCTTCGGCCATATTTGAAAAGTTCTGAGAGTAGCAACTGTTAAAGGCGGCGAGCCCAAGCTTACAAGATCGATATTCCAAGGTTTTACGAAATCTTCTGTGCCCTCAGCGATGAAACTGGACATGGAGATTGGCCTAATTCTGTTGGATAGGAGTGTGAATGGTAGGCTCTACAGATCGGTCCCGGTCGGTCAAGAACTGTCAGCTGACTCCGAAGGCCTTTTCGATGGAATCATGAGCGGGTAGCGGTCGCACGCTTTTGCGCCGGAATAGCTCTTTGCTCTCCAAAGGGCTCCGCTCATTCTCTCGGTAAAATTTGCTGTCCATTCTTTTCGACATTTATGAAACTTCTTTCCATCGCTTTTCTGTCGCTCTTTGCCTTTACGGCAGGTTCGCAATCCGCCGAGCCGCCGCCGCCTCGCAATGGCGACAAGCTGGTGATCATCAATGACGATGGCTTCAGCAAATTTTACGGTGGCTACTACCCGACGGAAGGGGCATTGCGCAAACGTCTCCTCGCATACAAGGACACTCAGTTGGCGGTATTTGAGTGGTGCTTCGTTGCGGGGAGTCGTGTGAATTATCCTTCGGAAATCCACGAATTGATTGGTGAGGATATGAAAGAATTCCCGCGTCGCGGCGACAAGCGCGCGGCGGAGACATTGCGTCGGTTCCGCGACGAGGGCGTCGATACTCTGGCCGTGGTCGTGGATACTTGTCATGAAATGGGCATCTCCTGTTACGCTTCGATGCGCATGAACGGCGACTACCCTGCGAATGCCTGGGACGGGCAAATGGCTCCCATGTTCAACAGCGATTTTTGGCATGATCATCCGGAGTTTCGTCAGCGCGATGAGAAGGGGATAGACCTGACGCGCCTGTCGTACGCCTACCCCGAAGTTCGCGAGTTCAAGCTGAGCTTCCTGCGCGAAGCGGTTCAGCGCGACATCGATGGCATCAATTTTGATTTCCAGCGCCACCCGAATTTTTTCCGGCTCGAACAAGCAATGCTCGACGCCTTTCGGAAAAAGTATGGAGAAGACGGGCTCAAGGTATCCGCCGATGACCCGCGTTGGTTTCCGCTGCGCGCGGAGTTTATGACTGGCTTTGTCCGGGACGCGCGCGCCATTCTCGATGCTGCCGGTGAGAAAAAGGGGAGGCGACTCGGCCTTTCCGTACGCATCGATTGGCAGAAATACCAACACTGGGGCTGCGACATCGAGACCTGGATGAATGAGGGCTGGATCGATTGTCTTATCGTTGGTCAGTACGGACTCGGTGGTTACGAATTCGACATCGCACCCTTTGTGAAAATGGCCAAAGAGAGTGGCAGCGGATGCGCCGTGCTCTTCAGCGAGGAATGCATCGTCCGCGGCCATGACCGAACTCCGAAGGAAGATAAAGCCATCGCCGCAGGAACGATGACCCCGAAACGGAGCACGCACATTACGCTGGAGGAACATCAGCAACGTGCTCAAAAAGCTTACGACGCCGGCGCTGATGGAATGCACCTCTTCAACCTGAGTTACCCACAAGTTCTGAAAACGATAGGGACATCGGAAAAATAGAGTTTCGGTGGAACGGCAAGCTTGCTGCGTAGCGGACTTTCCACCGCTCGTTTGTCCGTTTAGATTCCGCAGGGTAGGATCAGGGAACAAATTAATTGGGGTCTGTTTTGAAATGTCGCCTGACCCGGAATCCATGTGCCCCTGAAACCACGTAGCAAATCTCGGTCTTCAAGAAAATGTCCACGATTCGGAATTCAAATTGATTAGGTAGATAGAATGAAATCACTTGCCGAACATGATCTTCGAGATCGCATCGTGAAACAGGCATTCGGATGTCGGGAGGCGCTTGAGGCGTACGCGTTTGTCATGCTTCGCGATCTCAGTGCAGCGGAGGACGTAGTGCAGGAGTGCCTGATTGTCGTGATGGAGAAGTATGACGAGTTTGAAGAAGGCACGTCGATGATGGCTTGGACGCGGGCGATCGTCCGCTGGAAAGCTTTACAACTCATCAATCGTCGGAAGAAGCAGGCCAGTCTGCAAGAACGGATGCTTGGCGATTCAGTAGAGGCCGCGTTCTGCGAAGTCGACTCGGATGATCATGCTGAAGCGGTCCACGAGCGCCACCGTCGATTGGAGCGATGTCTGAACCGGGTCTCCGACCACGCAAGAATGCTGCTGGATAGCGTTTATGGCGGCGGGATGAGCTACCAGGCGGCGGCCGACTCGCTGGGGATGAAGGTCGAAGCCGTGAGGAAGCGTATTTTCCGCACCAAGGGGCAACTGCGCGACTGCCTGCAACGTTCAACAGGAGCAACACAATGAAACAAGAGCGATTAGAAACCTTGATTGAAGGGTATCTGGGAAACCTCCTCGTCGATGGGGAGATGTCTGAGCTGGCGAGTTGGCTCGACGAGGATGCCGCCCACCGTACTACCTTCCTGGAAGCGATTCAGTTTGAATACTCTATGGGGTCACACCTGAAGGCTAGAGAAGCACTCGGCGACGAGAAACTGATTTTGATGGAGGAAAAAGGCGACAAGAGAGCCGTCCCATTTCCAAAGAAGACCTGGATGGCCAGGCCCCTGAGAGTCGCAGCCATGTTGGCATTCTGTGCCCCCCTAACCTGGCTACTGTGGCTCGGGGTCATCATGTTGCTCGGGGCGCCGACCCGGACCTTGGCGGATGTCGCGAAAGCGATGGAAGGATTCCGCTACGTCCACTGGCAGCAACTTGAGATCAACAAGAACGTATTCGACTTCCTTGGCGTCGATCAAGTCGAACAGAAGCGGACGTCGTACTTCGATATGAAGGGGCACCGGTCGAGATTGGTGACCCACTACCCGTTCGGGGACTACATCCAGATTCAACATCATAAGACCGGCAAAACACTATGGTTCAATCCGCAGGATGGGACCACGACGATCACTAAGAGTAGGGGCCTGTATCTCGAACTTGCTGACGAGCTTGCTAAAGTCGCCAAAAAGCCAGAACCGATGCGGCATCCCTTTGAGTCCGTCCTGAAGGCGGGGGACGTTAAGATCACCAAGGCGAAGCTGGATGGGGTCGATTACGGCTATGCGGAAATTGTTGATGAAAATAATGGAGTGTCTGGAACCCTCAAAATTTGGTTGGATCTCCGAACCCAGCTTCCGTTTCGCACAGAGTATGCGCTGCCGGGCTTGAAGCTTCACTACACCAATACGGGGTTCACGTGGACGAACGAACTCGAGAACGCAGAGACCTTGTTTCAGATCGACACTCCCGAGGAAAGCAAGGCCAAGACCGGTGATCGTCTTGAGGGCAAGCCAGACTCCGGGGAGAAGAAGGGCAAATGACTCCGGGACTACAACGACAGTCCTTCGGTCGCCTGGGGACGATCGGTGTAGCGCTTGCCTTGGCTTGTGCTTATGCCGGGGCCTTGCCGCTCTTGGTCGCCCAAACGGGAGAACCCGCTGGATATACCGTCTTGGATCGAACCATGGTCGGTGACTACCCGCAGGACGTCGCGGCGCTCCGGGATATGGAGTCGAAGGTGATTGAGGTGGCCGAGAAGGCGATGCCATTCGTGATTAAGGTGGGGCAGGGCTCTGGTGTCATCATCGATGCCGACGGCTTGATCCTCTCGCAGTGGCACGTGACCCACAAAGATCCCGCGAGAGGGCCTGGCGATCGAATTCGTGTCGTCTTTCGGGGTGGTGAAGAGAGATCGGCAGAACTTCTCGGAGCCGACATCTTTAACGACATTTCCCTGCTTCGATTGATCGAACCTGGTCCCTACCCCTTTATTTCGATTGCCGAGCGTGCAGACGTTCAACTGGGAGATCCCGTCATTAAGTTTGGCTACCCCGTGTCTGGCGGTCGACCATCCAGGGCGCCGGTCGTCCGGCTCGGCCGGGTGGTCTGTGCCGGTGAGGATTCGATCCGCAAACACGGATTCTTCGTGGCGGACTGCTTCGTGAATGGCGGCGATTCTGGCGGGCCGCTTTTCGACCTGGACGGACGGCTGGTCGCGATCATCCGCGCCAGCGCCATGCCCCACATCGTTCGTCCAAACTTCGGTGGAGTCCGACCGAGACATCGGAGTGTCTTTTCCTATACGACGAGTGCGCGGGTAAGAGAGGTCCTGCCGAAGATGCTCGAGGGAAAGGTTCTCCCGGATCGCCCACCGCAAAGGCGGGAGGAGTATTCTTGTCTCCGATCAACGACCCAAGTTCCACCGGATTGCTGGACGCAGGGAAGCTACACCTGTCGGGCCTACGGCAACGCGACGAAGAAAGTCGGGCAAAGCGTCGTCGAGATCCGCGACGGAGACGGCAAGGCTGTATCGCTCGGCTTCGTGGTGGGTGACGACGGGTGGCTGATGACCCGGAGCGCGACGCTGCCGCTCTACCCGGTCTGCGTCCTCCCCGACGGTCGAGAGTTGGTGGCGGAGATTGTAGGGGTTTCCTCGAAACTGAACATCGCCATGCTGAAAGTCCAGGCCATCGGATTGCAGGCTATCTCCTGGGGAGAGCCTGTGGATTTACCAGTCGGGACTCTTGTTGCGATTCCCGGATCTGCGGCAAACACGGTGGCGGCCGGTGTGGTCAGTGTCTCGAACCCGGATGCGACCTTCGAGCACGATGCCGGACTCCTTCCCCACGAATACGGCGGACCGATCGTCGACCTGAGTGGTCGCGTCGTCGGCGTCAGCATCTCGCCCTTGGTCTATGGCTCGATCGCACTCTCAGTGGAGGAGGTGAGAGCATCCGTTCCTGAACTGAAGTCTGGTAGGCTTCGGCCAAAGATCGGAATCCCAAAGGGTCTAGCCCCTTGAATCCCAAGCTGAGCTTCCCACAAGTTCTGAAAACGCTTCTGCGACTGCGGAGGACCTATTTATCGCTTGTATAGCCAGGTCGGTGATCGGTGATAAAGCGACTCGGTGAAAAATAAGTAGTTTCATCGCGAGGGTAGAGATCTCTCCTGATCTTGACATCAAGGCGTTTGCGGATCTCCAGGTGAAGGTGTGTCGTATACATTCCCTCGTTATTTCCCATCGTTCCTATCTTGTCACCGCGCCTCACAAGATCACCGACGGAGACCTCTCGCTTTTGCAAATGTCCGTAGAACGAATCGATATAGCGAACCTCTCCGCCCTCAGCGTAGGCGTGCCTTACGATGATGATATTGCCCCATCCACGCTTCTCGTTTTGTGAGTGAACGACAAGTCCGTCGCCAATCGCATAGATCGGATCACCGAGAGGTGTCTCATCACCATCAAGGCCTGTCCAATCATCACCCAGATGACCGTTTGCCTCGAACCCCTCTGACAATTGATACCCCTCGGCGTCAGGATTTTCGAAGGGATAGTCGAAGCCATCCGCTATCTGCACCGGTACTTTGAGACCGTCCACCACAGCGACCCGGGGAGCGTCCGCTACTAGATCGCGTCCCTCCTTGCCGCGGAGGCGCTTGATCGCGGCGACAATACGCTGAGCGACTTTCAATCGAAACGCAGGATCAGTAATCGCAGCCCGGTCCAGAGGGTTTGAAAGGATACCAGCGTCCAGATGCACGGTAGGGATCGAGCTGCTCCTGAGTAGCAGGAATTTCGCTGATCTCAGTTCTTGAAACGGTATATCTTCCAACTGACTCAGCTCATCCTTGATCAATTCCGCGAGCATCGACTGGTTCAATTCTTCACGTTCCGGATGGAATACATTGAACCCGCGATCTGCTTTGTCCCCACTGGAACCAACATGGAGGGTAAGGGAAATCGCTTCCTTTTGTTTTTTGACACCAAGTTTTCGGGCAAGAGCCGAACGGGTGGCCAAGGGGACGAAAACATCTTCCTCCCGGGTCATGATGACATTGAAGCCTTCGTCCTTGAGTAGTTGCTCAACCTTCTTCGTCAGCAAGAGGTTAAGCTCCGCTTCCGTGACATCGCCAGACCTTGCGCCTGGATCCTTTCCGCCGTGGCCAGCATCAAGGACAACCGTATCGAACCGCATTCCCTTAAAAACTCGTTCCTCAGTGTTGGGCGTTTGCGCGTTGGCCACGGCGAGCCCGATTGGCATCAAGAGCACCGAGGATAGAACGGCACCATGTATCCATCGGCGCACGTTTTTTCGATTCGTCGTGTCGGATGCGATTCGGGTCAGCCGCGTTTCGAGATTTCCGACATTCGCCATACCGAGATGAGAGGGGCCGGGGCGGGACGAACTCGCCAGGGACAGAACAAGGTGTGCATAACGACTTCGATCATTCCCGGTGGATGATTCGACGACCAGATCATCGCAGGCGTGCTCGCATTCGATTTGGAGCTTCCTCACCATTAACCATGCAATTGGATTCCACCACTGCATCGCTTGCAGCCATTGGCCGAAACCCAGAGTGAGCGCATCGCGGCGACGAACGTGAGCGAGTTCGTGGCGGAGCACATCCAGTATCGTCTCATCCGTCCAAGCTTGAGCATCGTTCGGCAGGATGATACATGCCGGGAAAGTTCCCCATGTCATCGGCGGCAGTGATTTACCAAGCGGCCCAAGGTGAATTCGGCAATTTGGAGCTCCCTGGATTGAGTCGGCCAGATCGCGAATCCTTCCCTCAGCCTGACTGCAAATCCCGGTGAGTCGGAAGAGACGGAACTGAGCAATTACGATACGCAACCCCAGGAAGAGAAAACCGGCAACTGCCAGAATCAAAGATGCACTCAGACCGAATCGAGTCAGTGCCCCCCAATCCAGTCTGTGCTGCATTTTCGCAGCCGCGTTGACTGGCATTGCAGCACTTGCATCAGCGGAATCCGCCCCAATCGTCGAGATGGAATTCGGAAGCGCAGCTGGCAGTGTCCACGAGATCTCCTTATTGGATCTCGTCAAATGAACCGCAAGATCGACAATCAGCATCGTGAAGATCAGTGCCATCCCGGCCACGATAATGAGATGACGGACCGACGCCGAGGCGCGACGCAAACTGCCCAACAAAGCAAGAACAGCCAGTCCGATGGCAAGTGAGCGAAGTGTCCAGATTAGAAGTCCGGCTGCGATCGATTCGATGCTATCGTTCATTGTCCTTCCTCCTTTGTCCCACTCGTTTCGGTTGTGCTGGCAATCAGACTGCGAAGACGTTCTACTTCCGACTCGGGCAAATTTTCAGGCTGGGAAAAATGTGCGGCAAGTGCCGAAACCATCGAGCCGTCGAAGAAGGTTTCCACCACGTGCTGAAGGGCATCGGTGCCCTCGACCTCCCGGTCCGAGGTCGCCTCGTAGATGAACTCGCGCCCTTCTTTCCCCTTGCGAACGATTTCCCCTTTGTTCTCCAGGATCTGAAGAGAAGAGCGAACCGCGTTACCGGTTGGTGCGCTGCTCATTTGCTCCCGGATCGCGGAACAGGTCGCACCTTTAAGATGGAAAATGATGTCGAGAATCTCACGTTCTCGTCGGGACAGGTCGTTTCGTCGCATCGTCATGATTCACTGAATTTTCAGTGTTTCCGTGAAATTGCAAATGAAAAACTGAAATTCCCGTGTTTAAAAGTGAATGCCGGCATGCTGCGGCACCATCATTTTTGAGCTTCTGAAAGTAGGCGACGGACCCGGCAGCTGTCAGACGGGCCATTCCGTCCCCAAGCACGAAGATTTCGCGGCGGCGTGTAACCGACCTATCTGGTTTCCCAAGAAGGGTGTGAGGGCGCGGCACAAACCCACGTCCCGAACGAGCCCGGTCGCACGGGCTGCACTTCCTCCATTCTGCTAAGACGGAATAAACGGAGGGCGTGAGAAAGCGAAACAAGAAAAGTAAACACAACTAACAATACTCGATGAAAAACAAGATCCATACTATCAGAACTACCCTGGCCGCGCTTGTCGCCGGCCTTTCCCTTGTCACCAGCGCCGCTCTTGCCGACGCACCCCTGAAAACCGCTCTCGACCTTGATATCGATCAGGCGGCGCAGGTAGATACCATCCAGAAAAATTCGCGCGATGCCGTCCGGCCCGTGCGTGGAGAATTAAAACGGGAGGAGCGCGCCCTTCGACGAGCCAAAACCGGGAACGACGCCGAAGCGATCGCAAAACAGGAGAAAGCCATCGAACCGCTTCATCGAAAGCTCGCTGAGATTTTTGAGAGCGAGGCCGAAGAGATTCGAGCACTTCTAAGTCCTGAGCAAAAGATCAAATACAAGAAACACCTCAAAGAGCGCGACGAAATGGTCGGAAGTTCCCGCGACGTGAAAGAAATCAAAAAATCGGAAGAGAAAACGGCAGAATAGCAAGTTGGCCAGTGCATCCATAGAGCGCGGGAGAACGAAGCGCCTGCCAATCGCGCCCATCTTTACGAACCGGATCCCAAGGATCCGGTTCGTTTGTTTCTCAAGTTCATTTGGGGGGCAGGCGAAAGACGCCGGAATCCCGCATACAGGAATATTGCTTCGACAGTCCGAAAGCGATATCTTCAACTCACCATGCCACCGACCAGAAGAAAGTTCATCGCCGCCGCTCCTGTTCTATCCATGCTGGGAACTGCGTCGGCTTCAGTCCGCGAAGAAAACACGAACACTGGGACGACTGACTGGCAGTTAACTCGGGTGAAGATCAACGAGGGGGAATACCGAACTTCGCTTATCGAGGGCTACGCATCACGACAGTCACTCTTTCCAGGAGAAGAGATTTCGTTCTTTGTTAGCACCAAACCGGAACGGAAATTTACGATCGATCTTTATCGGATGGGCTACTACGAAGGGACCGGTGGACGCCACATGGCTCAGCTCGGACCGTTCCCTGGAAAAACTCAGGAGGTACCGGAAATCGGCGATAAACGAATCCGGGAATGTCAGTGGGAGGAAACGACCGCGTTCACTGTTCCTGCTGACTGGCCAAGTGGCGTTTACCTGGGGAAGCTGACTACGATTTCTGAAGAGGCCTCCGATCCCTATTGGCAAAGCTATATCATTTTTGTAGTCAAATCGGCAAAGCCAACCGACGTCGTTTTTCAGGTCAGCGACAATACCTGGCAAGCCTACAATCGCTGGCCGGTGAACGAATCTCTTTATACCAATCCCGATGGGGCTCAGGCTCCCGGTGTCGCCGTGAGTTTCGATCGCCCCTATGGCAAGTATGTCCAAATATTCGACAATCCGCTATCGATCGGATCGGGGGAGTTTTTGTTGTGGGAATTTCCGCTCTGTTATTGGTTGGAAAAAGAAGGCTACGAAGTCAGCTATGTTTCAAACAGCGATCTGGTCGATGGCAAGGCAATTGAAGGTGCCAAAGTTTTTCTCAGCGTTGGTCATGACGAATACTGGGATACCAAACAATACGAGACGATCCGCGCTGCGATCGAGAAGGGGATGAGTGTGTTATGGCTTTGCGGGAACTCGGTCTTTATCGATTCTCCATTCACTCCTTCTTCCAAGGGGACTGCCAATCGGATCATCGAACGACGAGGATGTTATGGAGAGTTGAGGCAGGACGAAACGGAGATGTACAGTCGAATACCTGTCTCTTATACACATCTCCGAGCCCACGAGACCGAGGCTGATCT
>CAJXQE010000024.1 GCA_913058215.1 uncultured Verrucomicrobiales bacterium
TCTACACTATCCTCTTCGTCGGCAGCGTCAGATGTGTATAAGAGACAGGAACTGTCGTGGGTGTGAAAGTGAATCGGTAGTCCGATTTCTTCGCGGAGAGTGGAGACGAGTTTCTTTGCAGCAAATGGACGGGCCAGACCGGCCATGTCCTTGATACACAGAATGTGGGCGCCCATTTTCTCCACTTCCTTCGCCTTCTCGACGTAATACTTGAGCGAATATTTGTCGCGCTTCGGATCAGTGATGTCACCGGTATAGCAGATCGCGGCTTCACAGATGGACTGGGTATCGTTGCGAACCGCTTCCATCGCCACCTTCATATTAGGCAGGTAGTTGAGTGAATCGAAGATCCGGAAAATGTCCATGCCGGACTCGGCGGCATGCTTCACAAAACCCGCGACAACGTTGTCCGGATAGTTGGAATAGCCGACCGCGTTCGATCCGCGAAAAAGCATCTGGAAACAGATATTTGGAATTTTTTCACGGAGCATCCGGAGACGTTCCCAGGGGCATTCGTGAAGAAACCGCATCGCGGTATCAAAAGTCGCACCACCCCACATTTCGAGACTGAACAGTTTGGGAGTCCGCTGGGAAACGGCCGAGGCGACATTCATCATGTCGAAGGTCCGCATCCGGGTGGCGATGAGCGACTGGTGCGCATCACGCATCGTGGTGTCAGTTACCAGCAATGGCTTTTGATCGCGAATCCACTGGGCAAATTTTTCCGGTCCAAGTTCCAGAAGCTTGTCGCGCGAACCGGGTTCACCATCACCACGAGGATCAAACGCTGGAAGGCGCGCAGGGTTGAGGGGCTTGGTGATACGATAGCCTTTTGCCGTTGGATTTCCGTTCACAGTCACATCGCTGAGATAGGAAAGCAGTTTGGTCGCCCGGTCGCGACGCGGCTTGAATTTGAACAGGTCCCGATTGGTGTCGATGAGACGTGTCGTCGCCTGGCCGGTCCGGAAAGTGTCGTCGAGAATCACGTTCTCGATGAAAGGGATATTGGTCTTCACTCCGCGGATTCGGAACTCGCGCAGCGCCCGGTGCATCCGTTGAAGAGCTACATCGAAACGTGGACCGAAAGCGGTCACTTTCACCAACATCGAGTCGTAGTAAGGAGTGATCACTGAGCCCGCATCACCCGCGCCGGCATCGAGACGGATACCGAAACCGGCGGCCGAGCGATAATTCAAAATGCGACCGTAGTCCGGGGAAAAGTCGTTCGCCGGATCTTCTGTTGTGACCCTTGCCTGAACGGCAAAACCGTTGCGGGGAATTTCATCCTGTTTCGGGATGCAGATTTCGTCGCTGTAAAGATCGTGGCCCTGGGCAATAAGAATCTGAGAGCGAACCAGATCCACGCCGGTGATGATTTCGGTCACGGTGTGCTCCACCTGGATCCGCGGATTCATTTCGATGAAGAACCACTCATTCGAATCCATATCGAGCAGGAACTCAACTGTTCCGGCATTGTTGTAT
Source organism: uncultured Verrucomicrobiales bacterium (assembly GCA_913058215.1). Classification (GTDB taxonomy): domain Bacteria; phylum Verrucomicrobiota; class Verrucomicrobiia; order Verrucomicrobiales; family DEV007; genus Arctic95D-9. Next base: position 1,483 of record CAJXQE010000024.1, read on the forward strand.
CCGATCGATTCCGAAATGGCGACGGCGGCTTCGCAAAGTTCTTTGCGAACGGTTTCGTCGAGATCAACTGAAGGCGCAATTTCGACGACCTTCTGATGGCGACGCTGCACCGAGCAATCCCGCTCGTGGAGGTGGACGATATTCCCGTGATTGTCACCGAGAATCTGCACCTCGATGTGCTTGGCGCGTCCGACAAAACGTTCGAGGAAAACGGCAGAGTTTCCGAAAGCATTTTCTGCTTCGTTCTGGGCTTCGGTCAAGGCTCCGTTGAGTTCCTCCTCTTTTTGGACGACTCGCATTCCGCGACCACCTCCACCGAAGGCGGCTTTGATGATGAGAGGAAACCCGACTTCACGGGCGACTCTGAGCGCTTCGTCACGATCTTCGACAGGCTCGTTCGTGCCGGGAAGGGTGGGGACATTGGCAGTCTTGGCGAGAGCGCGGGCGGAAACTTTATCGCCCATGGCATCGAGCTTCTCGGGATCGGGTCCGATGAAGGTCAATCCGGCCTCGCGACAGGCGCGAGCGAAGTCAGCATTTTCCGAAAGAAATCCGTAACCCGGGTGGATCAGAGTGACGCCGCGTTCTTTAGCAATCCGGACGATTCCTTCGATATCGAGATAGGCACCGACTGGCCCTTTTTCTTTTCTGAGAAGGTAAGCTTCGTCCGCTTTGAAACGGTGGCGGGAAAAGCGATCCTCCTCCGCGTAGATAGCAACCGTGCGCAGACCCAACTCAGTGGCAGCGCGAAAAACCCGGATGGCGATTTCGCCCCGGTTCACCACCATCAACTTCTGCTGTTTGGTCTCAGAATTTTCCTCGATATCCGACATAGGGCCCGAATATAGACGGTGGTGGCGCAGGGAAAAGAGAGTTTTTTACGGAAAAGCGTGAAATGGGGAATCTGTTGTGCCGGTTTTGGCAAATGGAACGGAAACACGAAGTTTTTGGAGGGAAATCACTATCGATCTCCCTGCTTCTTCAATCCCACTTGAAAGGTCCGCCTTTGAGGCGTTCGATTTTACGAATGAGCCAAAGGTTCTGTTCCTCGATTGTACTGAGATTAGGACTCGTGGCGTTTGAATTTCTCCGGTAGTAGGACTTCTGCTCAAAGTGACGTCTCAGAGCTTTGGACTTAAAAGGAAATCCGTGTTTCGCAAAGATCTCATTGCGAGCGATAGACAAATCCCGAAGAGACAGATTCTGAACGGCGACCCTTGATATGACTTCATCGGAGGAGTAGGGAAAAATATCTCCGTTCGCGTTTACTCCGGCAGGGGGGGGAGGTAGAGGCGATGCGCCGCTTACCCTGCCACTCTCTCCATGAACTCGATTGTGGTAATCCTGCAATTCCTCCGGCGACAACCCGATAATAAACAAATCCTCGTTGGCGGGCACGAATGGACCGCCTTTCTTTTTCTCAGCACGCTGCAATGCTTCGATGTTGGCTTCTTCGATAGAGGAAAGGTTCGGAGATTTGAAGCCCGGTTTTTTCTCATACCAAAAGCGATCACCAAAGTAGAACTTGAGGAGTGGAGTTCCAAAGTCGAAACCGTGCCTCGCAAAGATCTCATTCCTGCCAAAGTAGAGTTGAAATAAGGGTTTTGCCTCCAACTCAGAAACTGACAACAAGCGATTGGAGGAGTCGGGGAAAATGTATTTCACCCTCTCAGGCACCATGACCTCTGCGTTTCTTCTATCGAAGAGAGGTTTTCCAAGACCATAGGCGAAAGGACGCTGGGGCTGAAGAGAGGAATCCCCAATCGCCTGAATCTCGGCAGCTGTTTCATCGACGACTCTCGCTTCCGTCCTTTGAAAGACCGTCTCCCATTGCTTATAGCGTTGCATGTCGGAGGCGAGATTCACCGTCAGATAACCACCCCGTTCCGTTCCAAATGCATCCTGGCCCGGCGAAGCGGCGGTGATGTTGACGAACCCTTCATGCAGGCGCATCAGAAAGTAGAAAGAGTTCCACGGATTGATTTCAATTGGTCCTTCCGCAATATCGTTGATGGAATAGCTGGAGCAACAGTCCGTAACCAGGATTTTCAATCGGGCGGGCAGGGCCTCAATCCGGTCAGCCCATTCTTTCCGGCTACGCATTTCTAAATCACAGAAATGGAGAAACTGCTCGTTAGTGGCCTTGTCTTTGATCACCCCATGACCGGAGAAGTGGATGTATACCGTGTCGTCTGTGCCTACTTTCCTGCTGAAAGCTTCAAATTGCGTCATCACCTGCTCTGCCGTGGCGGTCTTGCCGGACACCTCTGTGATTTCAAGCGATACACCCCACCCCTGCTCGGAAATGTTGTCCGTAAGCAAGCTTCTTACAATTAAGCTGTCTGTGGTGACGCTCTCATTGATGGCGCCATAGTCGCCGGGATACTCATTGCAGAAAACCAGGAATGCGCGAATCGCTGGTTTGTCCTGAGAGTGGGCAACTCCGCCGCAAAACAGAATTAAAATGAAAGACAAATAGTAAAGTCTTCCTGTAGCCATCAGTTTTTCCATCCCCAAAGTACCTGCCATCCTACACCGCCGGAATGTCCGGAGGCAATCCTGAATGTGAAGTCGGAGCCGCGGCCGGAGGCATTGAAAGGGAAAGGCGCGCAAGATTGTGAAATCCAGCAGAAAGTCTGCCAAAATCTCAGGGACGAAAAATGTCCCGATCACTTTTCGTCCCGGCCCGACAGGACGGGCGCGGATTGATTACCTGGCCAGGCTCAATCGATCGACCGGGCAGTTTTCCGGAGCGAATGACGCTCAGTAATCAAAAAGCTCGCTGCTCTCAAAGAAGCGATTCACTTCGATCTCACCGTTTTCGGGAGAATCAGAAGCGTGACAGACGTTGACCATCATGTCGGTTCCCATGTCGCCGCGGATGGTTCCGGCTTCGGCTTCCTTGGAATTGGTGGGCCCCAGCATGTCGCGAACTTTTCCGACGACTTCTTCGCCTTCGAGGACGATAGCGATCACCGGGCTGGATTGCATGAATTCAACGATGCTCGGGAAAAAGGGCTGATCGGCGACGTGGCTGTAGTGTTCCTTGAGGATCCCGTCGCTGAGGCGCATCATTTTAGATCCGCGAATCGCGAAACCGGCGTCTTCAAAACGTTTGATGACTTCGCCGCAGTTTTTTTTCTGCACACAGTCAGGTTTGAGAAGGATGAGTGAACGTTCGGTGGCCATGATTTCTAAAAAGGTTTTGGTTTCGTCCCTGTTTTTGCAGGGGCGTAATCTGTAGGCCTTTTCTGACGCTTGAAAAGCGGAAATTTGGCTCGATTTCGGGATCAGATCCCGTGCTTGTAACCTTCGCAGCGATTCATCCAGCCAGCTGACCAGCGTGATTCCCCGCGAGACGAAGGGGAATTTTTGATTCGACGCTGCAGAACACGCTTGGCAGCTTCGCTGTATTCGTTCGCCGAAGCCTGACCACCGCCGGTTTCGGCCATTTCCAAAAGGACATCGCGAAGTCCCCAGCCCTGACCATTGTATTTTTCTTCAGTTTTGATTCCTTCCCCTTTAAAGTTCACGTAATCAATGAGCGAGTAAACTCCGGTCCGGGTCGAGGCCACTTTGTAGAAATTGTCGACAATGCGTTTGCTGTTAGCAGGATCAGGGGTGGCGGACTGCATTTTTGGCAGGGCGCTTTCGAGCCGCTGGACGATGAAACCGGTTTGAGTTGGCACTGAACCGGCAAGGAATTGGCGTAATTCCTTCATTTGTGCGGAGTTTTGCTGATTTAAGAATTCAGATCTCGAAGTCCAGGGGCTGCCCTTGGCTTCTCCCACCCATTTCGGCATCGCGACTCCCTGTTGCTTCATATACGAAACCAACTGGGGGAAACTTTCTTGAAAAGGACCGGGCCGACCGGGGACATACCAGATGAAATGGCCGATTCCGAGAGAGGGGAAATCCTCGCCCTGGTTCCAGCTGGTAAGGCCTTCAACGGTTCCGTTGCACTCGTTTTTCCAGATTTTCTTACCGATTGCCTCCTTATCAGAATTGCTCAATTGAATGCCGGATTTGCCGGGGGTGGGCGATGGCGATGAACCGGTCGTGACACAACTGCTCAGGGAAAGGAGGAGCGGGACGAAAAGAATTCTAAAAAGTGCGAGGCGCATTTGACTAATTTAGTTAAGAAATATAAAAAATCAAAGACAGGATAAAAAACTTTTTGATATTTTCTATAAATACTATTATTTTAGGAAGTATACCGCAAATGTTCATAGTTTGCTTTTGAATGAATCCTCGCACTCAAATTTCCTCTTCGACAGAAGATGCATCTCCTCAACTTGAGCCGAACACCGACGAATTTCTAAATTCTCTCGGTTTCGGCTCCGATACGATTCAGGAGTTGGATGATATGGACTTTGAGGACGGGGCCAATAAAGGAATTATGCTTTCATCCCAACCAGACGACCTGTCCCTTCCGGGTTCAAATGGTTATCAGATACCTAAACGGTTTGGTTTAGAAGATCTGCAAACGGTTATTTCTCCCGAGAAAGTGAAGCCTTCTGAAGAGATGGTTCATCCGGAGATTCCAGAAGTCGTGGCAGAGATCGAAGACGAATCAGAGCCCTTCGTGGATTCCACTTTGGCGCAGGATATTGGAGTTCCAGAACAAATCCTTCCTGAAATCGAGACGGAAGAGGAAATTGAAATGCCTGGAAATGTCGTGGACGAAATTCTTGATTCGTCAGTTTCATTTGCGATATCTCCCACTGCGAAAGTTGAAGTGCCTGTCTCCAATTCGGATTCCGAGATTTCTGCAGAACAGGATCCGGCTCCAGTCGAGGCCCGGGCTGAAAAGGACGAGGAGGAAGACCTGTCGCTGGCTTTGCATTGCCCTTCCTGTGAGGGAGAGCTCACTTTGATGCCGGAGCATCTGGGTATTCAGGGGAATTGTGTATGGTGCGAGGTTCCGATTATCGCAGCAAAGCCTTCGGCCGATGGTTCAGTTAGTGTTTTTGCTGTCCAATCGAGTGAGGGTGGCTCTCCGAAAGTCAGTGCTCCGGAGGAGATTGAAGAGCCCATCGAGCCGCAAGCTGCCGAACTACCAGTCACGGAACCGCAAGCTGTCGAACCGCAAGTTGTCGGACCACCAGTCTCGGAACCGCAAGTTCCCGAATCCGCTGTTCCGCAATCTGGCGAAAGTGTGATTACTGAACCTGCCTTACAGGCTGCAGTTGAGGCACCTCCGGTAGATGAAACGTCGACTGCCGAAAGTTTATCGTCGGTGAACGCGCCCGGGGCTTCTCAAGGATGGGCGCCTGTCTATGCTGCACTTCCTCAGGATGCCAGCGGTCAGTCCGTTCTGGCGCAGAGTCTAATACCTTCGGCGATTAGTAGTGCTGATTTACAGGAGGAGGAAGAAGTCCTCCCAATGTCGATGGAGCAACCTTTTGTTCCTGATGTCGAAACAACGCTTCCTAATTCGGCCATACCTGCAACGGAGACCGAAGAAATCAAACCGGTAGTGGCGACACCTGCGGTTCAGGAATTGCCGGAAGTACCCGTAACCCGGGCGCCTGCACAGCCCGTGCCGGAGGCAGCTCCGGTTGCGACGCCTGAACCAGCTCAGGAATCCATTTTTTATGCCGATCCCGCTGAGGCGCCACCATCGCCTGAGCCGCAAGCAGTGACCGCAGTTGCGCCAGAGCAAGCGCCTCTTGCTGAACCTGCTCCTGCTTCAGATCCAGCACCTGCCCCCAAACAGGATGTTGCTCCTGAGATAGAGCCGGCCACTTTTGCTCAGATCTCTCCTTTCGGATCGCCACTTCCAGTAGCAGAGGAGGAAGCGCCGAAAGCTCCGTTTAAAGAGGAGCCGATAGAGGCGTCCCCGCAACCTTCTCCTCCAATTGCGGCAGAAGCGGAAGTTCTGGAGAATGCAAGCCACGTCCCTGAAGAAGAGAAAAAAGAACAGGTTTCCCCATGGGGACAACCTTTTCAGGTAATGGAAGTTCCTGCTGAGGTTCCACGAAGTAGTGTCCCTCCGAAAGAAGTAGCAAACGAGACTCCTGCAGAGGAGGCAAGCACTTGGGCTCCCGCTTCGCCATCGGCCAACGCTGCCCCGCAGCAGACACCGGAAGAAGTGAAATCAGATTCCGGGCCTAGTGGTTTCGGAGCTTCGGAACCTCCACCGGCAAAAGTTGAAGATCCTCCTCCGTCTTTTGGTGAATCTCCTTTTGCGAAACTGCCTGAAGTAGAGGCACCTCTTGATTCCCCTGCCGAAAATATTCCGATAAAGGAAGCGCCTCCGGTTCAATTTGGTCAATTTCCGCCGGTCGACGAGCCAAAAGAGTCTGCGGCAGAACCATCGAAATCGAAATTGCCTTACGATCCCGATGATCCGGATCTTCCTCCTGAAGACCCGCCCAAAACGAAACCCAAGTATAGAACCAGTTCGGTAACCAGTTCGGGATTCAGTCCGGATAATCCGCCCCCTTCCGATTCGGGAGATGCGAGCCCGCCTCCACTGGGTGGAAACGCGCCGGCTCAGACACCGCCTGCTAAGGCTGCGGCAAGCAAGGTGGTCATAAAGAAAACCACAACAAAGAAGAAGCCCGAAAATAATGGGAAAAGCATGAAGGCGCTTCTCATAATCATGGGACTCGTTACCGGAATCTGCGTGGCGTCTTTTCTTCTCCCAGTCGAGAAATACATCGGCAAAGCGAGGGCCTACCTCGACGAAAAACTCAACCTTTCACCAGCGGACCCCGTTGTTTCGCCCGTTACGCCTTTCAGCTTACCTGGCACTTCCGGGAAAACACCCGCACCCGCATCATTCTCTCCTTTGCCCGCGCCTTCGCAGCCCATCCCCCCAACATCATCATGAACCAGAGCGCAACAACCTCATCGGATTCCAACTCGCAGGCTGAAAATTCTCCAGTAGACGATCCATCGGAAGTGATCCGATTGAAATGTCCATCGTGTAATGGCGGCTTGAATCTGCAACGGCGCCACCTCGGAGTTTCCGGAAATTGCGTCCACTGTCAGTCGCCGATAAGAGCCTTGATCCGCCCCAACGGAGAATTCTTCGCCGAAAACCCCGAGAATGATAGTCAGGCTCCAGCTCTGCATGGACCTCCTTCTTTTGCCCCGCCTGAAGCTCAGCCACAAGTAGAGAACAGTTCTTCTCCACGCTTTCCCGAGGATTCGACTCCAGCTCTTGTCGAAGAAACTCCTGCTCAAGCCCAAGCGGTCGCGACGCCGCCTTTGCAAAGCGATAAGGGAACAGCAAGCTCGCCATGGGGATTCCCGAAACCGGAAGGATCGGACTCAGAAGCTCAGTGGGAAACACCAGCTGAAGCAAACCCTCCAATGTCATTTTCTCCACAAGCGGATCCGGAGCCGGTCGCAGTGGAAAATACTTTTGAGACGAATGGAGAAGAAGTTCCAGTGATTCCTGATGTTCCGGTTGAGGCACAGGTGGACACTGCTTTTGGAATGCCCGTGAAAGACGAGTCGATTTCCACTCCCGTTTTGGAGGATCCCCCTCCTTTTGAAACCACTGGACTTTTCCCCAACAGCCCTTCTGAGCCAAATTCGGTGTCGCCTGCTCATTCTGTCGAAGAAATGGCGCCTGCAACAGATCCGTCTTTAACGACAGGAACAGATGCGCCGGAGAAAAAAATGACGCCTCCCCTGTTCGCGCAGAGTACCGATCAATCTCCAAAATCTTCGATGTTTGCCTCCGAAGATAACTCCGTTGATGTCGAATCCGGACCAGTTGCCGACATGGCAAGTGGCCCCTGGGCGAAGACGGAAGGAACTTCACCATTCGAGGAGAATCCTTCTCCCGGATTTGCCGAGACTCTTTTCAAGCAAGGGGATACAAGCGAAGCGACAGGTGCAGTCGATTCCGATGAAGTGAATCCGGAGCCGAAAGATTCAGCAGAGGCGGAAGCTGAACCCGCAGAAGCGGTCATTCCCAAAGCGAGAAAGAAACCTTCCAAGGTATTCAAGAACGGCAACCTATCGGGGGCCACAGCAGCCATCACAAAATTGATGCGGACGGTGATCTTCCTCACTCTTCTGGTCGGATTCGGATACGCCGCATTTGTGCTGACTCCACCGGAAAAGATGGCGGAGATGAAAGTGAAAGTCAGGGAATGGCTCAAGCCGGGCGAGGTTCTAAACGAATACCTGCCATTCAAACTCTTTCCAGCGGATGAAGATTCAATGGAGCAAACCGGGACCGGATCCGCGCAGCAGCCGGATAAACAAACGGCTCCTGCTGCTCAGAGTAAGAGCGAACCTGTCACAACGGAACCACCGGTATCCTCTGAGGAAAAGTCACAGGGCGAAACTCCATCGGCGACACCGGACTCACAGACGGCGCCTGATCCTACGAAGCGTCCAGCTCCCGCCGTGAGCGCTGATCAAATTGCAGGAGACGTTTTGCCTCCGGAATAGAAGAGTGATCCTCAGATCAGCTCGCGAAATACGGGAGCTGATTGGCGGTCGCTTCGATTTGATCGTTCGCTTCAAGAAGTTCGCCAATGGGATCCCATTGAGCGGAAAGAAAAGCGTCGCGGGCAGTGCTAGGAATTTCTACGGGAATGCTGTCGTCGCCGTAACGGACTTCGCATTTTTCCACATCGATCGTGATTTCAGTAGAGGGGTCGGCATTAACAGCTGCTGCCAGCTTGTCGATATTCTCTGCTGTAGCGATGGCACAGGGAACTCCGAGAGTGGCACAGTTTCCGAAGAAAATTTCTGCAAAACTTTGAGCGATCACGGCGTTGAATCCCGCCCGGTAAATGGCCTGAGGCGCATGCTCGCGGGAGCTTCCGCAGCCGAAATTGATTCCCGAAATCAGAATGCTCGAATCGGCGAACTTGTCGTCGTTGAGAGGGTGATCTTTCAGCGTTCCGTCTTCCTCATGACGTACGTCGTAGAAAAGGTATTCTCCGAGACCATCAAAGGTCACGCATTTCATGAAACGGGCCGGAATAATCCGGTCGGTATCGATGTCCGATCCGGGAACGTAAACGCCCTTTCCGCTAACTGAGGTGATTTTGTCCAGTGCTGCCATCTTGGTATAATCAGGTAAGTTTCAAACCTCTCGACGCTCGGAGTCGCAAACTCAAGTGGAAACTCCCTGTCGATGAATGCAAAATCCCGCTTTTACGGGGTAGCCAAATGTTTCGGATTCTGGTAAATCCTCTACCATATGTCATCACCGAACGATCTTAATCAATCGAACATGCCGTGGTATGCCGGAATTACCCGATACCAGTGGCTCGTCCTCCTCATTGCCTGTCTCGGTTGGATCTTCGATATTTTTGAAGGCCAAATTTTTGTCGCTTCGATGCGCGATGCGATGCCCGACCTCCTGGGAACGGATCCGGATGATAAGAGCGTATCGAAATGGAATGACGCTGCCTTCGGTATGTTTCTCCTCGGGGGTGCGATTGGCGGGGTTTTCTTTGGAATGCTGAGTGATCGGATCGGCCGGGCCAAAACGATGGTGTGGACGATTCTTTTCTATTCTCTCTTCACTTGTCTCAGTGCTTTTTCACAGGAAGCCTGGCACATGGTGGCCTTGAGATTTCTCGTCGCAATGGGCGTTGGCGGGGAATGGGCCGTCGCTTCGGCCATGGTTGCCGAAGTCATGCCGACTCGATCCAGAGCGGTGATGAGTTCGATCTTTCACGCATCCAGTGTGTTCGGAACACTTCTCGCTGTTGCCGCGATTGCCTTACTGATAGGTAACCCGGAAGTGAATGCGTCTATCGCTGCGAAAGGATTCGATCCCTGGCGAGTGGGATTCTTTATCGGAGTGGTTCCTGCGCTGCTCACCATCTGGATTCGCTGGAAACTGAAAGAACCGGATTCCTGGATCAAGGCGCGCGAAAAAGCGAAAACGGATAAAACTCTGAAGCCGGGCCGCATTTCGGAGCTCTTCTCGAAACAGAATATCCGGGCGACAATTATTTGTGTCAGCCTTGCAACGATCGGACTCGTCACCTTCTGGGGTGGGCATATTTATGGGAAGAACGCTCTTCTCCGCGAAGCTGAAAGCCAACCTGCGATCATTGCTGCAATGGCGGAAGGCGCTACTCCGGAGCAGAAGCTAATGGCCAAATCGACGATCAAAAAGGCGGAGATGCTGAGTATGGCAATCAACACCATTGGTGGTGGCCTGGGCCTTGTTTTCTTTGGAGCAATTTCCAATAAGCTTGGCCGAAAGGGTGCGTTTGTCCTCTATCACGTCATGGCCTTTATCTGCATGATTGTGCTTTTCAAAGTATTAATACCAGGGGGCGCGTCAGCAATGGTTCTGATGATATTCCTGCCCGTATTTGGGTTTTTTACTTTGGGGATGCATGCGGGCTATGCCGTCTACTTTCCCGAATTGTATCCGACAAGACTCCGCGGAACCGGAGCGGGATTTGGATTCAATATGGGGCGCCTTGGAACTGCGGCTGCATTTTTCACCTTTGCCTATATGAGCGATCCACCCTCCCCGGAGAATAAAGCGCTCTACCTCTCGCCTCTTTACATTGTTGGAGCCATCCTTGTCCTCTGGGCAAAAGAAACGCGTGGCGAAGATTTGCCGGAGTGATTCGTTTCACCATCGGTTTGAGCTTACGATTCAACAGGGTCAGGTCATCGACCTGACTCTGTTTGCCCGGAAATGACAGCGAGGCGAAGCGTCATACGTATCCTGGTAGTTGAGTTTTTCCTCATCCTGCCTCAACTCTTGATCTGGCTGCGGGGATATGATCTGGCTGCGGGGATACTTAGAGGAGAAGATTATTTCTCATTGAATAATACTTCTCTGAATCCTGCCAACAGCATATAAATTTCGTATGCCATTTTGGAAAAAGAAGAAACCCCCGGCCCAGGACGCTGACGATTTTCACACCAAAGTCGACGCATTCTGGAAATGGTTTGAGAGTCGTTCCCAGTATTTTCTGGATCAGATCGATGCGGGGAAATGTGGTGATCTTCAGCCTGAGATTTCAAAAAATGTCAACGCGATGTGGCCGTCGTTTGCCTGGGTTTTTGGTCCTCCTCCTGAAGGGAAAAATGGCCACTCTTTTACCTTGTCAGGCGAAGGTCTGATCGAGCGGCAATTCCTCACTGAAGAATGGTTGCGACGTGCTCCGGAGATAGAGAACTGGACCTTTTACGCGTCGCGTCAACCCGGGGATGTGCAGCCGCAAGTCACCATGGAAATCGGCGAAAACAGTTTCGAGTTCGGTGGCTTCTGGGTTTCACCGGTGATCGATGAAGAGAATGAACTGGTCGATATCACTGCCTGGCATCCCTCTTTTGAGACGGCGGAAGAAAATATCAAAAGTACGGCCTTGTTCCTGATGCTCGATGAAATCCTCGGCGAATACGGTGTCGATACCTGGCTGGGAGTCATTGAAACGTCCGATGCAAAACTTGCTGAAGCAATGCCTGCGCTGGAGCTTCGCGATTTTCTGCACGATCTCGAAGTGGAACGCGGATGGAAAAAGTATCCGCCCCCGGAATCCTATTCGCTTTATCAACTCCCCGAGCCAACGAATACCTACCTCCGTGGCGATACGGTCAGTGGGACAAGCAGCAACATGAAGCTGGTCGGCAAATATTTGAACAATCACGGTCCGGTTGAAAATGATCTGGAAGGCAGCGGCGCGGAGTTTCTTTTTATCGCCTTTGATTCGGGAATTCTTCCGGATGGCGAACAGGTGATCTTTCGAGGAGAGATCGAAGATGCTCTGGATTCCGCACTTCGGGCGGAAAGTGCCGGTCATGTTACCGGCGGTGCGATCGGCCAGCAGTTCACCTACATCGATGTGATCAATTTTCGGGGCGCCGGAGGTAGAGCGCTTCTCGAACAAGCCATTGTCGCGAAAGGATTGCCCGAAAGCACGGCGATTCATCAATTTACCGAATGAAGAGGCGTGGTTCCTTTTCCCGGACAGCGAGCTTGAAGTTTTGTCCAACAGAGGAAGGGATTCCCCGATACAATTCTTGATGCGCGGGGATGGAAAAAATAATTTCGAAAATCGGGAACCTTTTCGCGCTGGTCGGGTATTGGCTGGGTGAAAGAACGATATGCTCTGCGAAACTCCCGACGACGAATCCCTGGTTGCCCGCGCTACGGCAGGCGACGTCGCGGCATTTGAATCGCTGATCCGCCGCTACGAAAAGCCGGTCTTCCGCATGATCTGGCAGATGACGACTCATCGGCAAACGACCGAGGATCTTGCTCAGGAAACGTTTGTGAAAGCCTTCCGAAGCCTGGACCGTTTTGATTCGGGCCGGGGAAGTTTTTCTACCTGGCTCTACACCATCGCCCGGAATCTGTGCCGCAATGCGCATCGAAAAGTGGTGCAGTTTCCGGTGTTGAAGTTGAGGGATGAGGAATTCTCTGATGAGGGAACGCCGGGCGAGAATGCGGAACGTCGCGAGGATTTCCAACGTCTCGACGAGGCTCTCAATCAGCTCGAAGAACCTTTCCGAACCTCATTCATCCTCGCTGTGGTCGAGGAATTTCCGCTAGCGGAAGTTGCTGCGATCGAGGGCGTCGCCGTCGGCACGGTCAAGTCCCGGGTCAGCCGGGCGAAAGAACACCTGCGCACCTTTCTGAAATCTTCCACTCCTATTGATTAAATGAAGAACGAACCATCAGACTCACTGGAACCCTGGATTCGCGAGCGACAGGAAGCTGCTCCGAAACCATCTGCGGATTTTGCAGAATCTGTTTTGCAACAACTCAAGCCACCACGTCGTGATGAAGGCGCTGCCAAGTTCCTTGTCTGGGGCGGAAAGCTCGCGCTTGTCGCCGGGATCGCTGTGATGGGAATGGTCCGGACCTATTCCTCACTCTACCTGATGTGCTCGAATCAACTCTAACAAACGAATATTTTTCTATGAATGATACAAATCCACGCAATCCCTGGATCGCAGCCATCCTCACTTTTCCCGCCCCCGGGCTGGGGCAGTTGTACTGCGGAGACCTGCGCAGAGCTTTGATTCTGGCATCCTTTGCTTTGCTGCTGAATCCCGTGCTTTTAATGGTCCTTATCAAGAGCGGCTTCGGAGTGAAATCCATCGTCCTCTGTCAAATTGTCGAATGGATCGTCGGACTGGTGATTCTCGTGGATGCCTGGCTCCTGGCGAAACGAAGCAGTCCGGACTATCGACTGAAGGAAGTCAACCGAACGGGGATCTACTGGATGTTTGCTGTCTTCACCTTGCTCGGTGGTGTCAGTGCAGGACTGGGGAGCGCCTTTTTTGTGAAGGACATTTTTCAGGCGTATAAAATTCCCACTTCATCAATGAGCCCGACCTTGAACCCGGGGGATCAGCTGATGGTTCGGAAAGGTGTCTTTTTGAAAGAAGACCCTTTCCGGGGTGATGTCGTAGTATTCCCCGCCCCGGAAAATCGCGAGCGTACCTATATCAAACGGGTGATCGGACTGCCCGGTGATACCGTCGAAATGAAAGATGGAGCCTTGTGGATTAACGGCAAGGCGCTGCTTGAGAAAGAAGGCAAAGAGATCAACGGGGAAGCTGAGTATTCCATATCCGCTAAAAAACCTGTTCCGGATTTTGGACCGGTTACGGTGCCCGATTATTCAGTTTTCGTTCTCGGGGACAATCGCTCCAACTCTCACGACAGTCGAAGTTTTGGACCAATCGCGATCAACTCAATTTCCGGAAAAGCGATTCATCGTCACTGGCCACCGCAGCGGAGCGGTAGCCTGTAGCCTGTAGTCGGTAGCCGGAAGATTGCGGCTGACTCTTTCGCGGATCGGTAGACCCCTCACTTTTTAGTCTTCAGGTCCGCTTTGGTACGATCCGCTTTTGTTGGAGCCGTGATGGACCGGGACAGGTGAAAGAACCGGCGTTTCCTGGATTTGTTCCGAGCTTTTCGGGTCGGTTTCATCTGGGCTTCAAAGCTTACCGTTTCACCCGGGGCGAGATCATTCAGGAGCAAGGTTCCCCTCGTCGATGAGCCGGTCACGTTTCTTTTGCCACCTGTGATTTGAAAGTATTTCACTTTGAAGAACCCGTTCCCTTTGGTGTTTCTAAGCGAGAAACTGTCGTTCATATTCCCATCGTTCTGAATGCCGAACCGATGCTTGAACCGGCTGTTGGATCGCCCCTTCAACTTGATCGTCTGGCTGGCGGCACTCAAATTGTAGCGGTCGTTGCCGCGGGGACTTTTGCCATTTTCCTGAATGGTGCCATCAGGCTGATAGAAAGGAATCACGTCGGTCAGGTAGGTGACGGTGAGTTTCGGGCGCTCGGCAGCGACGGTAGACTCTCTGCTTCGAAAACGTTTGGCGGTTTCGGCTGCGGTGTTCGGGGTCAGCAGAATCCAGCCGTGATTGACGGAGTCTCCAGAGAGCCAGTCTTCGACATCCTGTGCCAACTGAGAAGAGCTCCATTGATAGCTGCCGTTGCCGTTGACGGAAGTCGTCGCGGATTGAGTTCCGGAAAAATCAGCACCGGCGATTGCCCATGTGCCGCTGTTGTGAAAATTAAAATTCCAGGTGGCGTCGTTTACGCCGGGGCTCGCTCCTTTCCCTTCTTCCCCGGTCGCATCGGAAAGGCCTTCGCCCCAGTCGAGGGAAAGTTTGCGGAGTTCGTAGTCGATTGGCCCGGCGATCGTCATGTCCATCTGAAGGGACAGGGAAGCCGAAGTGATCTCGGTGAAAGAGGAGATCTGGTTTTCCACATCAAACTTGAGAAGAGCACGTCGTTCCCGGTCGTTGCGGGTGGTCCCTGAAAAGATCCATTCTCCTTTGCCATTGCTGTTGTCGTTTTCCTCGAAAATGGAGTTGTCCTTAAGGGGCTCCAGCACGCTTGTGATTTCGACAGTGACGGGTTCGATTCGATAAATGCCGCCGGTGGGCTGATTCGTTCCCTCTTCTACGACCGGAGCAAGGGTCGTCCGGGTCGCCACGTAAATTTCGCCATCCTCGTCCTCTCCGAAGGCGGTGATGTATTGTCCGATAGGGTTTCCGCCGACGACTTCGAGCACACTCAGTTCGAAAACACCCGGCGAAGTTTCCTCGAGTCCGAGGAGGGTCCCGTTTGGTGTTTGAAAGCCGGTTGAATAGTCACCGAATAAATATTTTCCCTGCAGAGTGGAAAATTTTGAGCCCCGGTAGACATAGCCGCCCGTTATCGAAAGCCCGATTTTCTGGAGTCCTCCAATGTTTTCATTGGGATGAGCATACTCGGCGATGGGATCCACAAAAGGCCCGGTCCCCGGGGCGGTCGTATCAAAATCGAAAGAGCCCTCTTTGTTTCGCCATCCCAAATTGTCGTCGATTTCAACGATGTTGATTTCCTCGACCTTGCGCTGTCCAACATCGGCAACAAAGAGACGATTCGTTCCGCCGGGGCCGTCATCAAAAGAAATCCGCCAGGGATTCCGCAGACCATGGGCATAAATTTCTTCACGAACACCGCCTCCCTCGCCGATATGGGGATTTCCGAGAGGAATTCCATACTCTCCGCCGGGGCCGTTGTTGCCGAGAGGGTCGATCCGAAGAATGCTTCCAAAAAGATTAGTGAGATCCTGAGCATTGCCTAAAACTCCATCGGGTTTGGAGCCGTCTCCCCCTGTGTGGCCGGCATTGTTGTCGTCCGAGCTTCCTCCGTCGCCGAGAGCAATGTAGAGCAGGTCATCGGTCGGTCCGAAGGCAAGGTCGCCTCCATCGTGATTAAATTGCGGTTGGTCGAGGGTTAACAGAATCCGCTCGGACAAGATGTTTGCGATGTCGGGGTCTCCCGCTGAAACCGTATATTCCGCCACCACGCTCATATGGTCGACCGGTGCGGCACCAGTGCCGGGAGCGTTCGGACTCGAGGCACTGTAATAAACGTAGAACTTTCCCTCGCCGGGTTGACCGCTGTTGCTGTAGTCAGGATGAAAAGCGAGGCCTAGCAGTCCGCGTTCGTCGAAGTTTGCGCGCTGCGGCACCAACTTTGCACCAATATCCAGAAAGGGAGTGGCTTCAAGATTGCCATTGGCATTGATGATCTGGATTTTCCCGCGCTGGTCCACCGTGAAAAGTCGACCGGTTCCATCACCGGCATTGCGAATCGAGACCGGGGCGACGAGTTCGCCTTCGCTGATGGGAACAAGTTTTACGGTGGGAAAGTCCGCGTATACCGGGGAGACAAAAGCTAGAAGAACAGCACAACAAAACGTTGCAGACAAAGAGGGTTTCATGGTGATGCGTTTTTAAGGAGAGAAGAACAGGATCTCAGTCGGCGTCTGATCAAAATTGCCGGTCTCGAAGAGTGAAGACGAAGCCGGATGATAGCCGGACCGAAACTCCGATGTCAATTCGGATAGTTGATGGCCAACTAGTGGGGGGCACCTAATATTTCGCAGAGATGGGGAATCTGGATTAGTATTCGCAGTGAAAGAGTCGGAGAAATTTATCTGTCCCTATTGTGAGTCTGACATCGGCATCGAAGATGTGAATGTTTCCACAGATGTCGCCCTGTGCCGTTCCTGCAATCGGACAAGCGCATTTTCCTCCGTTTGTGAATCGGGAAGAATCTCAGTGAGTGTTCTCCAGTCACCGCCTAAAGGAATTCGTTTCGAGCGTGGTTTCCGGGGCGGCCGGTCGATTGTTTATCGTAGAGTTTCCAAGGGCGTATTCTTTCTGATTCCTTTTACGGTATTGTGGGCCGGTGGTTCTATGTGGGGGATCTACGGAACCCAGTTCCAGGAAGGAGAATTTGATTTGGGAATTTCCCTGTTCGGAATTCCGTTTTTGATTGGCTCAATTGTTCTCGTTGGAATGGTGCTCTACACCTTGTTTGGAAAATGGAAGATCAACCTGAATAGCGGTCTGTTGGAAGTTGGCACGGGCATTGGTCCGGTGGCTTGGAAAAGATCCATCCGCTATCATTCTGATTCGCGGGTGAGAATGAAAGCGACGAAGTTGAAGAGCGACGATCACATTCAGAAGGCGGTCTCGGTGGAGACTGACGCCGAGGAATTGCAGTTCGGAACGGCGATTCCTGACGACGCGAAGAAATTCATTGCCGCCGCCATTCTCGAAGAAATTCGGAACCGGTAAGGGTAGCCGTATTCCAAACGGACTTTTTGATTGTAGCGCGCAATTGTTCCCGACGCTGGCACTCTTGGGCATGTCAGAAATTCTGATCTGCATCACCATACTTTTCACCCTTCCTCTCGCGATCTGGATAGGAAGTCTCTATTTCGACGGGGATTTTGGTGATTGTTTCGGAGCAGCACTCACTCCCTGGCCTTTTTCCCTCCTGATGGGTGGCCTTTCGGAGCACATCGGAAAAGCGTTCAAGTTTGAGGTATTCCTGTTCGGAGTGGTTCTGAGCGGATACGTAATTTTCACTATCCTCAGCGCCGCCAGTCATTGGGTCATCGAGACAGTCATTCCGTTTTTTGGATAGATAGAGAGTGTCTGCACTATAGGAAGGAATCCAGATGATTGGAAAAACGATTGGAATATCAGCGAATTAGAGAGCGATGAATTTCAAGAAGGTCTATCAAGTCGGTATGAGGCTGGCGGAACCAGCAAAACGTTGACACAGAAAGGTGTTTCCGTTTTTCTGAAGGTGAAAACAGGCTTGGTATTCGAGATGAATATCGCTATGCCTATGAACTAAAATTACTGTTCTGAAAAAACATGAATCAAGTCCGAAGCGCAAGCGCCCTCCACCACACTTACTTTCGATAAATCTCACCATGAAAACCTTTCTTTCATTTTCGATTTTCTGTTTGTCGGCAACGGTTGCCACAGCCGCTCGTGGAGAGCGTCCTAACATTATCATGTTTCTGATCGACGATCAGAACCCATCGAGCATCGCCGCATTCGGGGGTGATACCTACACTCCCAATCTCGACCGCATGGCAGAGGAGGGAATGAGGTTCACTCGCGCCTACGTCAGCAGCTCGGTTTGCACTCCTTCTCGGTACAGCTTCCTGACCGGTCGGTTTGCTGGTAACTCGCATAGCAAACTCTACACCGAAGCGGTCGGCGGCAAAGAGAATCAGGGGCTTCCCCAATTCAATGTCGCCCTGGAGCGCGACAAGATGAACGTCGGAAATGTTCTCCGTGAAGCCGGATATACCACCGGATTTGTTGGGAAATTTCACCTCACTTCCAGTTTGGATTTTCCGGAGTTTTACAAAGGGAAAGACAAATGGATCAACATTCCCAAAGACGCGCGTCCCGGGCCTGACGTTTCGGCTCAGTTCAAACACAACGAACGCTGGATGCGTCGTTACCTCAAGGAGCTCGGCTTTTCCTGGGCGAAGAATGTCTACCCGGAAAATACGCCTTCGCCGTATTCCGTGCACAACCCGGAGTGGACGACGGTGGCCGCTCTGGAATTCATTGAAGAGAACCAGGACGGCCCCTTTTACCTTCATCTTTGCAGCACCCTGCTGCACGGGCCGGACAAGTCCTGGCGAAAATCCATGGATCAACCGCTCATCACCGGAGAGGGGGAAGTGGAAAGTCTTCCGGAGGTCATGACACCTCGCGCAGAGCTTCTCAAAACAATCACGGAAAAAGGTTTCGATCCCGACAGCCATGTGGCGGGTGAAGCGTGGATCGACGATTCGCTCGGGGCAGTTTTCCGAAAGCTCAAGGAACTCGGAATCGATGACAACACGCTGGTGATTTTTGCGCCGGATCACGGTCGCGATGGCAAAGCCTCCGTCTTTTCACACGGTAGTTGTCAAGTGCCCATGATCATGCGTTGGCCAAAAGGAATTGCCGCAGGGCAGGTGTGTGAAGAACTCGTGCAGAATATCGACCTCGTATCCACTTTCTTCGAACTGGGTAAAGCGGAGAAACCGGAATCCTACCGGATCGATGGACAGAGTCTCACTCCTCTTTTCAAAAACGGAAAAGCCACAGATTGGCGGGATCATCTTTATCTCGAAATGGGAGCTGCGCGGGCAACGGTCACGAAAGACTGGTCCTACATTGCGGTTCGCTACACCAATGAACAGATCGCTGACATTAAGAAAGCCACGCCGCAAAACTTACCTAGAGCCATGGCCTACATTGGACGTTTGGGCATCGGGGTCAGAGGGGCCGATCGCCCCGGTTTCTTTGACGAAGATCAACTCTACCACCTGAAGAGGGATCCGAAAGAAATGAAGAACCTGGCTTATCATAAAGATCAGGCCACTCGCATTAAGGAACTGCGCTATCTCATGCAGGAGGACCTCGAAGTCATTGGTCGTCCTTTTGGAGAGTTCATTCTCGGAGGGAACGCCGCTGAACCCGGGCAGATCGACAAACAGATCGAAATCGTTAAACAACTCGAAATCCAGGGCAAAAGGGTAACTGTGCCAGAAGCGTTGACAAAAGGTCAGGGAGTTACCGATGAGCCAACTCCGGACGACAAAGCGAAAAGAAAAGCGAAAAGAAAAGCGGAATGGGAAGCGCGTAGAAAGGCTCGCAAAGAAGCCAAATCAAACAATCAGAGTGAGTAGACGCGGCCGCAGACAATCCGATCAACCTGTATCTTCCTGGCCTCAAGGTCGTGATTCCAAAATAGGTGGCTGACTTCAACAATGAAGTGCAACATTAGCTCGTTTTGGGGAAGAGCGCTCCGGTTCCAGAGCGAATTCTCTTTCCCGGGTGTTAGGCTTAGTTCATGAATTCAAGATGCTCATCAAGGACTGGCACGTCAACATCGGCCCGCCCGTTGTCGAAAAGTCTTTCGAGAAATCGAGAGCGAACCGGTCCATAGTTGAGATACAAAAAACGTTCGGCTGACAAATGAAAACTCTTTTGAAAATCCTGTTGGTTGCCGTCAGTATTGCTGCGCTGGGATACGCCTGTAATATCGGCTACGCGTTTTGGGAGTTCCGACCGCGTCAAGTGATCTTGCCGGCTCAGACTCAGCAGCCCTTGACAGAGGAGCAAGCGGTCGCCCTGTCTCGCGAGGTTCTGCTCCAGTTGGGCGAAGACATTACCAAGTTTACTCCCCGTGCCTATGACGGCACGAAGCTCTACGCTCGCAACACGCTCAATTCATCCAGTGGTTATGTGCTTTGGGCTTCTGAAGATTCCCATCCTGGTTTTTCGGTACACCTTGAGCAGAAGGGCGAAGCGATTCATTGTGGCGTTTCCCGATGCAAGTAAGTATTTAAACACTAAGGCGGAACCCCTATTCGGCCTGGAAGCAGACGCTAACGAATCTACAAGATGAACTCCCAAAGCGCACTCAACAAATGAACCCGGCCTTCTGTGCGAGAGCTTCGGGTTTGTCCTACACGGAACAGTCCAAGTTTCAGAGTTTTATATTCGGCGACGACGATCTCTCCACGACTGGCCCGAGCGACCCGAAGGGACTGCTAAAGGGGGAATGGCACAAATCGCATCTTTGTGATGAGTGCGGTATCAACACGATTGAATACCGGGAAGTCTATTCACGACAAGAAGTCGAGGCCTTGATTGCTGAGCAGGAAGAGAATTAGACGGCTATGATCAATCCCTGACCTGTTGTGAAGTTGACGCATGTGCACAATTCGAACACAATCGTGCCAGTTCATCCGTCCACCTGAAGGGCGGTGGCAGACCTTGGGCTCTAAAAATGACAGAAATGATGAAGAGTAAATCACAAATAGTTTCTGACTTTCTCGACGAGGTCTTAAGCAATGGAAACATTGAGGCCACTGGGAAATACTTTCATGAGGACGTAGTGGAGCAAGTCCCTCTCCCAGGTCAGGGACCGGGCTTGGATGGATTAATGGATGCCTTGCGAGGCTTGAGAGTTGCATTTCCAGACATGCATTGGAATGTCGAGGAGCAGATTGAAGAAGGCGACAGAGTAGTGACTCGATTCGTATGGACAGGAACGCACCGTGGGGAGATTTTTGGTGTTCCAGCAACCGGGCGTTCAGTCACGGTTTGGGGTGTCGTAATCGACAGGTTCGTCGGTGATAAGGTGAAAGAAACGAGGATCATTATGGATTCGATGGGATTGATGGCACAGTTAGGTGTTCTTCCGCCACCAAGCGACTAAAGTAAGTCTGGCCCACTCAGCCATTTCGAGTCGGAGTCGCTAAATCAGGGAGAGCAGATAAGCGCCTTGGATTTGTGCAATTATCCTCGAAGGACCAGAGGCCAATTGAAAGCCTTCCTCAAAAAGGCAAGCCGCCGGAGTTTCTGATCATTCCTGCCAGATCGACGAGGAAGTCCCGCATCTTCCAGAGGTCTTTGAGAATCGCGGAGTCACCCTCCGGAGATTCCTTCTGAAAAGCTGGAATCAATTTCTGACAGCGGGCGATCTCGCGTTTGAAATGGGCGATAAGGAATCCGCGCTGGTAGGGCATCTCTGTATCGAGAAGGAGAGACACGCCGGTTCCGGACTTGATGATCAGCGAAAGGAATTCGGATGACTCCGGAGATTTCTCCATATCGGTGTAGTGAATCGTGGTGACTTTATCGACGTGAGACTGCAGCTTTTCACAGAGATCCCGAATCTCATTGCTTAAAGCAAAGTAATCTCGTGGCCCCTCGTCGTCGTAGAGCCCCTTTTCGGAATCCTCTTTCCCTGTGGTGTCAGAACTGTCATAAACCCGCTTGAAGATGGCTTCCATTTCTTCAGGTGTCTCCGCTTCGTCGAGCAGATCTTTGAAAGCGTCGGCCCGCTTGTCCGCTTCCTGGAAGCGTTTTTCCCACGAAAATTCGTCGTCGGAGTTGGGATCAATTTTGTCTTCCGCTCGCTGGATCTCGTCGTTCACTTCTTCGAATCTTTCGATCGCGAATTCGCGAAGCATCCCGGCAGCGGCATCGGCGATTTCCTTTTGCTCCTGGATATCTGCATCCGTCATTTTCCAACGGGGAAGATCGACCGACCATTCGAAGTCGGATGCTTCGATCAGGATTCGACCGCTGTAGAGGCTGAACCATTCGATGTAGAGAATGTTCTCCCAGGTAAACTCCGGAGACTTTCCCTCTCCAATCAGGTCGAGCACTTCCTCTTCGGGAAAGGCGTAGGTTTTGCGCCTTTCCGAAGCGGTGATGGTCCCTGCGTGACCCCTGTGTTCTGAATTGAGATGGGCAATCAAATCCTCTTCAATCGGAATGGCTCCGGCAGTATTTGAAAAAGTAAGAACACAACCCGCCAGATCCGGCTGAGCATTTCCCTGCAACTCAATTTTCAGGGGTTCAGGAAGTCCTTCGATTCGGATTTCTCCGGAAACCGTTCCTTTGACAGAATTGTCGATTGTTCCCGAGAGAACATGATCTGCCAGTCGAAGCGCCATTTGAAAAGGAAGCGCGGATTGGCAGGTCTTTCAAAAAGAATCTTGAGGCGAATAGCGAAGGTCGGTCGCAAATTCCGGGTCAGATCACTCCCGATTCTTCGAATCGATCCAGATCGTGACAGGGCCGTCGTTGATCAATTCTACATCCATCATTGCGCCGAATTCCCCCGTTTCTACCGGTTTATCCAGTCCAGCTTCCATCGCTGCGACGAACTTTTCATACATCGGGATGGCGAAATCCGGTCGCGCGGCGCGTTCAAAACTGGGGCGGGTTCCCTTTTTAACCCGGGCATGGAGGGTGAATTGGCTCACCACCAGGGCTTGACCCTCCATCTCGACAATCGAGCGGTTCATTTTCCCCTCATCGTCCTCAAACACCCGTAGTGAAAGGACTTTACGGACCAGCCAGTCGATATCTTCATCCGAATCCTCGCCCTCAATTCCCAGCAAAAGCAGCAATCCCTGAGCGATTTCGCACTTTTTTACCGTTTCAATGGTGACCGAGGCTCTGCTGACTCGCTGAAGGAGGATTCTCATAGACAATAGGGAGGGGTAAAAACGCTATCAATCAAGAAAGACCGCTCACGAAAATGAGCTGTCTGATCTTTTGCCTCTTTCGGCACTGGTGTTATATTCGCGCCCGGCGCGGAAAGTCGCCGGCTATCTGCTTACCCAATTACACATGGAATTTCTTATCGACGCACTTCGCTTCATCGGAGTGGTTTTTCTAGTTCTCATGATCTTCAACGTGATGATCATCGTTCACGAATGGGGACACTTTCTCGCCGGTCGCTGGCGTGGGCTTGAGATCGACCGCTTTCAAATCTGGTTCGGGAAACCGATCTGGAAGAAGACCTACAACGGCGTCCAGTACGGTCTCGGTTCCATTCCTGCCGGTGGATTTGTTTCGCTGCCGCAGATGGTGACGATGGAAAGCATCGAAGGCGAAGTGGATGAAGAGAATAAAAAGGAACTCCCGCCGATTTCCCCGCTCGATAAAATCATCGTGGCTTTTGCCGGACCTCTTTTCAGTTTCCTGCTCGCACTCGCATTTGCGACCATCGTCTGGGCATGGGGACGTCCTTTGACGGAAGCACGCAAAACGACAACGATTGGTGCTGTCGGGGAAGCGGCTGCAGCAGCGGGATTGAAAGTTGGCGATCAGATTCGATTTATCGACGGTAACGAGATCAAACACTTTGGTGGAATGATTGATTCAGTTCTTTGGTCAACGCTTTCCAGCGAACGTGAGAAACTGGAAGTGGTTGTGGATCGGCCCGGAGAAGGAGAATTAACTATCGAAGTGGAACGGCCGGCTGCCGAGGTAAAAGATGTAGAGGGTCCATGGTACAAAAAGGCCTGGCACTACGTGAGTTCGCGCGCGCCCTTCCGTCGGATCGGCATCGGGCCGATGGTTTCCCCGGTGATCGCAAAAACTCTGGAGAACAGTCCGGCTGCATTGGCGGGTCTGAAGCCGAGAGATGTCATTCAATCCATCAACGGGAAAGAAACAAGGCAACCGATCGATGTGATTAATTTCGGGTGGACCATCGGTGAGCCAGTCGAATTGAAAGTGCTGCGTGGAGAGGAAGTCGTGACTACGACCATGACTCCTCGAATTCCGGAAGTTCCTGAAGGAAATACAGACGCTAAGATCGGTGTGATGTTTGATGCGGAAGGTACTCGCGAGATCATTCACGAGAATCCCTTTACCCAGGTGAAGAATGGTTTCCGTTCGATCGTCGCGACGATGCAGAAAGTGTTTTCTCCGAAATCCGATATTGGTGCAAGCCACCTCAATGGTCCATTCGGTATCATGGGGCACTACTACGATTTGTTTAAGCATCCCGACGGTGTCCGGCTGGTACTCTGGTTCAGCGTTTTGTTGAACGTGAACCTGGCTTTGCTGAATTTGCTTCCGTTCCCGGTTCTGGACGGTGGGCACATTGTTATGGCGACGATGGAATGGATTCGCAAGAAGCCGATGCCATTGAAAGTACTCGAAGTTGTTCAAACTGCTTTTGTTCTCTTCCTTCTCGGATTCATGGCCTTTGTCACCCTAAAAGATGTCGGTGATCGAACCGGTGGCGAAAAGGGAGAGGCGCCACAACCGGAACAGAAGTTTCTTCCTCTCAAATAAGGGCCGCTGAATGAAATCGGCTCACACGCCATCTCCTTTGCAACGGGCACGCCGTGTCACTCGCGAAGTGCCGATCGGTCCGGTTTCTGTTGGTGGTGATAACCCCATCCGGGTTCAGTCGATGCTCACGAGCGATACTCGTGAGACGGACGACTGCGTGAAAGAAGCCGTCGAGTTGGCGGAGGTCGATTGTGAAATCGTCCGCGTCACTGCCCAGACTCGCAAGATCGCGGAAAACCTCGAGAACATTGTCGCAGGTATTCGCGCAGCTGGTCATAATGTTCCGGTTGTAGCGGATATTCATTTCAAACCCGACGCCGCCATGGAAGCGGTCAAGTGGGTGGAGAAGGTGCGGGTCAATCCCGGCAACTACGCCGACAAAAAGAAATTTCAGGTTCGTGAATACACCGACGATCAATACGGCGAAGAGCTGGAGCGCATCGAAGAGGAGTTCGGTCCACTTGTAGAGGCGAGCAAAGAGCGTGGCGCGGCAATGCGGATCGGAACAAATCACGGTTCCCTCAGTGATCGCATCATGAACCGCTTTGGCGACACGCCTTTGGGCATGGTCGAGAGCGCGCTGGAGTTTGCCAATATTGCTCGCGATCGCGGCTATCACGATTTTGTTTTCTCGATGAAAGCGAGCAATCCCAAAGTGATGATTGCCGCCTATCGACTCCTCACCGCAAGGCTCAATCAGGAAGGGGCGGACTGGAATTATCCGATTCACCTTGGCGTCACAGAAGCTGGAGATGGGGAAGACGGTCGCATCAAAAGCGCCATCGGAATTGGTTCGCTTCTGGCGGATGGTGTGGGTGACACGATTCGTGTCAGCTTGACCGAAGACGCGATTCACGAAATTCCGGTAGCGCAGGCCCTCGTCAAACTGATCGAAGACCAGCGTGCTTCCGAAGAATCTATCAGCGAAGAACTGAGCTGGGACGATGTTCCCTGGGATCCCTTTGACTACGAACGTCGCAAGACGGAATCGATCAAGGTGGAAGGCGTCGCGCTTGGCGGAGAAGAAACGGTTCGCGTTTTCACTTCACAGAAAAAGTGGAACGCACTCGCTCACAAGATCGACAAGCTCGGTGACTTCACTCCTGAAATCGTCATTGAAAAATCAGGAGTCATCGCAGTCGACCCACGGGACGAAGCAGCGATCGCAGAGATCAATGCCTCGGGCGAAGCCAAGCTCGTCACCGTTGCGGACGGTCTCAACATTCCGGTCATTGGAGCCTTTCGATTGCTGGCAGCGAGACTCGATACGAGGCATCCGGTTTTGCTGAAAGATACCCTCAATCCTTCAACAGATTCCGATAAAGATTTTCTCCCGACATTGCTCAACGCAAGCATGAACATCGGCGCACTGATCTGTGATGGAATTGGCGACGCGATCATTGTGCAGGGTGAGGAAGCTCCCGGGCAGAGCCTGCGACTTTCCTACAATGTGCTTCAGGCCTCCGGTGCCCGCATTTTCAAAACCGACTACGTCGCCTGCCCGAGCTGCGGAAGGACACTCTTCAACCTCCAGACAACCACCCAGAAGATCCGCGAAGCGACCGGCCATCTCAAGGGCGTCCGTATCGCGGTGATGGGTTGTATCGTCAACGGACCCGGGGAAATGGCCGACGCCGATTTCGGTTACGTCGGCGGAGCGCCCGGGAAGATCAATCTCTACGTCGGCAAAGAGCCGGTGAATTTTAACATTCCCGAAGCCGAAGCGGTCGACCGCCTCACCGATCTCATCAAAGAGCACGATCGCTGGATCGATGCCCCGCTGGAGACAGCGGAGATTGCTGATTGAGTTTGGGAAGAAGGGACGAGAAGTCTTCGAAGGTGGAGAAATGAACCAAGGTGCGCGGTAGAATCGTGCGACTCGGAATGAAAGCTTCGTTTCTGATTACAATTTGAGAAGAGGATTGTAATGTGGAGCGCGGGTTTTTCAGGCAAACCTAAGGTCGTCACTGGATATCAGGACGAATCCCTGTTGTTCAACTCAATCAATCCAAATTTAAAAAATGAAAACCTTACTATGCCTTGTCTTGACCTTTGGAGCGATCCTTCAAATATCCGCAGCCGAAACACAAGGTCTCTACTTGCGGGCGGTTGTAGATGAAGGAACAGAGGGTGCCATTCAGATGGATGACGATGATGGTCAAACTGTCTATCTTTCATCTGCTGCGATAATTACCCCGGATGATGTCGAATCAGCGGAGCTCAAAAGCGATGATCCTGTTTCGATTAGTTTCACATTTAAATCCTCCGGCCAAACTAAACTCGGGAAAGCAACCCGATCGATGATAGGGAAGAAGCTCGCGATCATTGTTGATGGGAAGCTCCTTTCAACTCCAGTGGTTCAAGCCGAATTTTCGACTGGAGCGGACGTCACGGGAAATTTTACTCTTGAGGCGGCTGAGTCTGTAGTCAAGCGAGTGAAGGCGCGCAAGAATCCGTAAGGGCGTTGACAGCAAAAATTGGCTCTGATATGTAGCTAAGGCGATAATGCATAGCGACGGTATCTATCGATCATTCATTGCGCAGAAGAATCTCCTCCTGTTCTTCTGGCTACTGGCAATAGTCTTACCAATTGAGGACGGTTCGGCAGCAGAGGAAGCGCCTCGAGTGACGGTGAGTAATGTGAGGCGTGCCTTCGACAACGGCGAGCACAATGCCTTTACTGATCTGATTCGCTGGAAGGGCAAATTCTGGCTCGCGTTTCGCTCCTGTGCCGACGGTCATCCGATCAGTCCGAAAGGTGCCATCATTGTATTGTCATCGCCGGATGCGAAGGATTGGACAGAAGCTTGTCGCCTGAAGGTGCCGGGACGGGATACCCGCGGCCCGCATTTTCTTGCCTTCAATGGAAAGCTGTTTGTATTTATAGGGGCCATCTATCCTGACGAAGAAACAGAGCTCAAGCATTCATCGATGAACCGGAAAAATTTCGGAGGCACTGCCTTTACTGAAGATGGTGAAGCCTGGAGTGAAACGACTCCCCTGGTGGGAACCAAAGAGTATTTTGTTTGGGGTGCTGCGAGCTACAAGGAAAAGGCTTACCTCAGTGGTCGTCGAACCAGGCGTGTGCCCTCGGAGGCTGGAGATGGCAAATTTGAGCTGCTCGGTGAGACCGCTCTTTTCGAAAGTAGTGATGGTTTGACTTGGAAAATTACCTCGGTCTATCACCAGGAGCGTGGTGACGAGACTTCCTTTCTTTTTGATCCAAATGGGGATCTTGTGGCGGCCACCCGGAGAGGCGGTCCTTATCCCGCTCGATTGCTTCGGTCGAAGCCGCCCTATCAGGAATGGATTCACAAGGACTTCCCGTTTTTCATCGGCGGACCACTTATCAAAAAGTGGGGCGATCACTACATCGTCGGAGGCCGGCGCAATTCCAAGGATGGAAAAAAGACGGGGCTCTGGTGGTTACGTGGGGACGATTTAAAATCGATGGCCATTCTCCCCAGCGGGGGAGACAATTCCTATCCGGGTTTCGCTGCGATCGATGATAGTCACGGAATTGTATGTTGGTACTCCAGCCACGAGACGGATGAGGCGGGAAAAGTAATTACGGCGATATATACCGCGGAGCTGGAAATAAATCCTCTGGCTCCAGCGACCGGGAAACGTGAGCGGTAATCCCGAAAGGCCTTTCCGACGACATTTCATGCTGTAACTGAAGCATCAGTTTCCAAAGTGGAAGCAGAGCAGCTTCACCCAACTTCAGGGATTGCCCCGACAGCCAAAACTGCCATTGTAGACGAGACAACGATTTCCACCGACGATGCATTTGTTCCTCCGGTTCACTCTTGTACTTTTGATAGTATCTCCGCTTGGGGGATGCAAGCACATGGGCTCGCCCTATGAATTGATTGCGCCCCTGGTTCAAAAGGATCACGAGCTTTCTGAGTTTGGATACGGTGCAGTCAAGGAAACGAAAGACCGAAGCCAATGGAATCAGATCGAGGGTTCGGAACTCGATCTTCATACTCCGAAACCGCTTTTACGCGGGAAACGAACTTACATCATTCTTCAGATCGATGGCGGCGGGATAATGGGAATCCCCCCATCTTTCCTCGCGGCTGAACTTGAGAAAGCGTTTCAGAGCAGGCCCGGGAGAAAAGATGACCGACTTTGCGACATCTTATCCATGTGCAGCGGCACCAGCACAGGAGCAATCATCACGGGAGGTATCGCCGCAGGAGTGCCCGTCCCTGCCATTGCAGACTTCTACTATACAAAGGGCTACGATCTTTTTCAGGGGAAAGGAAAACTTCCTTTTGGGCCGGTCTTTCAACATGTTCTCAGTCGAAAGGCCTTTCAGACAGAGATGATCGAGACTCTTGAGGAACACGCCCTGTATCCGCCCACGGTCCGTTTAGGAGAAATGGATCGCGTTCCGATCCTTGTTTTTGCTGCCTATGACCTTGTCGGGAAACGGACTGTATTCCTGAGAAATCAGGATCACTTTGATGCGCCGGTTAATACTCAAGAGATCCAGCTCATCGATGCCATCAGTGCCTCTGCACTTTCCGCCGCAGTCTATTTTGGAAAGCTTGTCGCACCCAATGTGATCCTTCGACACGTCGATGCCGACGGAAAGAGTTATCATCGACAGGGGGCCGTTTTCGCTGATGGCGGCCAGGGAACTCAGAATACCACGATCGAACTTTCGGCTGTTCAGGCTCTCCAATTCTTGAAGGATGATCCCGAAGCCCAGGTTGCTCTCATTTCACTGGGATGTGGAAACGAATACGCATCCCGGGATTTCAGCAAGGTGCTGGGCTACAATGGAGCTGCCCAGGTCAGAGACTATCTGTTCAGAAATCAGGCTCGAAGCGAATCGATTCTCATGCAGTGGCTCTCGGCTCAACGCATTGAGAAATTGGATCAGCGACTCAAGGTCTACCGTTTCGATTGGGAGCACGATCCAAAGAAGGCGAGCCCGTTTTCAATCAATGAAGAACAACGAGAGTTCCTTGTTGATACAGCCAGGGAAATGAAAGATCGCCCGGATTTTCAGCAGCTCCTGTCAGACATCGCTGACAGCCGCATTCCCCTGGCACAGTTTCGTGAGTAAAGAAATTGGCCTGTTGCTCTTCCTGGATTTTTCGGGAACAGCAATTCGCACCACGCTCCAGTGAGTCGCCGGATATTTTTCGGTGGGAAAACCGGACTTCATCTTTGCTGAGTCACTTCGCTTTTCGGATAGACGCTTAAGGAAATAATTGACACCCGCTATCAAGGCCGCAAACCTTTCCCATGGGGTCAGGATCGAAAAATCTGAGTCAGGAAGCTTTGCTTCTTGTCGCAGAAGCTTCGTCCATGGGGCCAGTCGAGAGAGACGCATTTTTCAAAAATGCCTGCGAAGATAATCCCGATCTTCTAGAGATAGTTATTCAACGGCTCGACAATCCTGACGAAGAAGAGTGCGAAGGGGAAACGATTTCGATGTTGGATTCGGAAGGATCTGTTGCGCCAAGCCCTGCAGACACAACACCGTCATTCAACTCTAACAGGCCCCCTCATCTGGAATTTGGTGACTATGTCCTGCGAAATGAGATCGCCCGGGGTGGAATGGGAGTCGTTTACAAAGCGGAACAAAAGAGCCTGAAAAGGGAAGTTGCCGTAAAGATGATTCGTTCATCCATGCTGGCTAACGAGGTCGATGTGGAGCGTTTTCATATTGAGGCCGAGGCGGCTGCGAGCCTTGACCATCCCAACATTGTTCCCATCTACGAAATCGGCGAGTGGGAGGGGCAATGCTTTTTCAGCATGAAGTTGATCAAGGGGACCACTTTACGCGACAGGGTTTCTGAATACCGGATCAATCGCAAAGCCGGAGTGCGCTTAATGGTAAAAGTTGCCCGCGCTGTCTTCGCCGCACACCAATGCGGTATTCTTCACCGCGACCTGAAGCCGGAAAATATCCTCGTTGATGAAAGTGGTGAACCTTATGTAACCGATTTCGGACTGGCAAAAAACATCAAGAACGAAAGCGGGCTAACGATTGAAGGGCAAATTTTAGGAACGCCTAACTATATGGCTCCCGAACAGGCCGAGGAGGGGCGGACAGTCACAACATCGACCGATATCTACGGACTAGGTGCGATCCTGTATGAGCTATTGACCAACCAGCCTCCTTTTCGAAGCACCAGCCTCCTGGAAACAATGCGTCTCGTCGTGCATAAAGAACCTGAGGCGCCAAGAAAGATTGACACTGAGATTGATCGGGACCTTGAAACAATTTCGCTGAAGTGCCTGGAAAAAAATCCAGGGAGTCGTTATGAGACAGCCGCCGCCCTTGCTGAAGACCTGGAACGCTGGCTGCGGAGCGAACCGGTAATCGCCCGCCCCATTGGTCGAACTGAGAAACTGAAGAAATGGATACGGCGTCGACCCACGCTGGCTGCATTGTATAGCCTCGTTCTGATCTTTATCCTCGGTCTGGCAGTAGGCGGTCCGGCTGTGGCCCTTCATCAGGCGAAGTTGAAGGGCATTGCTGATGAGAGGTCCGACACCATTCAAAAACATCTCTACTTCTCCGAAATGACTCTCGCTACAGGGATTATGGGGGAGCGCAATGACCTGGACCAGATTCAGAAGGCTACTGATCGATGGGCTCTCGAAAACACAGAAGGTGATTTCCGTGGCTGGGAATGGTGGTTTCTCAAGGGGCTTTCGATACCCAAAGTTCACGAGCACCTATACGGCGATACAGTTACAGGGCTGGCTCTCAACCCCGATGAAACTCAAGTCGCGATTGCTTCAGGGGGACAAGTGGAGATCCGTACTCCCGATTTTAAAACCCTCATTCATAGTATTCCCTTTCGAGCTTCCTTCGTGAACTGGAGGCCGGATGGATTGAGACTAGCTTTAACTAAGCAAAGTGGAATCACCCGATTTTGGGATACAAAAAGCCAGTCACTCCTTCCTGCCTCGCTGAATCATGATCCGATTCTCTCAGGATCGGGTTGGAGCCCCGACGGTCGCCTTTTCTTTCACTCCAGTTACAGGGGGTCTATTCGAATATGGGAAGTAAGCTCAGAGAAGGAAGTCGCCCGGATTGAGGGGGTTGGAAACTACCCCTACGTTACCTGGAGCTCCGTCGAAAATTCGCTTTTCTATGTCGATTCAAAATCCCTTCAAGTTTGGGAGGAAGCGACTGGAAAGTCCCGGGAGCTTTCTTCCGACTGGAGAAGTGGCGGGCTCTACCAGATCAATTGCAGTCCTGATGGATCAATGCTCGCAACAGCCGCTCCGAGAGGTAATCTGAATTTTACGCGACTTCCCGATGGAAAAAATCTGGGAAACTTTCCCGCCCATCAATCTGCCAACATCAAGAGGATGGCGTGGTCGCCTGATAGCACACGGGTCGCGACGGGAGGCGAGGACAATGCTCTCATACTTTGGGATGCTCATAAGCGGGAGATTATTCACACCTATCACCACAGAGGCGCGATCCATGGAATTCATTGGACTACCAGAGACGATCTTCTTGCTGCCTTTGGAAACCGTGTGGTCAGTATCGATGTCAACAATCCCGTCGACGAACGAATATTGCCGGCAAAGCTCAAGTGGTCTACGAAACGTAACACCCTTAGCTGGAGTGCAGCCGGCCTCCTGCTGTTTGCCGATCACGAAGACCTCTACACCTGGCAACCCGGGCAATCGTCCCCTTCGAGGATTTTCGAGGCAGCGGGAACCATTCTCCGGGCCAAGATCAGTAGCGATGGAATGCGAGCTGCGATTTATTCTGAAAATGAGCCAATCACCATAATTGACCTGAAAAATGCGGGGGCGATAATCGCAGAAACGGGACCTCTTAGTTGGACCGACACACTGGCCTGGAGCCCGGACCAAAAGAAAATAGCTAGCGTCCACCATAATGGATATGCCCACATCTGGGATGCGGAATCTGGAGAGGAATTGCTGAGTTTTAATGAAGAAGATTCCGCTCTCACCGGTATCACATGGAGCCCCGATGGAACCCTTGTTGCTACTCAGTCTGTCAACGGCTATCACAGGGTTAGGGACTCAAAATCCGGTATCGAAATCGCCAGCGGTAAAACGCCCGCCCACTGGGCTCGTGGTATCAAATGGGAACCCAATGGCGACCGTCTCGCTTCTATAAACCTTGTGGGTGGCGTCATTTTCTGGACCATCGAAGAGTCCAAGCTGATACCTCGGTACATAAGGGCGCAGGAACAGGGGGTTAGCGATTTGCAGTGGGCACCGGACGGCTCACGCGTTGCCACTATCGGCACCAACGGTGAAATCAGATTGATTGATTCCGATACCGGGTTTTTGACAATGCGCCTGAAAGTAGGTTCAGATTTCGATGCAGAGGATGTTGATATCGAATGGAGCCCCGATGGCAAGACTATCGTCTATGGAGCTGGAAAACAACGGGTATTGCGCTTGCTGGAGGCACCGGATTGGATGCCCGGTCAATAGTCTAAACAGTTCACCCCCTCCATCCCGAGGCGATGCCCGGAGGAAGGGGGCGTGTGGTTGATAGCGGTGCTATCTGGTAGCGATCGAATACCTATACTGCCACTCTAGAGCTGCGATATCGAACCTTTTGGGTTCACTCAGTCGAAAGAGAATTTTGAGCTGGCTCGATTCACTCCGGAAAGTGCCTGTAAAGAATCGTCTTCTAGTTGCTGGTGGATTGGAACACAACCCACTGCTCCCCGGTCTGATTTGGGCCTCCCCAATTCCACGACACTATAGGATTGCCATCAAGTTGTAAAAGTTCTAGCTTTAAAATGGGAGGGGAGACAGAAGTCGAGCTAGGAAAGCAGGAGCGAAGTTTCTGCCTTCCGTTCAAACGGCGAGCTTGAGAATATAGCGAGTCCGTTTCGATCATCGCTAACCCTACCCATTTATTAAAACTGCTACATTGGAATCCACAAAATGAAAAATTACCTGACCAGAATTACCATTCTTTCACTCTCGATTACGAGTTTGTTGCTGATCGCTTCCCCTTCTCTTAACGCACAGGAGCAGCCGCGTCCCGTCGGCAAGGGTGGCCAGGGCAACACAGGCAGCTCGAACAGTCAGCCCAAAGTGGCGGCAGCTAAAACCGTGAATACCGGTCCAGTTGCTACGAAGGCCAAAATTTTGGACAAGATGCAGGAGATCCTGGACGATCAGGATAAATTTGGCCAGAGACCATCCAACAATCCATTGTTAGCCGACTTGGATAATATCATTCAGAAGCACTCGGTGATCAATCATTCCAAGGTCGACGTCATCAATTTTGGTCCGGGAACCGTCCGCCTCAATAAACCAGACGGCACGTTTGTGAACCTGAAACCCAACTTCGGAGTGGCGATGACTGTAAAGTCAGGTCAAATTGATCTCGTAGCGACCAATGATTTTGCTCAGATCCAGCTTCAACATCTGGCCAATGGCTCTTGTCGTTTCTTCGATGGAGATGATCAGCTATTTACCGTTCTAAAACCCGGAGCTCCTTCCAAAAAAGTCGGAATTACAATGGGGCGTGGTCTGCAGCACTACCACTTGGAAAAATAGATCTTGAATCGCAGGTTTGGAGTCCTTTCAAAAAAAGGGCTCATCCGCATTTATGATCTGCTTGTTAGGTCATCACAGCGTGTGCATGTAAATCGGGTGGCTTCTTAGCCGCCCCTCTCCAAAAAAAATCAAAAAATTCGCCAAGTCTGTAACGGGAATCGTTTTCTTCCCAAGAAACAGGTATGGTGAAATTCATTCATTCTCTTCTCAAGCTCACTTCGGTGTTCCTTTTGCTCATTGCAGGATCCGCAAAAGCCGACCTGACGCATCGCTGGTCTTTCAACAGTGCAGCCGGAGCTGCCGGTGCGGGAACTATCGTCGCCGACGAAGTTTCGGCTTCCCCGGCTGTGGTTCGGGGAAATGGCGCGACCTTTGACGGAACGGGGATCACTCTGCCGGGAACAACGAACTGTGGCGCGTCGGACGCAACAATCTCGGGTTATATCGATCTTCCTAACGGTCTGGTCTCTTCAAAAACCAACCTGACCGTGGAAGTGTGGGCGACCCCGATCGATGGTCGGAGCTGGCAGCACTTGTTTGAATTCGGCCGCCTCAATACTGCGGGCGACGGAGCGGGAGCCCCAGGGGAATGGACGGGAACCGCAGACGCGACTCCGGCTGGCGGTTCCGTCTCCGGTGACACCCTGCTCCTCACCCTGTGCCGGGGAAGTAATCTCAATCAACAGCGCCAGTCGAGTCGTCATGATGGAGGCAGCGAAGTGCCGCTCGATGCTAATCTTCCGACAGTCGCCGGAACACAGTATCACTATGTGCTCACCTATGAAGACGGAGTTGGTGCTTTCGGGGCAGGAGGAGGGCAGGTGACCTGGTATCGGGACGGTGTTGCCGTGACAAGCGCTGACATTGCTTTTCATCTCAATGATCTTCAGGACGTGAACAACTGGTTGGGACGGAATCAGTGGAGTGTTCTTTCAACGACGAATGCGCGCTATGAGGAGTTCCGCCTCTACGATCATGCCTTTGATGCCGCCGAGGTGATTGCCAGTCGCGATGCCGGACCAGACGCGGGTTTCGGTCCTCCTGTTCCTCAGGATGACACCTTCACGATTCATGATGGTCAGAAAATCAATGGAGCGGTTTTGGGCAATGACGCCGGTCCATTTGATGTGTCGACAGTCGAGATTGTTCAGGCGCCTATTCATGGAAGTGCAACGCCGGATACAGCCACCGGACGGATTCTTTACTCGCATGACGGAGCCGGGGCGGGGAATGACAGTTTCACCTATCGTGTCACCGGAGTCGGGGGAATTTCTGTTCCTGCGACGGTGAACGTGGAAATTCCCGCAAGTTTGCGTATTTCGAATTCGGATATCAATATTCCGAGCGAGCCGCCTTCGACCGCACTCACAGTGGTGCCGGCGTTTGCGGGACTAACATTCAACCAGCCTACCGACGTAGCGATTGCCCCGGGAGATTCTTCGCGTCTCTGGGTCACCCAGAAAAATGGAATCGTTCGACTGGTTCCGGATACTGCCGCCGCCCCTCCGGTGCGTCTTACTTTCTTCGACCTTCCGGCCTTGCTGGCGACTCGTGGAGAGGCGATCGGGAACCCGGGAAATGAACGCGGACTGCTGGGGATTGTTTTTCACCCTGACTACCAGACCAACGGCTACTTTTATCTTTTCTATTCGGTCAATGTTGGGGGAACAAATTACAGCCGCCTGTCCCGCTTCTCTGTTGATGCAGCCGATCCGAACCTTGCCGATTCGACGAGTGAATTAATTCTCATGCAGCAAGAGGATGACTTCGGTCTACACCTTGGTGGGGACATGCATTTCGGGCAGGATGGCTACCTCTACTTCTCGACGGGAGATGAAGGTGGTCAGTTCGACGGCAGCTCCAATGGCTGTCTCTTATACACATCTGACG
>CAJXQE010000025.1 GCA_913058215.1 uncultured Verrucomicrobiales bacterium
CTCTTCGTCGGCAGCGTCAGATGTGTATAAGAGACAGCTTCCCACCAGAACTTCGCATTCGACGGTATCACCGGTTTGCGCAGCGTGGCGGGATAGATACTTCGCCAAATCGAGTCTCTCTTTGGTTTTCTGTAGAGTTACCACCCGTTGATTGATATGGCGGGAGAGGAAAAAGCACTCCTTCCGTCCAATCTCATTTAGTACTTTTCCGACCAGATACCCAAGATCACGGACGACGAGGTCTCCTTTTTTTATTAGTGATAGGATATCCCCGGAGGCGGCCAAGTCGGTGCGTTCCCGGTAGC
Source organism: uncultured Verrucomicrobiales bacterium (assembly GCA_913058215.1). Lineage (GTDB taxonomy): Bacteria > Verrucomicrobiota > Verrucomicrobiia > Verrucomicrobiales > DEV007 > Arctic95D-9. The sequence continues at coordinate 306 of CAJXQE010000025.1, forward strand.
CGTGGAATTCCAGAGACAATGACTCACCGTTGACAAGATCGAACACGGCCTGAAGACGCAAGCCCGCAGAAAGTTTCTTATTTTGGTTGATCGAACCGGGAAACACTTCGGCCAATGACCGGTCCAAAGGCAGCACTGAGGAATCCTGTAGCAGGATCCGCCTAACTCCGGAGATTTTGCAGCGGGTTTCCGGCATGACAGCATCGTTGATGAGTTTGCTAAGAACTCGTTTGAAGAAATCAACTGCCTCCGCCCCCGTTCGTTCCCAAAGAGCTTGCTTGGAAACGGTATCGTTATTGTGTAACCCAATATTAGAGGCCACTTCCCGGAAAGAAGCTTCACCTTCGGCTGCAGCAAGAAGAAAGCTATTCACAAAATACCGGGGAGTAATTGATCGGGCAGCTCTCTTCATCCACCCCGTTCGTCGCGCCAAACGATTGAGGATGGAATCAGAGGAAAGAAATGATGGAATAATCGAACGCTTAGAAAGGGATGAATTTTTCACCCAAAACATGCAGGGGCCATGACCGTGTCAAACGAATAAGGGTCAAATCACTGATATTTAATGCCTTACGCCTCGCTATCCTGACGCTTATGGCCGAAGGGCCCAGCTTCATAACAGGTATACACTTCGCCCGCCAGACGCCTCTGCTTGGCCACGAAGCGCAGCAGCCCCTCGAAGGTCATTTTCTGGACGGGCTGCGGCGTAGCGCCGTCGACTTGCCGGCCGACGTAATACCACTTGGCGTGGGCGTCGATGCCGAGCTTGATTGATTCACAGGTTTGTTTAGGATTGGGTTTTGTTTTGGCATTCATCGGTTGTTAGTTTGGCGGATTTCACCCCCGCCTGACAACCCCATGCCATCTACCAATTGGAAAGAGCGTTTCGCACGCTGGGAAGCCAACGGGTAACATGGGCTCTTTGCTGGAGCACGACGATATCTTCGATTGGTGCGTACGTTAGTGCGAAGACAGATCCCTTACGAAACACCGATATCGCGAGCGAGAAGCGCAACCCAAGAGCAGCGTGCTCAATCGGCAGAACAAACCTGGGAGGTGCTGGTCAAGAAGTGGCGCACCATCCCAAATTGGGAAGAAGCCGTGTTTGCAGAAGACAAGCCTCTTGGGTTCTGGCGGAGAACGGCGATGGAGATCCACAAAGCGCACCTGCCCTTCCCCAAAGAACGATGAACAATTTTTCCTACCAGAAACTGAACGAAGGTAACTCCGACGAACTGTTGAATTGATGGAAGAATGCAAATGGGAACGGGGCGAGCGCATGGCTAAATGTTGGCGCCACGCGAAAGTGATGGCTTGGGTCAGGATGCCTCACGCCGCTCGCCTCTGACCCACCTGCCGTAAATCGGCAGGTGAACCATGGCTTTAAGATGCTGCGTCCCGGATCACAAGAACGAGGACGAGTTACCAGGCTGCTAGGATAGAGGAATACCGAGCGACGTGCCAGCGCAAATCGCACTCGTTTTCTACTGCATATCCAATTTCACAGGACTGCTTAAGTTACGTTCTAGTAGACTAACAAAACACCATTACTTCGATTAGAAGTCTCGGTGAGGTATCGCTATGCCCAGATCGTTGCTCTAAAAAAGTTTAATATTACCTCTTGAATTTACCTGATGCTTCTGACCCCAGAGACACGCCTGACCCCAGAGAAAAGTTGCCCCCAAAAGTCAAAAGTTCTAGCGTCGAATGCTGCTGTCTATTGCAGAAGATCTTCCGCTTTTAGGCGGGTAAATTCTTGTGCTACACCCTCTTTGAACATCATGAATGCGAAGAGAATGGACCATTCTGATATCCCTTGTGGAATATGCCGAACATGACCCAGAAGCAGAGCGTTATCCACTTCCAGCTTGGTCGAAGCTGTGATAGTCCCGCCACTGGATACGTTAAAATGGTTTACGAACTTGAGTTTTTGTAATTCCGGAGTTCCAGTTCTAAATTGATAGGTGTTCATCACCATGAATACGCCGCCAAAAGGATCCGCCATGACTGCGGTGAGTCCTCCGTTGCACCCCCTCAAACCCGGCAGGACCGACGGCCCGATAAGAACTCCTTGAATAAGCAAATTCCTATCAGTCGTCTGCTTCACTACTCGCTATGAAACCGTTAAAATTCGCATCCATTGCTAGCGCGACCCTCTTCGTCATTCTGCTGAACCCCTGTGCTCCCAGTGCCTTTGCTGGCGACGAAGCGGCAGCAGCCTGGCCGGATTTTCCCGAGGCGAATGCGGTCGTCGATATTCCCGCTCAAGAATGGCCACAGAATCCGGGACCGCGAACGGTAAAGGTCGGAGTGGTTTTTCCCGGAGGAAAACTCGCCAAGGTGACAGAGGACACCGGCATCATGCTGAGCTTGCACAACTGGGGCGGCAGCGGTTCCTCGGGAACGGCAAATCCAAAAGCTCTTGCCGAACGTCTCAACGTGGTGGCCATCACGGTGGATTATCTGCAGAGCGGTCGGCAGGCGTCAGTGGAAGATCCCGAGCCGTATGACTTTGGATATCTGCAAGGCCTCGATGCCTTGCGGGCGTTGTGGTTTGTGTTCGACGGATTAAAATCCAGCGACGTTTCCTTCGCTGACGGGCGTATTTTTGCCTGCGGCGGTTCGGGAGGTGGCAACGTTTCGCTCATGGTGAACAAGCTCGCACCACGCACCTTCGCCTGCATCGTCGACATGTGTGGTATGTCTGAGCTGACAGATGACATGGCATACAACGAACCCGGAGGCACTGGTCTCAACGCTCGTTGGAGCCGGGATCCGAAGAGTCCCAATTACCTCAGTCCTGCCGATCGGGAAATTCGCCATGTCGGAAATCCTGTCCATCTCGATTTGATGAAACAGTGGGGTAATATGACGAGAATCGCCGTCATTCATGGAGTCGACGACGCCAGTTGCCCGGTCGACGACGCCCGTCGAATGGTGCGCAACATGCAGGCGGTCAAGCTCGACGTGCGGCCGGTGTTCATCGACAAATCGATGGTCGACGGCAAAGTTTTCACCAGCACTGGCCACGGGTTCGGCAGTCGCACCGAATCGGTATTCAAAGTCGCCGGTGAGTGGCTGAAGGTGGGCGGAGACGAAGCGGTGATTCGCAAAACGCCGACGGATTTCGAACGCAAGGATACCGTGATTCGCTATCCCGTAGAGGGCGGTGAATTCACGATTTCATATGAGAACGGTTTCCCGGTCGGGCGATTTTCTGCGGCGAGGTAGCGGATTTTCAAATAGCACGTAATGACAGTTGCCCTTGACGGCGATCTTTTGCTAGCGTTGTGGGCGTGAACTTGTCCAACAAAATGCGGCGGTCCGGTGCTTGGCTCTAAGGCATTTGCACCCCCTCAAACCCGGCAGGACCGACGCACCGATAAGAACTCCTTGAAAAAGAAAATTCCTATCAGTCAGTAATCAATCATGAAACGATTCTCCCTGCTGGCATGTCTGTCGCTGCCTTTCCACTTTGTCTCGGCCGTCGACATCGATCCACCCGTTGAGGCAGAGCATTCAGCGGACAAGCCGAGCGGCAGCTACGAGGAGTTTACCGGGTCGCTGCTTACAATTCTTGACGGGCATGTGCTCGGACCAGCGTTGCCTCTGGGTGGGTCCGAAGAGTCGCCGCGCGGTTGGAGGCCAATGATGAAGGAGAAGGAGTTGCTTGCACGACTCGATTACGCTTTCGGCGGGTTGAAGGTGGAGTGGGAAGGAACAGTCGAGAAGGTTCGAAGAACCGGGGAAGGCCAATTCATTCAGGTGCGGTTGGATCCAGGATCCTCCAAATCGGATACGTGGGAGATTCCCGCGTTGGCGGTTATCCGGCCGGAACCGCCGCCCGAGAAGCCGGTTATGCCTTGGATCGCACGGCGATTGGGGCCTGATCCCAGCGTGGTTTGGGTCGTTATGCCCAAGGAAGAAGTCACTCGGTTGGCCAGGAAGCCAAGGGGCGGGAAGATTCGTTTATCCGGCCGGATGCAGTATTTCCGTCGCAGCCACCAGAGTAATCCTTTTCCTCGGTCCGGAGGAATCGACGTCTTCCGAGGGGGCGGCGATGACGTCCGGGGGAGAGTGTGCGCAGTCGTCTGGATTCAAGGAGAAGGCACATCGAAATGCGGCATTCCCGTCACGATCCGGAATCTTGGGAAAATGGTTTTGAATCTTGAAGTCAGTTTCGCTACCGACGGAGCCCAAGGTATATCTTCGCGAAAACTGGAGGTGAACCCGGAGGAGTCCCTGACAGTAAATCTTCCTGCTGAGAAACTCTGCATTGTTGCCGGAAACGTCAGAGAAAAAAATCTCCCTCAGAAGCTCCGCATGTTCGATAAAGACCGTAAAGGAATGAATGAGGTTTTGCGCGGAGAGGGTTTCGTCGTTGACTCGGTGGTGGTTCGCGAGCCGCAATTATGGATCTACAATCCTGAACTCTATGAGACGGGCAGAGGGTGGAACAGGATCGAAATACCGATCGCGGAAATTCGTGAGTTCAAAAGCGCTAACGGTTTGATGAAGAAGGGCCGCGTCATTGCTGTCTCCGACGATCGAGAGAAGACGATCATTCAATGGGACGACGGCAACAAGGTCACCTACCTGATCAAGGTGTTCAGCCCGGAAGATCAGGATTATCTCCATTCATGGTCGTTAAAATCAGGAAAATAAGGTGGCAAAGGGCCAAAATGTCACCGCTGCAGAGTCCTGAATTCCGCACCCCCTCAAACCCGGCCGGACCGACGCCCCGATAAGAACTTCTTGAAAAAGGAAATTCCTGTTAGGTAATAGATTTCCATTCAATCGGCTGTGAGGATGGGTGGCAAATCGTAAGTATCTAAGCTAACAGTACCAATTGTTTTTATTAAATGCCCGTATCCTTTTGGGATCGGAACTACAAAAGTTTCATATACTCCCCGACCGCTTTCACTTGACCATTGATCCAACACAATACTCTGAGTGAATGTAGCATATGGTTTAATACCAGGAATCCCGAGCCCAGGCATAACACTCAAAATGATATACCCTGCCGTGCCCGCTGGTAAACCGGCGTCAATTCTAAGTTGAACTTGAAGATGCGAATCGGTCCCGCTAACCTTCATGTGCTTTTTGTAATCCCCGCAGTCTTTTAAGAATGCATCATCCATTTATTTCTTTCTGTTAAATACTACTGAACAATTCTAAGTGGCCCGATTTTCATTGGCCCCATTCGGACGAATCGTAGCGTATTCCAAAAAACTGGGTCAAGGGTATTTTCACAAAGTTCAGGCTGATCGCCCTCTTACTTGGACCGATTCAATTGATAAGCTTATCCTCGATGACCTTTGCCAAAACCTAGCAATCAGTTACCCGAATATTAAACCCAGCCTGACCTGTTTGTATTGCCACCGCCCCCTTTAGTCCCGGCTCCCGCCCGCAATTAGACGTCAGAATTGAAAATGCAATTTCCCAGCAGTTCAGCGATCAGATTACCAGAATCTGTCAGCTCTAAATAGAATCTACCAGTAACCCGTGATATACGGTTTTTATATTTTCACTAGCTTGCTGTAAAGATTATCCAAGTTCTGATGAGAAGTATGATATACCCTGAACTTGGTAGTATCTCCTCTGATCGGTTGCCGATTTTTCACATTACCTTTCTCGTTGGCACTGATAAAGAAATGTTTCTGGCTTTGATTACTCTTGAGCTTGGATAGAGGGAGTTGTTTAAAAGGTAGCGCATCAGTGTTAATTGTATCCCAACTTAGAAGATACAGTCGGACATACGGAGCAACTGCTGCAAGTTTTGGCAAATTGGGAGGCTCTGTATGATATCCGGGGTTCATCTGGTAGCTTTCCCATTTCTTTCCGGGAAAGTTATCGTATACGTTACATGAAACCTACTCGGATTTCTATCGGTCGAAGAAAGTTTGACGTCGGCTACTTGTAAGTCATATCGAGTAGGCAAATGATTCATTGGATACGATCCTTCATTAGGATTTTTTGGACGATCATCCTGAACGCGGTTGTCAATCACCATCCAAAAATTATACTTTGCGCCTATCCGCACTTTCTTGGGCCACAGTGAATTCGCGGGGGCTTCTGTAATTTTTCCAGAAAGATGGACAATAGAGAAGTCGGGGGCACAACCGGGATCCGCTGCCGCCTGTCGGGTATTGATTGTTTTGCAAGATGCTACTGTCAGGACCATGAGAATAATCATAAGGGACCTCATTTTGCTATAGTGAATTGCAATCACCGCCAGTTCAAGACTTTCTTTAGTGGAGCCCGGAGGGGTGAAGCAGAGCCCGTTTCCGGTGGAGTAGGCGGATTGGCGTTACTGCTGAAACCGGACAGGGACTGGGGCAGGGAATGGGTTGCCTGCCCCTTGGGATGTTAGCGATATGGAATCCTCGAACCTGACTTGACTAACTAAGGATTTATTGCTTCAATCGTGAATTGCGAACCAGTCAGTGCAAGAAGATACGCCAACAGGCAGACAGAACAAATACACCGAAAGCCACCCACCATGTCCCGTAAAAAGGGTTCGCTGCACTCATCATGAAAAGCCATACAGTTCGTAGAGCTATCTTAACGACTCTTTCTCTCTCATTCATTCTCTCGTTCGAAAGCTCTGACGGATCCCAGGTTGAAGGTCTTTCGGAGTACTCCGAGAGCATCGGCCAAGGCGGAAAGAAGTCGATGGTGAATAACTCCGAAAGGTTCAGTAGGGCAGCAGTGGAATTCACGCGCAAACGATGGGATGACCACCTTGTGTTCTTCAAAAAACATAAATTCTCGCAGTTCTGGAGTACTGCAAAATATGGCTCGGAAAACGAATCTATCGAGAACTACATCAGAAGAAAGCTTGGTCAGAAGAAGCTTACTGCTGTCGAGAAACAGCTAGTCAGGCACAGCTGTGTCGAATTCACCCTAGATGCAGTGGAAGCCGGGATGCTTTCCGCAGGAATGAAGAGAGAGTTTGAGAGTCTTGAAAAGCTGGTCAGCTCGAACAAGGCTGACGGAGCCGTCCTCATCGTGGCACTCCAGAAGCTTGGATGGAAGGTCTATTATTACAACACTCTTTCTGACCTTGTAGAGCCTCCGAATGAAACTCCAGAAGAACGCAAGGATCGGATTGCGAAAGCAGTTAAAAATCTGAAATCGAGGGACACGGAATTCCGTCGTAGCTACCGCAACTATGGGCCTCATTGGTGGAGCTGGCATACAGCTGTCAACAAGGGTAACTACAAGTATCCCGAGCTCAAAGTTAATAACGCAACCTCTCTTGTTGGGTTTGGCGCGAGTCCTCCACCTGAACTGGCTAATGTGCCATTTTGCGTTGCGATCGGAAACAATGCTTATCATGTTTTCCCGATAGTCCACGGTGAGGTTATCGAAGGGCACAGCGGGCTTGATATTTGGAATCCGAAGATCATAGAGCGAAACCCATTTAATCCGGGGCGGGGTAAAAATGGAGCGCCGGGGCTTAAGGTTGGCACGAAAAAAGATGGGAACGGGGGCCCCACCGGAAGCTCGTTTCTATATTCGTCTGGTCTGATTTGCATTCCTCCTGGCGAGAAGATATAGGCCCCCATGAACGTAAACGGGGTCGGGCAAGGTTGCTCCCTCTCAATCCCGGTAGGACCGACGCACCGATAAGAACTCCTTGAAAAAGCGAATTCCAATCAGTAGCCCGTCCTTCCGCCAACAACAACCGGAACAACAACCGGGGTGGTGGCGGAAATAACAATCGAGGTAGAGGCGGCGGTGGGAACAACCGCAAACGTCGTTGATTTAAATACCGGCGACGGGAATCGAACCCGTACGAACAAAAGTTCAACGGATTTTAAGTCCGTAAGAACCCCCTTTTTGAATGGGCGTTCCACGTAAGAATGGGGGCTGCGTCTCTTCCATGCGAGCGGAGGCGAGGCAATTCGGTGAAGTTATGTGGAAAGTAGGTGGAACTCCTTTGGCCGCTCTTTCGCATTCGAGTCGGCCATTTGATCCAGGCTAGGGACCCGCAATTGCCGCATCACACGTACCCCTGAAGCGGGAATCCCGCCATTGAATCGCCTTGAAAAAATCGACGCTTCCCCTAGTTTCGCGGTATGTGGAAAAAACCTCTCCCGCGACGAATACTGACATTGACTCTTCTCTTTGGTCTCTTCTTTAGCCTGGTCGGCCCTTTGAGTGTCGTTCCGAGCGTGGAAGCGGCAAGTGCGAGCGCGACAAGACGGATCGTGAAGAAGCTCAAGAAGAAGATTAAGAAGTTGACCAAGCAGTTGGCGATCGCGAGACGCCCGGTTATCGTTCCCGGTCCGGTGTCGTTCATCGAGATGGTGACGGTGGGGAATGCGGGAAACGGAACCGATGCGGGAAACGCCAGCGAAGCAAGTGTTTACGGTGCAGTGGCGGAAACTTTCCAGATCGGGAAATACGAGGTGACCAACGCGCAATATGCGGTGTTTTTGAACGCGGTGGCGGCGACGGATGCTTACGGCCTGTTCAACACGGACATGGAGAGCAATGCGCGTGGCGGGATACGGCAGACCGGCGCGGATGGCAGTTACGGCTACACGGCGAAGTCTGCGATGTGCGACAAGCCTGTGACCTACGTGAGCTGGTTCGACTGTGCGCGATTCTGCAACTGGCTGCACAACGGGATGGCGACGGGGGCGCAGGATGCGAGCACGACGGAACAGGGAGCGTACACGCTGGACGGAGAGACGAGTGGGAGACTCGACATCACCCGCAACGCGGGGGCGAAGTATTGGATACCGAGCGAGGACGAGTGGTACAAGGCAGCGTATCACCAACCCTCAGGCGATGGAGGGGACACGGACGATTACTGGCTGTATCCGACAATGAGCAACGGTGTGCCAACCGAGGGCATGGTGAACGCGTTTGGAGAGATCACCAATGACACGGCGAACATCGCCAATCACAATGGGGGTGCGGACTGGAACGGACAGGATGGCAACGTGACAACCGTGGGCAGCGGTGGAGCGGGAAGCGCGAGCTTTTACGGGGCGTTCGATATGGGTGGGAACGTGTGGGAGTGGAATGATGCCGTGAACAGCGTTTCGTTTCGGGGGCTGCGGGGCGGCTCGTGGCTCGACTTCGAGAGCTTCCTGCGTTCCTCCTTCCGGTCCAGCTACGATCCCGGCTCCGAGGGCAGCGCCATCGGATTTCGCGTAGCAAGTCCCTGAATTGACCCGCCTGCGGCGTGTCCTCCCGCTATCCGGTCATCCCCCACAAATCCCGCACGCACTCCCCACGTCACCAGTGCAGTATCTTCCTCTCTTCGTTTCCCCGAAGTAGCGGCAGCTTCGATTGTGCCGTTTGTTTGAACTCGTACTGAGCCAGAACATTGCTCCTGGCTTCTCTTTTGATGCACTCGATGAGAGCGGCATCACCGTTTTTGATTCAGCCGCCTTCTTTGCTGTCGCATTTCGCTTCTGAAGTGCCCGCCAGTCCCAAGGGCCCATCGGCTTCCAATCGTGCCACAAGCCTGCCTTCTTCGCTCTCGCGTCGATCTCTGCCTGGGCGAGGTCCTGATCCTTCGAGTATTCCTTATAGTGCCACGCTAGGCCCTTCAGAATCATGGTGTGATTCACGCTCACACCGTCTGCCTGTACGAAGCCAAGAGTGCGCTGGTATCTGTCGAGTCCGGTTACCTTGACTGTGACGTTGCGGCCGAATACGAGATCACTCAGGCCCTTCTTTGCATTCTTCCCATACTCCTGCCCCAGCTCGGGAGCGTCGATTGCTTACTGAGAGGAATTCGCTTTTTCAAGGAGTTCTTATCGGTGCGTCGGTCCTAGCGGGATTGAGGGGGTGCAATACTGCTTGATCTGGCCGATTATGAATGGAAACTCCACCTATCCTATGAAAAAACTATTCTCATCCTTTTGCTTCCGAGGTGAACAGAAATTACCCTTATTCGGAGCGTCTTGTGTCGGCTTGCTGTTACTGATTGCAAATTCAGCGAATGCACAGCTTATCATCGAAGGTGAGGAGATCGGGCCTGATGTGATTTTTACAATTTCAGGATCTTTGAGTCCGGGGGTACCCTTAGATACTGGTTCTTTTTTACCTGAGACGATAGTTAGTCCTGTAGATGGCCGGTTTGAAGCATGGCAAACTACTTCTGATGTCGAGAAGTTTGCTCTTGATGCAGATGTCCCATTTGGTGCTGGCGGTAACATGGAAGACGTTGGCGTCGGGACTGGTGATAATATCGCGATCTTGATGAGCGAAATCATTCTTGATGATACGTATGTCGCCGGGACTCCGTTGAACGCGACGCTGACTTTTTCGGGCGCTGATTTTGCTTCTTTGGGTATTGATGTTTCGTCAGGGCCGTATGTCTGGACAGTCACCGAGACGGGCGCCACGATCACCCTTCAATTCCCCATCGATAATTCGGCTCTGATTGCGAGTCTGAAGAGCAAGATCAAGAAGTTTAAGAGGAAGGTGAAGATCGCGAAGAGAAAGGGTCAGCGCAGTAAAGCGAAACGCCTGCAGAAGAAGTTGCGAAAACTGCAGCGGACTTTGAGGGCGCTTTCGTAGGGGTGGGGTGGTTTTCCCAAAATTGGTATGGCGGATAGGGAGGTGAGCACAGAGTGTGGTTCTCAGCGAAACCACAGGAGCGAACCCGCGATCGGATGAGATTGGTCTATGTCATAGAGACACCTTCGATTTGGCACGAAGTCGATACACCCGTATCAGTAACTAAGTCGAGGTTTACCGATAGTTTGCCTGCTTTGGTAGAGTTCGGTTTTGCGCTGCCGCCGTTAGGCACAGAGCGACGAATTTGGTAATTCGACCACTTTTTTTGCACCCCCTCAATCCCGCTAGGACCGACGCACTGATAAGAACTCCTTGAAAAAGCGAATTCCAATCAGAAACTCCCCTCACCTCCACTTAACCCCCTCATTATAAGAGGGTTACAGAAACACAAACAGGGGTGAAACTCCCCTCACCTCCACTTATCCCTTTTACTGAAAATTAGTTACAAGGTTTTTTACAGGAGGTATGAAATCCAGGCCTCCACCAATTGACGTGAACTGCACTCTGTTCCCCGAGATAGAGGGATCGTGTTGGAAGTAAATTCCTCGGAGCGGTTGGCTCTGGTTAAAACGGCGTGTGAAATCCTTGTGCCGATCCAGGGCTAGAAATCCCCGAATTAGATAGCCAGGACACAAGCTCCTGTTCGAGTGGGTCGGCTGCGGCCGAAGGACGCTCGATCAGATGGTGAATGACTGGCGAATCCCCGCCCACTTGATCGGCGAACCGAAACGCGAATGCTGGTTGCCCATGTTCTGCCAATCTCATGACTCGGCCATTCCAGCCGGATCAAGATCACATTTTTCGAGAGCGGCAAAAAAATTCAGACTAACGTCTTCGAAAATTCTTGCTGGCCGCGACCAGAGTTACGAGATCCCGCATGCCATAACCGCGGCGCTTGACCTGCTCCTCGATCTTCCGAATCTCGGCGTGATCAACAAGTTGCGGCTCGCGGCCGGTTCCGTAGGTCAGCAATTGGCGAATGAGATTTTTCAGCACCATGTCCTTTCTCTCGAGCAAGGCGGTGCGGAGTCCTTTCTCATCTGCGATTTCCTGACCAGAAGGCAAAATGACGGAGGGATCAATCTCAGGCCCCTTGCCGCGATTGTCGGGCCTTGGATAGTGAGTCCGCAATCCACCGATCGGACCGTAGGGCTCAAGAGCAAATCCCCAGGGATCGATCTTCGCATGGCAATCAGAGCAGGCCGCAACATCGCGGTGCTTTTCCAGTTGTTCGCGAATCGTGGTGGTTCCCCGCGTGTCGGGTTCGATCGGCGGCACGTCGGGTGGAGGCGGCGGCGGCGGTGTTCCCAGTAAGCTTTCGAGGACCCATATGCCCCGCACTACCGGCGAAGTCTCAACTCCATTGGCCGAGGCCGTTAGCACGCTGGCATGGCCAGTCAAGCCGCGGCGTCGGCTCTCAGCTGGAAGCGCAACTTTGCGGAAAGGTTCTCCCAATACACCCGGAACCCCGTAGTGCTCGGCTAGATTGTCATTGAGAAAGGTGTAATCGGCGTCGAGGAAATCCGTGATGGGACGGTTCTCTCGCAGAACGTGAGCAACCAACAACTGAGTCTCCGTGCGCATTGCATCTTCAAGTCGTCGCTTCAGGTAGTTGGGAAATTGCTTTGGTCCCGGGGGCATCGTGCCCAGCTTGTCGAGCCGCAGCCAGCCATCGGTGAAGTTTCGCGCGAACTCCTCCGCTTTCGGATCATCGAGCATGCGTTCCGCCTGAGTAAGGACGTCCTGATAGGAAGCGAGTTTGCCTTCGGCAGCAGCCTGCATCAGTTCCTCATCGGGCATCGTGCTCCAGAGAAAGTAGGAGAGTCGGCTCGCCAGCTGATACGGACTCAGATTCTCTCCTTGTTCCGGATCGCCTTCATCGAGATAGAGAAAGTGCGGTGACGCCAGGAGGGAGCTGAACCCGGATGCAATCGCCTCCTTATAACTGTCACCTTCGGCAATCGACTGATAGACAAAGGCAATATGATGCGCGATTTCCTGTTCGGTTACGGGGCGGCGGAAAGCCCGCTCCGCCAGCTTCAACATCGCGGCTGGAACATCGACTTCCTTTGCGTCCGTCGTTGGGCCGACCAGGGCGGTGTGATTCGCTGGCGGCCAATCCTCTACGAGCGGCCCTTCGACGACCATGTCGTAGAGACGAATCCGGGGGCCGCGGAAGACATGTGATGCGGGCACCACCTTGGCATTGTGCCGCGCCACTTGCTCGTCCGTGATCGTCTTGCCCTGCTCACGCCGAACGTCGACGCTCGTTGGGGTCCAGACAATGGAATCGGGATGATAATTCTCGATGATCATCCTGACATGTCGCTTCGAGGCACCCGGTCCGTTGATCCAGTTGAGGAACGGTACTGCGCCTGCTGGCATCCAAGCGGTCGTGCTGTAGGTCTCGACTTGGTTGTCCGCCAACTCGATGACTTCGATAATGTTGCGTCCCCGGGTCGTGGACTTTTCGAGTGCCCGGAAGCTTTCGCCAAAACAAACACCCAGCTTGATCGGCTGGCTCAAATCAATACCGAGAATCTCTGGATCGTAGCCATGATCGAGACGCCCCTTTGCCTCCGCTGTCACCGTGACGCGATAGGTCCCCGCTGCGGGGACCCCATTCTTTTGAAGGCTCTTGGGCACGTTGGGACGTCGATCTGCCGGCTCGCCGTGGCCGATATCCACGTAGCTACCATCCGGGGCGAGCGCCCGATAAGCGACAGCACCCCTCAACACCGGACCCGACGAAAATTCCGTCGGCTTGAACTCGATGCGCTTCTCTTCGGGCTTCTCCTGACCAAACACCAATGCTTGATCCAGATAGGAGCTGGCGGCATTGAGGTAAAGCCCGAGTTGGTGTTCCGAGATCACCTGAGACTGTCCGACAGTAGCAAAGCCATGATGTTTTTGATCCTCCGGAAACGACGCTGTCGCATCGTTGATATCGGGATCGATCCCGAGTAGTTCCCGAATCGTATTTTTGTATTCGTAGCGTGTCAGGCGACGAAGCGGGGTGTCATCAGGAATGGAGGCCCCTTCGATTGCCAGGAGGTAGCGTGTCATTTCGTCGACCACTTTGCGGCGCTCATCATCCTCCGGTTGAGCGACGCCTTTCTTCTGTGGTGGCATCTCGCCGAGGTTCAGCTGGTCGAGAATTTCCTCTACAGCGATGAGTTGGTCGACAACTCCCGGATTATCCAGGAAAGGGAGGAAATCACGATCCCCTTTGGTGACGAGATCATCGTGACACTCCAGGCAGTATTTCTCTACAAAGGCGGGCACAATGGGAGCAAGAGCAGCGTCCTGCGCACGGGTGAGCCCTGAAGTCAGAAGGAAGCCTGACAGGGTGACAAGGTGCAGGAATGACAGGGTGATACGACTCATCAGGCGACCTCCAATCCGGTCAGAGTTCCCGTGGACGTATTGAATTGATCTGTTTCGATTCCGAAACGTTGCAGCATCGAGACGAACAGGTTACAGGCGGGCGTTTCAGTTCCCCGCGATTTGTCTTTCTCGAACCGCAGGTGTTGCCCATGTTTGAAACCGCCACCTGCAAGGACCATCGGCAGATCCTTGTTCGAGTGAGAACTGGCATTTCCCATCCCGCTGCCGAACAGGGTCATGGTGTTATCCAGAAGCGTTTTCCCATTCGCTTCCTCAATGTCGGAAGCCTTCTTCAAGAATCCGGCAAAGGCGGCAGTGTGAACATTCTCGATGACCGACAGCTCCTTGATATAGCCTTCGACTTTTCCATGATGAGTAAGCTGATGGTAGCCTTTGGTCAGAGGGAGGCCTCCAGAGTTGTCCCCGATTCCGGAAACCTCCAGGGTGATCGCCCGGGTAGAGTCGGTCTGAAGGGCAAGAGTAACAAGGTCGTAGTAGAGAGGCAGTCGATCCACGAAATCCAGATCATCGGCATCCTCGCGCAGCGAATATTCAACCTCCGGCTTCGGGCGGTCATACCACTCTTTCGATTGAGTCAGGCGAAGCTCGAGTTCCCTTATCGAGGTGAAGTATTGATCGAGTTTCTCCCGGTCCGTTTTTCCGATCTTGCCTTTCATGCGATCCGCATCCGTCTTCACTAGATCGAGAATGCTGAGGCGCCGATCACTCGATCGCTTGAGGAGGCCAACTTTGCCTGGATCAGTCCCTTGGAATAGCATCGCGAAGATCTTCGAGAGATCCTCGATCGGAGGAAGGGCGACACCTGAAGTGCTCCAGGAAAGCTGATTCCCAACACTGCTTTCACACGCCAATTGCATCGAAGGATAGCGCGTCTGAGCTCCAACGTGGGCAGCTGCCTTCTGATCGATCGTGACGTTGCCCTCAGCATAGCCCTTCGAGTTTTTTGAGAGGATCCCTGAGAGAAAAGCATGAACGCCACCGTGCCCGCCAACGCCTTCGGAGCCGTGATCCAACTGCGAAAAAATGGTGAACTGCTCGCGCCAGGGTTCCAGCTTCCTGAGAAGCTCCGGCATCCTATAGTCAGCACCCGTTTCCGAAGGGAAAAACAGTTTCGGCACGTAACCGAAATTGTTACCGATACAGAACATTCTCATCGGAACCTCGGCGGGGTCTTTCGCGTTCGCCACACTGAGAGATTCGAGAAACGGTAGCGACATCATGGCACCGCCGGTTCCCCGAAGAAAATGGCGCCGGCTGGGAGGTGATTTCAGAGTTGTCATGATCGAGTAAAATTCAGGTTCAGGGTTTGCTTGCCACAAGGACACGCAGTTGGTCTACGGCCGAGGCGGCGGCAAAATTGAGGATGAGGGTGCGTTGGTCGGCGGCGAGGATGAGGATATCTTTTCCTTCGGACACCGCTTCGTCCGTATCTGATTTTGGAGCTTCCAATCCACGCGGCAGGCTTCCGTAGTCACCGTTTTCGTGACCGAGCATCGCATCCGATTGGAGGAGTTTTCGACCGCTCGCAATCAGGGCGAGAATCGGCTGATCAAAAGTGATCTGCCCCTGGACGCGTGGCTTGTCGCCGTCGTATTTTTCCAGCAAGCCCACCGGATCCAGTTGTATGAGGTAGCTCCGGACTTCGACGCCGGCAGGAATCTCGGGACCGTCATTTCGTCGAATCCGACGAAACTCGCCGGGATCCGTCAGATCCACTTGAACCGGTTCCGAGGTCCTTGCATAACGGCGTTCGAGAAAGACGGTGAAGTGTTCGTTGTCCTCGAATTTTCCCGGAACCAGGCCCGGCCCCGGTGAGACAAATCGCATTCTGCCAGTCGTCTGTAATACTCCCGAAGTGACGGGCCAGGCATTCTCATAGATTGTCGTTTCGAAGGCGCTCGACTCAATACCCGCACCCTGGCGAGCGGAGATTGCTTCACCGGCCCGGATTAGCTTTCCTTCGACTTTGACTTCGCCTTCGAACACACACACGTCGGTTGTCTCACCCTCTCTTCGAGAGAGACCAAACGCCGTTCCGAGGTCGATCACCTCCGCATCCGCTGTGTCGACAGTGAATCCCTTCGCCGATTCCGGAACCTGGAAAGTCGCGATACCTTCATCGAAAAATACATGCATCGCATCCCGAAGCTCGAACCGTGCCGGCCCTTCGACCGTCATGGAAGCCCCATGAGAAAAATCGAGCCGAACCAGACCTTCCCCGATTTCGAAGATTTCCCGACCTACTTTTCGATCAATTTCGATGGCCGAACCGTCCGGCAAACGCGCTCCCACAGATTGGGCTACGATCGCAAATTCACTCGAGGTTAATAGGAAATGACGCAAGATCGTTAGACCAATTAGCGAAATGGCGAGCACGGCGGCAATTCTCCAGCCAATCGCTATGTGGGAAACGGGTGACTTGAAAGAAGTCGCATCGACCTCCGTCAGTCGCCCTTCTTCTATCAGTTCACCCGTGAGTTCATCGACCACGCAGGCCCGCGCAAAAGCCGCTGAGTTTTGATCATTCCCGGCGACCCATCCAAGGAGTTCACGTGTCTCCTCTTCAGAACTCTCGCCGTGCAAATACCGGCTCAGCTGCTTCTCTCTATCAGCAATCATCTTAAGAAGCGTTGGTCACAGGGTTCATTTTCCGTTCGACGCATTGCCGCAGCCCCACCCGCAACCGGTGCATCAATACCGCCACATGGTTGGGCGTTTTCCCAATGCGTTCGGCGATGGCAGCTGATTTGAGATCGTCTTCGTATTGCAATGCCAGGATCTGGCGATCTTCGGAAGGAACGCGCTGCATGCATTCTGCGAGCGCTTCTTTCATGTCCTCCAGTTCAGGTTGAAGCTTCTCAAAAGCTTCGGCCACCCGATCGACTGCCGTTTCGTCTTCGACCGTCACTGGACGACGAAGTTGCTTCCGGAAGTGTGCCTTCACGACATTGCGAGCTACTCCCAATGCCCATCCGATAAAGGGGCGCTCTGAATCGTATTTGTCGAAGCTGTCGACAATGATCAGAGCCACTTCCTGGAGAACATCATCCGCGTCGGCACGATTTCGCACGAATGAACGCACGAATCGTCCCACCGCCGGTTGGGCGCGGGTCCATTCGATCGTCAGTCGCTTGAAAGAATCTTCTGAGTTGTCCATTCATCTTCGTATTGTCGATTTGTGGTCAACTATTACAAAAAATGACGAAAAATTCTATCCGGGGTATCCACAAATAGATCAGGGCAAATTCTGTCCGAGAGATTCCTGCGTTTTGTCGGCCATTTCATACCCCAATTTTCGGTGTTGTTTATTCAGTATTAGATCTAAGGCGATGGTATTGTCCTCTGAGTCGGGTACCTTACTGGAGCTCCCATCTTGATGGAGTTGAATCCGAGTTGATTGTTGAATCTGATCACGGAGTTCCTGAAAATGAAGAAGCTATTGAAGAAATTCGACGCATACTTCACTTGCACTTGGATCGCCCGGGGCGATAGCACTCCCGCCGGGATAATCCGGCCCCGGACATTTCACTTGAGTCTATGCTAGCCCTCCGGTTTCTCGAAAATCGCGACTAGCTTTCGACCAAACAGCGCTTTGGTCGAATTCTGCATCTTTATATCTTTTCCTTTGCCCCACTTCCTCGCCGCGTTGAGGCGAATGATAGGAATCATCCAGCCCCAAAATTTTGAGGAGTTCTGCATTTTATCGGTTTCTATCCCGATCAAGTCCAAGCCCACTCCTTTTAATACATAACGATATCGATCTATTGTGAATGGGGAAATGTGGGGACGGCCATCGGAGAAACCATGCCTACTGAGCGGGCCAAAGGAATAAAAATAGCCGGTAAAGAGGAAGGAAATCCTCGATTTCAGCGAGAGTATATTCGGAGTTGTAAAAAGCAGGCGACCACCCGGTTTCAATACCCGGGCCGCTTCCTCAAACATCGAGAGGTGGTCCTCGATATGCTCAACCAATTCCACCGCGATGATCCCGTCTACCGAATTGTCCTCAAAAGGCCACGGCTTGTTTAGATCCACTTCGTGGCATGGGACTTCTGTCAGCTTGAATTGCTCGGTATACAATTCGCAGGCTTCGACCTGATATCCCGCATCCAGCAGGCGTTTGGAAAGAGCACCTTCCCCGGCCCCGATATCGAGAAGTTTAACGTCTTTTCCGGGCTCTAGATATTGTTCGCAAACCCGAACCGCGAAGGCATGGGTTCCGGGAATGGCACGCTCTCGCAATTGTGGCCCTTTTTCAGTCGATTCCATTTAGGTGATCTTAAGTATGAAATGGCGATGGTCAAAGTTTTTGAAGAGCGTAAAAAATCTTCAATGCCAATTGCAGTGGTCTTGAACTAGAACCTGTTCGTCTCCAGCTTGAAAATTGCTACCTCACCACTTCGACAAAGCAGCAGTCCGGGAATGATTGTTTTCTTGTGACAGCCCCCTCCAACTGGTACTCTCGGTTTATGAAAGATCGGCCAACCTTGATCGCTGGATGCATATTTTGGCTCATCGTTCATTCATCACTGGCCATCTCTCAGGACAAAGATTCCATCACCCGGATTCGGGAACCCCTTTTTCAATCCTGGCAGCTAGCCGTCAAGAATAAGGAATACGAAACCGCCGCGACCCGGCAGGCGGAGTTACTCCCGCTGGAACGGCAGCTTTTCCAACTTGCCCAATCCGATGCAAGTATGGATGAGAAAGTCTACGCAGGCAGTTTCATTTATGCCTTGAATGGAGTCGCTTCCCGCCTCAGCCAAAACCATCAGCACGGGGAGGCCTCTTCTTTATACAAGGAAGCCTATCAGGTGATGCAGAAGTTTCTGTCCGAGGGAAACTGGCAACTGACTGACAGCCGTCTCCTCCATGAGAAGGAACAACGCAAAGCGACGATGACTCGCCAACAACTCTCCCGCCTGCAACAAGCTGATGAAGCGATGCAGCAGGTCGCGGCGCTCTATAAACAGGGCAAGCTGAAAGAAGCCGTTCCCCTCGCTCAATCATCCCTCGTGGCGCGACGTGAATTGCTCGGTGAAGAATTCACCGACACCGTGGCGTGTCTTGCCTACCTGGGATTGATTCACAAGTATCTCAAAAACTTCGATGAGGCGGAGAACGTTTATCGGGAGGCATTCCGGATTTGTGAGGAACATCTCGGCTATCATTCCAACACCGCAAAAATGTGTACCAACCTCGGGAAACTCTATCAGGAGACCCGGGACTTTGTTGAGGCAGAACCTCTCCTGCGTCGGGCACATGAAATCAAAAAATCCCTTAAAGGAGCCGCCCACATTGACACCACCGCGAGTCTGAATGCTCTGGCCGAATTGTATGATGTGATTGGAGACCGGGATCGCCGGGAACAAACCCTTCTGGAACTCCTTCCGCTTCGAAAGCAGGCGATGGGAGAAGACCACGTCTCCCTTGCGGCAATTCACTCCAACCTGGGTCTTCTCTACAAAAAGAAGGGACAGTTCGATCGCTCCGAAGCACACTTTCTCGATTCGATTGCGATCTGGGAAAGGCGGGGCACTTCGGACGATCCCAAAGCAGCCTTCAGTTCAACCCTCAATAATCTCGGAGAGTTGTATCGGGCAATGGGAGAATTCGCCAAAGCGGAAGCCATTATTCTGAGAGCGATCGACGACAAGAAACAAAAGCTCGGTGACGCCCATTCCGATACGGCGATCGTGATCAACAATCTGGGCAATGTCTATTTTGAACAAGGGGAATACGAAAAGGCCGAGGCAAGTTACCAAAAGGCTTTCGGTATAAAATCTCCCTCCGGGTCCTCTTCGGTCCCTTCGTCGGCAACGGCGCTCGATAATCTTGGTTCGATTTATTATGTGAAGCAGGAATACCCGAAAGCGGCCGACTTTTATAAGAAAGCTTATGATATTCGAAGAAAGCACTTAGGAGATCACCTCGACACTGCGAGAAGTCTGAACAATCTGGGGCTGATCTACAGTGCTACCAATTCGAAGGAGAAAGCGATTTCATACCTTGATGAATCCTGTCAAATGATGGAGCGCCTCTACGGCAAGGCTCATCCACAGCGTATCTTCTTTCTCAACAATCTTGCCCGGATTAAACGAACGGCCGGCCACAGAAAAGAAGCCCTGCTATCACTCAACGATTGTCGACGTGCGACGCACAGCCATATCTCCCGGGTCTTGCCCGGATTGCCTGAAGGTCGACAGCTTCAGTTCCTCCAATCGCGCGACCGGCCCTCACTCGATTTCGGATTGTCGATGGTGCTGGCTTCCACGACACCCTCCCCCTTTGAGATCAATACCTCGGCCGAATGGATTCTCAACGGTAAAGCAACCGCCCTGGAAGCTATCGCGAAACGAAACCGTCCGGGTTCGGGAAAGGGAAGTGAAGAAGCTCACCAACTGGAACTGACCCGTACCCGACTGGCTACGCTTTCACTGAAGAAACCACCTGAACTCAGTGCTACCGATTACCGGAAGCAAATTTCCGATCTAAGGGACAGCGAATCCCGACTCGCCGCCAAAATCGGGATGGAACTGGCTCTCACTTCCTCGACATGGATCCCCCTTGAAGCGATCAGGGAGGAATTGCCCGCGAATGCAGTGTTGATCGAACTGGTGAGATTTCAGAAGCAATCCTTCAACAGTTCGAAGGCGGAAGTGCCCCACTACGCGGCCTGGATCATCCGGAAAGAAGGTGCGGTTTCCCTTGTGGATCTCGGACCAGCCAAGGCGGTGGAGGATTCCATTTCAGCACTTGGTAAAGAACTCTCCAGAAGCCCGGAAAGGATGGCGGAAGTGAACGAAGAAGAAGCCTACAGAGAATTAGCCGTGGCTTCGACCCGGGTTTCCGAACGATGCCTGCTCCCTCTGCTCCCGGAAATCAAAGACGCTTCCCGTCTCATCATCAGTCCGGATTCCAATTTGTGGTTGATCCCCTGGGCAATACTGCCCCTCTCAGACGGAAGCTTCGCCGTTGAGAAATTTGAGATTGATTTGCTCATCAGCGGAAGAAATCTGGTTCGCCGGGAAAGTATTGAAGTAACGACATCCCCTCCAGCCGTGTTCGCGGATCCGGACTTCGATCTCTCTGTGAAAGCCACTAAGGAGGCGCCTCAAGGATTGGTCAAAAACCGGGGAGCCGCTGCAACTCTTCCGAACTTCTTCCGGCTGCCGGGAACCGCCCGGGAAGCCCAGTCAATCCTCCCATCTCTCCAGGGTTTTTCCTCGGGCAATCCGGTCGCTTTCCTTGGCGACGGAGCAAGGGAGTCAAGCTTCAAATCCCTATCCAACCCCGGATTACTTGTTTTCAGCACACACGGATTCTTCCAGGCCGTGGACCCGAATAATTCTGTAAGCAGTACCAGAGCTTCCCTTCCCTTTTCCCGCGAAGATTCCGACGAAGATCACACCGAATTTATATCCAATCCGCTACTCCGCTGCGGGTTGGCTCTGGCGGGCTGCAACAAAGCGGGGGAGAATGGCGAAGACGGGATTCTCACAGGTTTGGAGATTACCTCCCGCGACTTGCGCGGAACTTCGCTCGTCGTTCTCAGCGCCTGTGAGACAGGGCTGGGCGAAGTTCGCAATGGCGAAGGAGTCGCCGGGCTCCGCCAGGCCTTTCAGATCGCCGGAGCCGGGAATGTTCTTTCCACCCTCTGGCAGATACCCGACGAAGAAACGGCTGACCTGATGAGCCGATTCTTCGAAGAGCTTTCACAGGGCGCTTCAGTCCCGGCATCGCTCCGCAAGGCGCAGACCGCACAAATTGTAGACCGCAGGGAAAAGCACGGAGCGGCGCATCCCATCTTCTGGGGGGCATTTACGACGACGAGATAGAGGGCTCTCCAAGTAGAATTGAAACCGGAGACTATGGTTCCTTGGAGGCCTCGCCTCGCTATTCATTCGCCCCCCGGAAAACCAATAAGGTCATAGCGACGCCAATCATTGGTGTTTTCGCTGACTAATTCGGGTCCTTTCTCCAGCGGTTCACCTTCTATTTTAAAGGTGTCGTAATTTCGATCTTTGAAGAACGCAAGGATCTCGGCGCGATACTCGATGCTGGTTTTGCTAAAGACTTCCGCTTTAATGACGGGGCGATATCTATCAATGACATTGGCCAGTGCTTTCAATATAGATAAATCGTACCCCTCAGCATCGATCTTGATAAATTTCAATTTGGGCAGCCACTCTTTGAAATCCTCCTTCAGTTCTTTTTCGAGGTCGACTCCAAAGACCTCCTGCTTAAAGGCATGACCATGCTTCATCAAAGGAATATTTTCGTGGCGTCCGCCATTACAAAAACCAGAATCAGAATATTCGAATTCGATAAACATTTCCCCGGATGTGGCGGCCCCGAGAATTGGTGTGATATTGGTGAGTTCTCTATTTGCCCGGACGTTTTTTTCGAGAACGTGATAGACGTAAGAATTCGGCTCAAGGGCAAGGACCTTTCCTGCTTTCCCTGCAGCGACCGCTATCGGTAGTGTCGCATCACCGGTGTGAGCTCCGATATCGATACAAAAGTCGCCTTCCTTGATCACGTCCCTATAGGCATCGACTAAATCCTGAGGAATCGATTTCTCTCTCTCGAACGGATGTTGCCATCGATAGTATTTGAGAGTTCCTACATCAAGCACATGCTCAGATAATTTATAGGGATAATGCCTGGGCTTCGATCGAAATCCCAGGATTTGAAAAAAGTTTCTCGGTTTCATTGATGATTGGACCGGCTGATAAACTAAAACCTATCTTCAATACTCTGATAATGCTCAAATGTAACCGTACGCCTTCAGGCTATCGCCGATCACATCGATCACTTCCGATACCTGTTTCGGATCATTTTCCCGGTGTTGCCGGGCCTTTGAGGTATCGAGTTCATTTGTCAGAAATTCGTCGCAGGCTTCCGTCATCTCAAGGCCCAGAAACTCGGTGAGCTGGGCGACTGATTCCCGAGGCGTTCTGAGGATATCTTCAAATCGGAAATCGATCACACTCCCTTCTGGCAGGGTTTCCGCAAAAGCTGCCCATGCGTTCACCTGGTATTCCCAGGAAAGCGCAGCCTGAATATGGTGCGGCTTGTCCATCGCTCCGAGATGACTCAGGAGGACCTTGCCCAGCTTGCGATTTGGGTCATCGGTGAGGTGTTTTTTAAACGCCAGATCTCTCCCGTCCCGCAAGAGGTGAATATAGCGAGCCTTCGGAAACGTATCCCGGACATAAGGTCCGATGAGATAGGTTTCGGGAAATTTCCAGCCCCAGACCTCTCTCGAATCGAGGCCCTGATAATATTTAGATACAGCCCGATCAAAGCGGTTTTGCAACCACGATTTCCGCTCATTTGTGAAATTGCAATCAATATCGTGGGTCGCCACCTTCTTGATCGTTCGAGTGAATTTCAGATCCGTCGTATCGCCTGTTTTCAGTTCCCCGGTCGCCCCGACATTGACCCCGAGGCACTCGCAGATCCTGGTCATCACACGGGTACCGGAGTGCCCACGCCCCATAATGATCACGACCTCTTCTCCAGCGAGGAACTTTTTATGTTTTTCTGCCAATGGAAGCCACCACATGGCGAGATTATGTCGAAACTATCGATGCAGTCAACAGACTACTAAAGATACTTCCCGATAAAATATTCGGAATTCCACACGTATCTTTCCGATGTCTTAAGGGCCGCCATTGAGGATCGCTTTCTAGTTTCCGGGTCCATCGCCAGTTGAACCATCGCAGCTACAAGCTCGGCCTCGTTCTCGGCTGTAATACCGCCGCCATCTTCGAGTTTCTCTACCAAAACATCCACATCTGAAGTGATCTGGGGCAATCCACATAGCATTCCCTGCACCATTGCCTGACAAAACGTTTCCATCATCTGGCCATCGATTTCGCGCGAAAGACACAGCATGACATCGAGGCTGCGGAGGTAATCTCCAACTTCGTCACGATCGATCCAATCATAAATAAAAATCCGGGAGTCCTCTTCAGCTTCCGGTTTTTCTTTTGTATAGGCGGCAAGGTGTAATTCCGCTTTTCCAGCGACTTGGGAAGGGAGTTTCTTAAAAGCGGCGATCGCGGTATCCGAACCCTTCCAATCACTACTCAGATCACCTAGCATCCCAAAACGAATTGTCCCGTCGGGCGGCCTGTGTTCGGGCGGGTAGAACTGATCGGTATTAAGTATACCGTAATAGACATCCATGACCGCAAAGCCCTTTGCTTCAAATGACTTTGATATCCTCGTATTGATGCTCACGACAACCGTGTCGCTCTTCAGACTCTTTACGAAATAGTTTCCCGGGACTTTATGAGCCAAAAGCACCGTCTTCTCCACCATTTTATGGAACTGAATAAAGCGATAGGGAATAAGGATTCCATCCCCCACATTCGCGAGAAATAGAGTATCGTATTTCTCTTTCCGTATCTGCCAAAGCGGCGCCAGGCTCCCCAGGTTTTTACCGCCGAATTTCGAGGTAAACAGAATCTTCAGATTTCCTTTATCGGGTAGCTCCCTGGCCATCGTAGCCTTCCAACCGGGGTGGATAATCAGAGTCACCTCATGGCCTGCATTGATCAAATCCTTCAGAAAGAAGACATTAAAAACCTCGACACCGCGAAGCCGGTCTTCCTTCAGGGGCTTGGTCAGCACCTTGTCGAGGAATAGGATTTTTTTCGGTTCCCGGTCAGGCATAAGTTAAGGGAAAGAATCCGGAAAATCGTAAGTCTGTCAATCGAAGTTGAGAGAATTGTCCACTTTACGGCGCGCGGTATAATTCTCCACTCCACATTGCAGAACGAGCTAACCCTGAATTCCGCAATGGGTCCTGCTGAGATGCTCCCGAAAAGGGTAAAAAGGAAACGCTTGGTCTGAGACCATCAGTGACGCTCTCTCTGGAATTGAACCATCCGGCAATCTTTCGTAGCCCGCCAATCAGCGAGAATAGAGCGATCACTTCGTCCCCAACGTAGCGGGAATCACCACGGTATCGAGCCACTCCTTCACCTTTGTTTTGCCAACTTCAGCAAATGCGTGGCCGATGCCTTCCATCTCAAACATCTCCCTCTCCATGCCGCTGGCTTTTTTTGCAGCCTCTTCGCATCGAACGGCATTTGGGCTGGTTTCCCCCCAGGTCGCGAAAAGGTAATTGCCTTTTCCGCCTCTCAAGCGCGTGTCGCCGTTACCGCCATCGACGAGCACATAACAATTAAAAAATTCGGGGTATCCCCCATCCTTGGCTTCACGAAGAACCCCGGCAATGCAGTGAGCTCCATTACTAAACCCGGCGATAATACACAGTTTTTTGTCAATGTTGGGGATCTTCTCGAAGAGCTTCGCCAGCATTGGCTGATGGTAGTCCTGCCAGATTTTCCTGTAGTCGCCTACCATTTTGGAATAGTCCGGATTGTTGCATCCCTCGGGGAAGGGTAATCCTGCGGTGATGAACTGTCCGCCGTCCACCACTCCAGATGTGGTAGGCGCGTTTCCTCCGTCTCCGCCCCCCATCCAAACAAACAGTGGCGATGGTTTTCCGGGGTCATACCCGGATGGAATCGTAATACCGATGGATGCCGGATTCCCCCTGCGGTCTTCCTTCAACTCCGGAAAAGAAAGGGAAAAATTCGCACCCGCTTTGACCTCGCTGTCGCCGGGATCCGCTTTCGCCATCGGTGCATCCCCTTTGCTGTCACTTTTTGGTTCGGGAGGTTTCCAACTTTTCAAAAAGTCCTGGTCCGTGGCGCTAAGCGTCGAAACCGCGATCGTGAACTCTTTTTTGTCCGCAACCCGAATCAGAGTTACCTGGTTACCTGATACGGATTTGATTTCAGCATCGATCTCCTTTCCCCTGGAATTGTGAAATACCCGGGCTGAGCTATTCCACGGAATGATTCCAATGGCGACGACCACAGCACAATAGACTGAAAAACCACTTCTCATGAGCGAAGACTAGCATGCTGCGGGAGCGTCGAGAATCACAAATTCGCTTCAGTTGCGTCCCTCAACTCCACCCGGAACAAGGCTCAGATAGAGAGCCCGGGGCAAAAGTGCTCCTCCCTTTTTCAGCCCGCTAGCGGGCTCCTTAAAAGAATCCGAAGGCAATCATTCCGAAGGAAACCAGGATAATGACCGCGACAACCCACCAGAGGATTTCAATCGGGGTTTTCTTCTTCCTGCCCTCCCCTCCTCCGAATTCTCTCTGGATGAATTCTTCGTAATTGAAATCATCCTCATTCGGGAGATCAAGACCATCACCAGAGGCGGAATGAATCCACAGTCCGTTCTCTTTCATCGCGCCACAGTCGCTACATCCGGCCGCATTTGGTGAGATATCGACCCCGCATTCCGGGCATTTCCAAGATAAGGATTCTTCTACCATTATCGATCTACCCCCTTTTTGGTTTTCGAATCCTGGAGGTAATCGAAATGATCTTCTTGGCGAGTTGCCTGCAGGCTCTATTCAATTGAATGATGGTAAAACGGACTCTCCCAAGTGGATTTCGGGGAAGAATCCGAATGGTACTCACTTGGTAAAACTCTCCGCCTGTATATCCCTTTTTGTATTTTTCGCCGCCTCCAAGCAGATCAAGCGTGGTAATATTCTCCTCGTGAATCCAATGATCAATTCGCTTCACAAAAAGACACCTTCCCGGAGACAGATGGGAATAGGTTTCATCAAAGTCAGTAAGGTATCCGTAGAACGACCCGCCCCGGCAAAAGCCAAAGTCGACTGCCATCAGCGAATCACCATTGCGCAATACGGACACCCGAAGACCGACTTCTTCACTTCCGGCAATGTGATGAAGCATAGCAATGAGTCGGGGATCTGCGAGAGGACTGTCCCCTCCTTTGCGAAAATGTTTCACGTGAAAATTCGCTGCCTTTGTCAGGTGTCCTCTGACCACATCCTTCCCTTTCCAGATCTCGATCGCTGCATCCGGCATTTCCCGTTCGAGGCGGTTTACGACTCGACGGAACTCACTCCTCGGTTTTCGGGGAATCGATAGAAGATACTCCTCCAGAGATCCGGGAAGCGTCACGCAAGGACACGGCATATAATTCTTACGGAACAGAAGGACTCCTGAATCATCTGGAGAAAATTCCTCCAGCGCACTCATCAAAAACCCACGACTGGAAACCTTCTCAAAAAAGAACTCACTCCCCGGCCGCTCGGTATTGAGCCAATCGAAGATTAAATTCATGGCTGCCAGGGAATCCTCCTGGGATTCAGCAACGAGATCCTGATAGTCACAAGTGATATCGCCGGCCAATCGAATTTTCCGGCCATCGCGATAGCAGGGAAGAATCGCAATGGACCGTCCATCTCTCACTGCGACAAAAATGAGGATTTCATCACACTTACCTTCAAAGGAATGGTACCACGCACTCACCCATTCAAATGTGGAAAACGGAGCCGAGTCTTTAGGGAGAAGCCTATGCCAATCGTCCCGCAACCCTGCAATTTCAGAATTCTCTGTAATAAGGACTAGGGTCGGAGTCGAGTTTCCCAGTCCTTCCGTCGTGTGATGTGCAGCTGACGGAACAGGGTGTGCTGAAGATTCCGTGTCTCTCCGGTCCAGCAAACTACTTTCCTGTCTGTTTATTTTAGGCATACAAATGGATAAAAAAATCGATTACCTATGGGATCTCACCAAAGGCGTTATTGTATTTTCCATATTTACAATACTCTAATAAATTAGATGGTCCAGTTGTCATTCCGGATTCTGAGGAACGTGATTCCTGTTCTATAGGCCCCATCCTGAAGGCCTTCCCACAACCATGACACTGGAAAAAGGGGATCCGAAATATTGTGGATGACGCACTAAGGTTCTGTGAAACCTCACGGGAGTGGCAACAATCTCTCCTTCGGCCCGTCACCTTCCGGTTCCTCGATAACTGGTTCGCTGTCGTCGACGACAAGGCTGATGAGCGTATCGCCGCTGACCGGCGTTGCAATTCCATCGGCATAAACGGCGAGCGTGCTGTTTGACGCGCCATGAAGGACGAAAAGAACCAGGGCATCTTCGCCATAGAGTTCCCGAAACTCCTTCATTCCAAATTCATCGCTGAGCAGAGTCTGCTTCATGGCAGCCCCTGCTTTTTCCAACTCAATCACCTCGAGAGAATCCATTTTGGTGGACCCGATAAAACGGCCCATCAGTTCCGAAGATGCGGCTTTCCGTTCTGAATCATCCAGGTCTGCCGCCTTGAATTGAAAAACATTGGAGCTTCCCAGGGTGTGCCCCAGAGCGATGCAGGCAAGAGAGTTTACCTGGTCATTCGGGGTAACCGCCGCCATGTATCCAATCCCGGACAAGTCAATTTCTTCTGCCGCGAAATCGGAAAGGATATTTGCGTTTACCGCCTGAACCCCGGCCATTCTCGCTTTCGCGGTGGCCGAATAGTTGGAGTCGAGCATCAATACCCGGAAGCCGGCTTCCTGAATCGCAAGAGCAGCCTCAATCGACCATCTTCTGATCCCGACGAAAAGAACCCCCTGAGGATTCTTCACCGCCAATCCAAGTTTTCTCGCCAGGGGCCCGGAGAACAGCCCATAAAGCGCAACTGTTCCAACAATAACAGTGAAAGCAATCGGACCGATCCGCGCGGCTTCCTCCGCATACGGCCCACCGGTCTTCGCGAGTTCCAATGCAAAAACAGAGGACACTGCCGCAGCGACAATCCCTCTGGGTGCCATGAAGGAGATGAAAAGTTTTTCTTTCCAATCAAGACGCTTGCTTCCGATGGTGGCGAGAAAAACGGAAGCTGGCCGAACCACAATCACAAGAGCGAGGAAAAAGAGTAAGGCTTCTTTCCAGACCGAGACGATCTCCTGCCATCCAATCCGACCTCCAAGAACAATAAAGAGACAAGAGATCAAAATGGTCCGCACCGTTTCTTTAAATTCAATCACATGACGAATTCTAGCCTTCTTCTGGTTTGCCAATCCGATTCCAAGAACCGTGGCCGTGACGAGCCCGGACTCATGTTGTAGAAAATTCGATAAAGTAAAAAGCCCCAGAGTCACCGTTAGAATGACGACAGCCTGGAGATAGTCCGGAATCCAATGTCGACGTAAAAATGAAGCCAGGATCATTGCAGCACCCCATCCAAGACCACCGCCAATCAGAAGGGTTTTCAGAAGGCCCAATGCGGCATGCCCCAGGTCCGACCCGCCGTCATGGGAATGACCGGAATCAAACAATACCCCGAACACCAAAACTGCGAGGACTGCACCAACTGGATCAATCACGATCCCTTCCCATTTCAGGATCAAGTTCACCCTTCGGGACGGTTTTACTGATCGTAAAAGGGGCCCAATCACCGTCGGGCCGGTTACTACAAGAATCGCCGCCACCAGGATTGCTACCGGCCAACTGAAACCGGCCAGATAGTGGGCCGAGAGAGTGGACAAGACCCAGGTGACAAGAGTTCCAACCAGAAGCAAGCGAATCAAACTCGGCCCGGCTTCTTTCAGTTCAGAAAATTTCAGTGATAGGCCACCCTCAAGAAGAATCACTCCGACAGACAGTGAGACGAGAGCAAGCAAGGTGCTCTGTTCAATAATTTCACTCTGATCGTAAAACTGACCTGCAAGAAATCCGAATCCCAAAAGAAGAAGAATGGAAGGCAGACGCAATTTCCAGGCAAGCCATTGTGATCCAATTCCAAGAAGCAGAATTGAGGTAAAGAGGATAAGATGTTCGTCCATTAGTTGGCTTTCCGAAAAGAAGCACTTTCTGAGAAATTTCCTATAATAATCTTCTGCTGAAATAAACACCTCTCCTGGCTCTCGGGCATTTGCCGTGAGGATGGCAAACCAGTCATTCCGGTCGAAGAATGGAGTCGCCTTTAACTCCGGATCAGCAGCACTATCACAAGGACCAACCTGACTTCAACTTTGATCGTTTTCGATCCCCTACTCAATTCCGAGTTTCTTCCTTTTTCTGTAAAGAGTGGCCTGATCAATGCCGAGTGTATCCGCAGCCTCCTGCAATGTCTTTGCCCTCCCTAACACCCGTCGAATATGTTCCTCTTCGAGAGCTTCCAGACTGATATTCGCACCGGGCAGGGTCATGGTACCTCCACTTTCCTCACCGCTCCCGCTCCCGGAATCGACACTCGAAGATCCCACAGCACCCTGAGTCGGATCGGGTAAATCTGCCGGTGTAATCTGATCCTCCCGCGCTAAAATCACCGCTCGCTCCATCGCATTTCGTAACTCACGAAGATTCCCCGGCCACGCATGCGTCGTTAGGCTGATCAAACCGTCAGGGCTGAATCCATCAATTTTTCGACCGGTTTGATTCGCAAAGAAAGTCACAAAATTTTCGGCAAATTGAACCAGATCCTTTGGCCTGTCACGAAGCGATGGCATTTCCACCTCAATCACATTAAGACGATAGTAGAGGTCCTCCCGAAACTCACCTTTCACGACACTCTCCTTCAAATTCCGATTCGTCGCTGCGATGATTCTAACCTCAGCCTGACGAGTCTGATTTTCCCCGACGCGCTCGTATTCTTTTTCCTGCAAAAGGCGCAACAGTTTGGGTTGGATATCGATCGGCAGCTCACCGATCTCGTCGAGGAACAAGGTTCCACCATTTGCCGCGTGTACTTTCCCCCACTTGTCTTTGACCGCACCAGTGAACGATCCTTTCACATGACCAAACAACTCACTCTCCAGCAATTCTTTGGACAAGCTGGGACAGGAAATCGTCACGAAAGGCTTGTCTTCAAGATGACTCTTCGAGTGAATCTCCTTCGCCACCATGCTTTTCCCGGTTCCACTCTCTCCGAGAATAAGAAGAGAAGCAGGAGTCGGTGCTGCCCGGAAAAGTAGATCGAAGGCACTGTCCATCGCCTTGTCTTTCGATTGAAAAACTGCCGGCGGAGATTGACTGGAAACTTCGACTTCCAGTTCCTCAATCCGATTGTGCAACTCCTTTTGCATCTTCGCCCTGGCCACGACTCCGCGAAGCTGATCAGGAGTAAATGGTTTTTCCAGGTAGTCCATTGCCCCCAACTGGATAGCCTTCACTGCAGTATCGATACTGGCATGAGCAGTGAAAACCACAACGACCACCGACGGGAAACGTTTTCGAATATCCTGAAGCACCTCAAGACCATCCTGATCCCCGAGACGGAGATCGAGAATTGCGAGTTCAAAAGGATCTTCCTTTAATCGCAGAAGAGCAACATCTCCGCTGTCCACCGCCTCCACGTAATGGTCTTCGGCCTCGAGTGCGAAACGCGTACTGTCGCGAATCGATTTCTCGTCATCAATAATCAGGATATCCATAGCTTGGTTATTCTCAGTCGTGTTGCATCCCGGTTTCAAAAAAACGGAACAACTTCGAAATCGGATGCAGTTTTCCCCTCCAACCGAAATCGATACGCCACATGCATTTTTGACCTTATAGTCCTTTCACAATCACAAACCCCTTCAGAATGGGATTTGAAACAGACCGTAACGACCCTTCAAACGTATTGCATTTTGCAATATTTCCCACAATCAATTTTGCTGATCTTGAAAATTTCACGATCCAAATCAAATTTTTATGATGCGCGCCAACAATTACCGACTGCTGACCGGCGCGTCCTATATGGCCTCTGGCACATCGTCTGCGCCACTTGGACTGGAAGAAAGATTCGACCCTCTTGTTTCGATTAATGAAGAGGGTTGAATCGTTTTCCCATTCCTGCAAAACTGTTCATGACTAGTCCCCCTCCCGTTTGAAGAAGAAAATAAAAATAAGTATCGCTAAGAGATTCGCACTGATCGCTGAATCCGTTTACGACTGGTTTCATCGGGGAACAGCCCGCCTTACGGGCCGACTTCGTTTACCGATGACTGCCCAGGTGTTTTATGCGATGCGACACAATGGTGGGACTTCGCTTAAGGGAAGAATTCTCGCAGTTCAACACTGGCGGAAACCCAAAGTGGATGATCATGCCCTCACAAACCTTTGGCAGATGATCAAGCTGTGGTGCTCACCCGAGCGACCGGACACCCTTGTTCGAGCTGTCTGCGGGAATGAAGCGGTCGAACAAAGGTCGGATTCTGAAGGCTATTTTGACCTTCTCCTGCCGGCTAATATCCCGGAAGGAGAAGACATCGTCATTCATCTCCCGGAGTCTGAGAAGTCTGACCTGATTTCCGTTGAGCCAAAATCTCCCCACGCGAACTCCCGTTGCCTGATTGTCAGTGATATCGATGACACCGTTATGATTTCCCATGCAGCGAAGACGCTGACGATGATCGGAATGACCCTCTTCGGGAATGCGCTGACCCGGCAAATATTCCCCGGAACTCCCGAGCTCTATCAATCTCTGCACCATGGAACCAGTGGAGTGGAAAGTGAGGACAATCCCTTCGCTTTCGTTTCCAGTTCGCCTTACAACCTTCACGGCTTGATTCAGCTGATTTTTAAGGAAAACCGGATTCCACGCGGCGCGTTTTTCATGACTGACTGGGGAATTGATCACGAAAAATGGTTCAAGAAGAGCCACGGTGATCACAAGCTTGGCGCGATCAGAGATGTCATGGATTGGTTTCCTGATCGACCGGTCATTTTAATCGGCGACAGCGGTCAACACGACCCCTACATCTACAAGCAGGTCGCTGAGGAGTTCCCGGGGAAAGTAGCGCACATTCTTATCCGTAACGTGAGCACCGATTCAGAAATCAAAGATCTTCGTGAAGAAATGGAGAAAGACGGACCGCTTGAGGCTCCTCTAAGCTTTTTCAAAGACTCACTCGAAGCGGCTGCACTTCTTCGGGAAGGTAACTGGATTACTGAAGCTCAATTCGCCCGAACCCGGTCGGCTTTTGAAGAGCAGTCAGCCAGCCCTCTCGATCAGCTTCTCCACAAATCCACAAAGTCTTGATCTTCGATCGTCGGCAAGAACCCGGGAGTGATCGAAACGCCTCGGCTGTTTGATCTGAGTATCTGAATGCCCCTTTCCTTGCTCCGAAGAATCACTGATTCGCTTCTGTCGGTCGAAAAGTGAGATGAACTCTCATGCGGTGGTTCACCGGTTCGTGTTCAATGAACGGTTCCTGAAAGAGGTAATATCCACGCGTCTCGTAGAACAATATCCGCTTTCTCACTTCCTCCTCCATTTCTGCAAAAGTCGCATCTTCATCTACCCATGGCATCTGACATGTGTGGCGTCTGGAAACCGCACAGAACCGGTTGATCAGTTGGTCTTCCAGATCCTGAATCGTAGCGAGAACGTTTTTTTTCTTCATGAGAGCGGCGACGTCTACGGTTAAGACATCAAAGGCAGAACGACAACCGTATCCAATCCGGATGCAGATTTTTTCCAAAGTGCATCAATCTTCACCGTTCGCTGTCTCAAGCCAATTTTTCGCCGTCTTCAAGTCGCTCACCAATTCCATAAACCCCAGTTCCTTAGCCGCGTCTCCCTGCATTCTCAAAAGGTACGAAGGATGAATTGAAGCGAGGACTCTCACCTTTTCACTGCCGGGAAAATCCCCTTTTACTTCGCCCCGGTCCCGCAATACCTGAAACTCCCCGTCCACCAGGGAATGCGCAGCACTGTTTCCGAGGGTAACTACAACCCGGGGTTTTACTTCTGCAAGTTCGGCAAGCAACCCCGGACGACAGGCAAGCCGCTCCCCTTTTGTCACTTTTTCATAAATACGCTTCTTCCCCCTTGGAGCCGCCTTCCATTTAAAATGCTTCACCGCATTTGTTAGATAAAGGTCCTCTGGATCAAGACCGGCAGCAGCAAGGGCGCGCTTTAACAATTGCCCTGCTGGACCCACGAAGGGGCGACCGGAAACATCCTCTTCGTCGCCGGGCTGTTCGCCGACGATCATGAAATCAGCATCAGATTTTCCAACTCCAAACACCGTCCGGGTGGCCCTGTTCCAAAGGGGGCAAACCCGGCAATCCCCGGCCTTTTCCCTCAAGGTTTTCAGACTCGACCCACCATATCTAGATACACTGTGTTCCCGGACAGCCAGATCGCTGAGATTTTTTTCCTGCAAGGGATAAAGGTAACGGCTCGGACGAGTCTCCGGCAAATTCTTCCTGTATTTTTTCGGCTTCTCCCCCGACATCGCTTTCAGTTCAAGTCGAGCCGCGTCGAAAATTTTCCGGTAATAGGTCTTCCAAAGGTCATCACTGGAATCTTCGGATGGCACATCCTCCTTTTCGATACCTTCGCCAAGCAGCAAGGCTTTCCCGTCCCAGTGAAGAGAACGGCGGGGAGTAAAAATGCTCCAATCCATTCCGGCGAAACGCTCGACAAAAAACGACGCATTGAACTCCTCGATAAAATGCTCAGGCTCGAACCAGGCAATAAATTTTTCCCGCGCGTTCCGCTCATCCTTTCCCACTTTTCGAAACCGAACGAGCGCTTTCATTTTATGACAATCGCGACGCACAGATTTCGCCATCTCCTTGCAGCGTATCACATCACCGTCAGTCGGATCTTCAAGCAAGCGGCTACTACCTCCCAAGGTCATTCGCCATAGCAAGCGATACAGAACCGGCCACCTCTCAGGATCAGAATGGCAGGATACAGCCCTCGCCAGATGGATAAAGTCAGCTTTCACCTTCACTTGACTTCCCCCTCCGGAATCGGGGACACCCTTTTTCTCCTCTTCAAAAGAGAACAATCCCTCCTCACCGCCCGACCAATCCCGCCAATTGATTTGATCAGGAGAAACGCCGACAGCGAGAAGCTCCCGGGCTTTCAAACGCCATGCTTC
Source organism: uncultured Verrucomicrobiales bacterium (assembly GCA_913058215.1). Taxonomy (GTDB): domain Bacteria; phylum Verrucomicrobiota; class Verrucomicrobiia; order Verrucomicrobiales; family DEV007; genus Arctic95D-9. Next base: position 34,999 of record CAJXQE010000025.1, read on the forward strand.
AAACTCCGGTTCTATCGATACGGAAATCATTTCCCTCAGCACATTCTCTCCAATTCTCCCGGCTTGCAGCGCCTCCCGCTGAACTCAAAAAATTCAAACTCCATCTGCTCACGAGATGGAGGCAAACTTGCGCTGAGACGGTTTCCGACAAGTCGCGCCAGGATTCCCCGTTTCTCTTGCACATTAAAAATTGTCATCGTGAACAGTATTCAAATGAGTTATAAATGCAAATTAGTTTCAAACTCAATCATCTATTTTTCATCCTGCTGCGTATCCGAAAAAGCAATGACGAACCAAGTCCTGAGCTTCGAAAAATCCTCAAAGTTTGAGGTTCCAGCCAAACGTCTCTCAGAGTTTCATTTACGGCCGCATGCCTTTGAACTCTTGAGTCCTCCATGGGAGAATGTTCAGGTTCTGGAACGCCCCCAAAGGATCGAGGACGGATCCAGAGCCGAGATCTTGATCAAAGTTGGACCTTTCCGCAAAAAGTGGATCGCCGAACATTTCGACTGTCATCCCTTGAACGGTTTCTCGGACCGGCAAATCAAAGGCCCGTTCGCCCACTGGGTACACCATCACATCTTCAAGGCCCTCACTGACCACTCGTGCCAACTGACCGACCGCATAGAATATTCCCTGCCCTTTGGCCGGGCCGGGCAGCTGATTGGAAATATGGTGGTCCGAAATAAGCTGAGAAGGATGTTCGCCTATCGGCATGAAGTTACGAGAGCAGAGATTGAACCTTAACTGCAGAAGTCCATCCCCTCTCGTTCTTGTAATGTTAGATATGATTTTCAAGGTTTCTGCGACAATAGCGTTGACGTATCTTTTCCCACTGCCTACCATGCGTCAGCCTCCCCTGGGCGCTCCACTCATCCGGTTCGAGGAGTTGAATGAGTATAAAAAAACCTGAAAGTGTTGCTGTTGTCGGAGCTGGCCTTGCCGGCTTAAGCTGTGCCGCAAAACTGGTAGAAAGCGGCTGCTCTGTCACCGTATTCGATGCCGCCGATGATGTGGGAGGTAGAATCAGGACTGACAAAGTTGATGGCTTCCTTCTTGATCGCGGTTTTCAGATTTACCTTGATGCCTATCCGGAGTCATCCGGGCTTCTTGAGCTCGACGATCTGAAACTCCAATGTTTTGAACCCGGAGCGATCATTCGTGAAGGCGAGAGCTCCCACACTTTGATGGATGTCTATCGGCGCCCTTCGTCTTTGTTTGCAGCAGTTTTTCAATCAAACTTCCCACTGCGGTCAAAACTACTTATTGGCAAACTCCGCAGCTATCTAAAAGGGAAGTCCATCGGACAGATCTGGTCGATTCGAGAGGTTTCGACAACAGAAGATTACCTGCGTGATTTCGGATTCGACAATCGAATGATCGAGTTATTTTTCCGAAACTTTTACGGCGGGATTTTCCTTGAGCGCGAGCTTCAAACCGATTCGAGGATGTTTGAATTCACCTTCAAAATGTTCGCCGAAGGCTATGCCTGCCTGCCTGGCCGGGGGATGCAGAGCATTCCGGAACAGATCGCCTCCAGACTGCCGGATGGAACTGTCCGCTTGAATCAGAAAGTGGAGGCCATTGAAGACGGAGTTCTATCCCTTAAGAACCAGGAGAGATTCGAAGCCGACATCATCGTGCTGGCGACGGACGGAAACTCAGCCAATCAGCTTCATCCTGAAATCCCGATCCCTGAATGGAGGTCTACCAGTAACCTTTATTTCACCGCTCCGGTGTCTCCGCTTTCAAAAAAGCTCATTGCACTGAATGGGAATACAGAATGTCTCATCAACCATCTTTGCGTGATCACCGATATCGCCCCTGAGTATTCTGAAGACAATCGCTCCCTGATTTCGGTTTCTCTAAAGACTTTCTCGAATTTGCCGGATGAAGATCTTGTCCCAAAAGTGGAAAGCGAACTGAAAGACTGGTTCGGTGATCAGGTCGATCAATGGAGTCACCTCAGAACCTGTCTCTTATACACATCTCCGAGCCCACGAGACCGAGGCTGATC
>CAJXQE010000026.1 GCA_913058215.1 uncultured Verrucomicrobiales bacterium
ATCTACACTATCCTCTTCGTCGGCAGCGTCAGATGTGTATAAGAGACAGCGGATAGCTTCGTGCAATGTGACTTCGCTCCAAAATGCGGCGCGGGGTTTCACAGCGACGGGTTTTGCCGGGCTCGGAGCGGGTTCCGGTTTGACCTCGATTGCTGGCTCAGCTTTGACCTCGGTTGCGGGAACTGGAGCAGCAGCAGGTTCCGGCTTCGCCGCCTCGGGTGTTTGGGCTTGAGCCACTTCTTTTACGGGCTCTTTCGCAGGAGCTGTAAGCGGTTCGTCCTCACAGGACACTGTGATAAAGGCAAGGGCAATAAGGGCTCCGGGTAGGCGGAAATTCATGCACGATTCTCGACGCGGATTGATTTGCAATCAAGATCAGTCTTGCCGGAATTCGAAACGATCAAACCTTGGAAAGGAAAAAGCGGCCCGACTGATTTTTCCACAAGAAACCCCCGAAACTTGCAGAAAAAGTTGGTCAGTCGGACCGCCTTAAAAGTGTCGTCCCCCCGGACGACGGCGCAGATTAGCTGCGGATATCGATTCCGCAACTTGAAAAATGAAACTATTTTGAAGACAACTCCCTGCCCTGAGAAACCTGCCCCGGGTTTTGAGTGGGAACTGCGGCAATGGATGCTATTTTTGAGCGTCATGAATCTTCAAGTCATCGTATTGTCTCTGTTCGTAGCGCTCTGTTCGCCTGTTTTTGCCGAGTCTTCCGCCTCATCTCTTCCGCGGAAGGATTCTGCCATTACACCGGAAGTGGAAGCGGCGGTCGAATCATTGATTGAGAGTAAAAAACTGTTTGGTGCGGTGACCTTGGTCGCGCAATCCGGAAAGATTCGTCACCTTCATCCTCAGGGAAGGCGCTCGGTGAGGGGCAAAGCACTGATGACATCGGATTCGATTTTTCGAATCCACTCGATGACTAAAGCGATTGTGTCTGCGGCGGCGCTGCAGCAATTGGAGAAGGGAAAATATCAATTGAGCGATCCGGTTTCCAGGTTCATTCCGGAGTTCGAAAAACTGACCGTGCTTTCCGCAGACGGAAAGCCCAAGCCGGCGAAGAAGGTCATGACGATTGAGGATCTTTTCCGGCACACTTCGGGGCTGTCATATGGTTTCACCGCCCCTCCCGCTCTGGAAAAATACTATGAAGGCGCGGATTTCTGGAGTGGGGACTGGGATCAGTTCATGGGAGTATTGACGAAGATCCCTTTGGTTCACGAACCGGGCGAATCCTGGAACTACGGCCTGAGCACGGATGTTCTCGGAAGACTTGTTGAAATTTGGTCAGGTCAGTCGCTGGATCAATATTTACAGGAACATATTTTTAATCCGCTCAAGATGAAAGACACCGGATTCTGGATCAGGAATGAGACGGATGCGAAGCGAATGGTTACCATGCAATTTTCCACTCCGGATGGATTGAAAGCGGCAGGGGATCAAGCCCTTAAGAAAGCGATGAAAAAGCCATCGATCATGTCGGGTGGAGGCGGGCTTTATTCGACTGCCGGTGACTACTATCAGTTTTTACAGATGATCGCCGACGGCGGAACGCGAAATGGAGACCAGTTTCTGAAACCGGAAACTGTTGCACTGATGACTTCGGATCAATTGCCTGAAAAAGTTAAGAATATCTTCTTTGGAAAAGAACAACGACTTGGAACCGGCTTTGGACTCGGGTTTTCCGTTGTTACAAGTGACACCGCCGGTTGGGACGATGTGGCCCGTCCGGGCGAGTTTGGATGGGGCGGCGCTGCTAGTTGCCATTACTGGGTTTCGCCCGTAGATGAGAATTTGATCGTGATCACCCTCGAGCAAACGATGCCCTACAACTGGAATCTGGAACGGGCCTTGAAACCGGTTATCTACTCCGCTATTCGCAAATAATTCTCCTAATGTCAGAAATTCTATCCAATTGCGGCGTCGTCTTCGACCTCGACGGTGTTCTCATTGATTCTCACGACCAGCATGAACAAGGCTGGTTTGCTTTAGCTGCGAGAATCGGAAAACCACTCAGCAAAGAGCAGTTCAAGGAATCGTTCGGGATGCGAAATGAGATGTGTATTCCTGACGTGTTCGGGTGGACCACTCGCGACGACAAATCCGGGATTCATGATTTGGGAGAACAGAAGGAGGAACTCTATCGGGAGTTGCTTCGTGAGGGCGGTTTGGAACCGCTTCCCGGTGTCGTGTCCCTGCTTGAGGCATTGAAGGAAACAGGAATCCCGGTTTCGCTGGGCTCCTCAACTTCACGAAAGAATATTGAGGTGTGTTTCGAAGCAACAGGACTGACAGAGTTTTTCGGAAAGAATTACACTGGTGCCGAGGATGTCTCTCACGGGAAACCGCATCCGGAAGTCTTTCTTACAGCCGCCGGGAAAATTGATCGTGGACCGGAGCATTGCGTGGTTATTGAGGATGCTCATGTGGGGATTGAAGCGGCACTTGCCGGTGGGATGAAAGCGATCGCAGTGACCACGACTCATCCGCGTGAAAGTCTCGAAGGTCATGGGGCCTCATTGATTGTGGACTCTCTGACTGAAGTGGGCCCGGAAATTGTTGGTCAATTGCTCAGTCGATAGTTTCTTGAGGAATCAGTCCGGAACGTGTAGTGGAACCCATGTCAGAAATCACCTGCCCCTATTGCGAGATGGATGAAATTCTCGTGCTCGAACACATTTACGAATGTGTCACCTGCGGCCACGAGTGGGAAAAGGCCGAGCAGGAGCGGGAAGTGAAAGACGCATTTGGCAATGTCCTCCAAACCGGCGATGTCGTTCAGATGATCAAAGATCTGAAGCTGAAAGGCTCGTCCGATGTCTTAAAGAGCGGAACAAAATCGAAGCCAATTCGTATCGTGGACGGCGACCACGAGATCGACTGCAAGATGAACGGTATTTCCATCGCTCTGAAAGCACAGTTTGTGAAGAAGGCGAACTGACTCAGTTCGGTCGGTTCACTCCATCTCTTTGCGATAGTAATCGCGGGCTCCGTCCAATTGTGAGCGGACGTGATTCCAGAGCCGCTCATTGGGAATACGGTCCCGCTTTTTGAGATCTCCTTCGAGTCGATCGATCCATTTCAGGAAAAAGGCAGCGTCGTTTTTCGCGCTCGAATTCTTCGTGTCATTCACTTCGATCCACACAGGATTGGAATGTGCGCCTGGTGTTCGAATAGTGCCGGGGTGATCGGGAGCGGAAGCTCTCACTGCGAGCCATCCCGATTCAGTGACCTCAATTCCCCCTCGGAAATCTCCATACGAGCCGGTCGAAACAATGGCGTCGCCTTCCTTCACCGGAATCTCTCTGATGACTTTGCCGTTGAAAACGAGTTCGATTTTTTCCAGGGGGAACTGCCACTCTGCCATTGCGGTTACCTCCACGGTTCCTTTCCGGTTCAGGGTAATGGTCGATCCCGCCAGTTTCCCGTCGACTTCGAACTCGATCATGGGGCCGTTGGTGATAAATGAGCGACCCGCAGCCTGTCCCTCAGTCCACCCTTCATAACTCAGACCTTCCGGCAGGTAGACGTAGGTCCTCGCCCAGCCCGGGGGGAAGCTCCGGATCCGATTTAGAAAGACGTCGGTTCCGGAAGAAGCATACACTTTCAGCCCGCAATTCATGAGTCGATACCAAAGTTGCAGACTCCCGGCATAGGTGTGCCCATGGACATCCATGAGGGCGACACGTCCGAGGGCGGCATCTATCGGAAGACCTTTGGATGCGTAGGGTTGATTGTAAAGATCGAGCCGGTTTCCCGCCGGGTGGGTGTACCCGATCAGACCACCTTGATCGATGGTTCGTTGTGCGATGTCGGCATTGGTCGGGACATCGAAGGGATTGGTGGTTCCGTCAAACCCCGTCATGATCGGCTCAACGAGTCTGGATAAATTGGAAAGCGTCATGTGTCCCCAAATCGTCGAACGGAATTCCTGGCCCCAGTAGATAATGTTGTCGTCGGTAGACCGCGGATCAATCTGACCGAGGAAGAGTTCGCGGTCGAAGATGGCTTCGCCGTCCGAGTTACCAATGACTGCGTTGCAGACATTGAGTTGCTCGGCCCGGCATTGCTCAAGGATATCCTGCGGACGGTTGTACCACTCTCCGTATCCGTAATTTGCGTGAACATGATTCTCTCCGCTGAACCAGCGGGCGGCTTTCCGGTTGCTCCAGTTATACAAAGACATTGGGACCAATTTTGCCTGAGGGCCTTCAATAGAAATTGTTTCCCTATTGATAATGCTTTCCGGTCCACCAGACAGGGTGATTTCATATTCGCCGACCGGAAGATCGAGGGTGGCGCTTTGAGAAAGGTAGAAGTGCCCGGCTCCTCCAGTGAGCCGATAGAGAGAGCCCGACGGAAAGAAAAATTTTCCATCTTTTCGTTTCACTGAAGCGCGGGCATTTGTCAGTGGAGGACCAAGCTTGATCGTGACCGGTGCAATTTTTTCCCGGAAATCGAACGATTTGACTGCCAGGTCTCTGCTCGTTCCCGCTTCCAGATCCCGCAATTTGACTGAGGTTGCTCCGGATGAGTTATCGCTCCACGCGAGAAGTTTCCCATCCGCGCTGAGTGAGGCCTTTTCGTCATCGGCATGACTGGATGTGAGTCGCTCCGCATTTTTCAAGGGCGCCGAAAATGGAATCTGCCAGATGTCGTTGTGAGCCACTCCAAGATCGGTCGAGACCAGAATTCCGGAATCATCCATCATTGGCGAAATGTCATAAATCCTGGCGGGCCAGGTAAAAAGTTGTTCCGGCTCGGATCCGTCGGCGCGGCACTGCCACACATCTGCTTGAGGCCCGCGATTCCCACTCTGTTCGTCGGGTTCGTCGCGGTGGATCGCATAAATGATTTTACTGCCGTCAGTCGAAGTCGTGAATTTCGGTCCTTTTCGGCTGAATCTCGCAGGATCTTCAGGGCCAAGGCTCAGGGCTGTCAGTTCGCCGGTTTCGACATTCAACCAGGAGGGGAATCTCCGGGTGTTTGCTTCAGTCATCAATCCGAAGATCTGTTTTCCATCCGGGGAAAAGGTGAGACGTCCCTGGGCGATGATACGTTTTGGTAGTGGAATATCTTTTCCCGTTTCGGAATCCATCATTTTGAGGACACCGGTGACTAGATGAGAGGTGTTGATGTAGACAAGGGCCTTCCCGTCGGGTGACCAGGCAGGTTCAATATCCCAACCTTCGCCTTGGGTCATGCGGCTGAGTTTGCCGCTGTCGATGTCCATTCTCCAGATGGCGCCCTGATAGGAGACCGCGATGCTTTTCCCATCCGGGGATATTCGCGAGTGAATACCTCCGAAGGCTACGGACGATTCGGGTTCCGAAAAAACCGCCGATTGTATGGCGAACAGAGTGAGTAGGAAGAAAGTCAGGGTTTTCATTTCCATCTGCTAATCGTGGCGGTTTGTCGATTCGGGTAAAAGCTTCAAATATTACTTCTCAACTTTAGCTGCGAGGAAGTGGGACGCGGTTTTGACTTATGCGAAAGTATTGCGCACACTTCCTCCCCATGAAGAAACTGCATATTCATTTACTCGCGCTGATGATTCTCCCCTGTTCCCTTTTGGCTGAGGAAAAGCTGGCCAGTGGGACCGTATTTCATGACCGGAATCAAAATGGCCGGTTCGATAGTGATGAGCCGGGGCTGAAAGATATTGCAGTCTCCAATGGTAGGGATGTCACGACAACGGATGGTTCCGGTGCCTGGAAGCTTCCTGTGGACGATGACACCATCTTCTTCGTCGTTAAGCCAAGTGGTTGGGCGCCTCCGGTGAACGGGGATCAACTTCCGCAATTTTACTACATCCATAAACCCGGAGGATCGCCCGAAAGTTTTCGTTACCCGGGAGTCTCTCCCACAGGACCATTGCCCGAGAGCATCGATTTCCCTCTGCTGAAATCCGCGGAGCCGGAAAAATTCAAGGCAGTTTTCTTTGGGGATCCCCAACCTTCAAGCATCGATCAGGTCAATTATATCGCGCACGATGTGATCGCGGAGTTGATTGGCACGGACTCGAAATTTGGAGTGACGCTTGGCGACATTATGTTCGACCGGCTTGAACTGTTTGAGCCATCCAATGCCAACACTGCCCAGATCGGGATTCCCTGGTACAATGTGATCGGGAACCACGATTTGAATCGTGAGGCCGAGATTGATTCAGACTCTGATGAGACTTTTCATCGCTTTTTTGGACCGGCTTATTATTCCTTCGACTACGGTGCTGTGCATTTCGTTGTGCTCGACGATGTGGACTGGGCCGATCACAAGCGAAACGGTCACGTTACCTACAAAGGAGGATTGGGCGAAGATCAGATCGCCTTTGTGAAAAATGACCTCAAGTTGGTACCCGAGGAGAAGTTGATCGTGCTGATGATGCACATCCCCCTGACCGATGTGGGAAACCGGCAGGAACTTTATCGTCTGATTGAAAAACGTCCCAACACGATGTCAATCTCCGGCCATACTCACTGGCACGCCCACAAGTTTATTGGAAAAGAAGACGGATGGAACGGCGATAAGCCTCACCATCATATCGTGAATGTAACGGTGTCCGGCTCCTGGTGGAAAGGCCTGAAAAATGAACTTGGAATTCCCCATGCAACGATGCGGGATGGTGCGCCGAATGGATATTCCATCATCACTTTCGACGGTGCAAAGCATACCCTGGACTTTAAGGCGGCGGGTTTTCCTGCGGATTACCAATTGAACATATTTACACCCAGTGAAATTCGTACTGAGAACATCGAGGCAACTCCGGTCTATGTGAATGTATTTAACGGCTCCGTAGACTCGGTTGTGAAGATGCGTATCGGCAAAGGTGAGGAGTGGTTGACTCTGAAGAAAGTCGTCGAGGTGGATCCGGTTTATGATTCTTCCCGACAGCGGGAAATGGCAGCAGATCCTGAGGGGAAAAAGCCGGCTCTGAATCAGCCGATCAAATCGGATCACCTGTGGAAAGCCAAGCTGCCGGCGGGGCTCACTACTGGTTCACATTTGATTCAGGTGGAGGCGACGGATGCTTATGGTCGCACCCACAAAGGGCACCGGATCATTCGAGTGGTGAAATAGTTTTCAATGCGGGTGCTTCTCGTGATGCAGCCGTAAAAGATCTTTTCCGTAGTCATTGCCGTTGGGAGTCCTCACGACGGCGTGAATGTGGTCGCGTGTGGGAACGCCGGTGCGCTCGAGGCCGATGGGGCGCTGGTGATCAAATTCAATCAGGACCACAGGGCTGTGAATCCGGTAGTAAAAGACCGAGTCCTCATCCGTCGATCCGATCCAGGCAAAGTAAGTTTTATCGAGATGCTTTTCTACTTCCTCCATTTTGACCTGTGCATGGCCATCGCGAATATGACCGGTCCACAAGCCGACTAAATTACGAAAGGCCAATTGTTGGGCATCATTCAAACCTGAAAAAGGCAATCCGGCATAGCTGAGAACTACGTTGTCTTTGAACGCCTCAGTCAGAGCGTTGGATCCGCCTTTCGATTCCTGAATGACGGCCCTGGATTTTTGCTCGTCGCTCAGGCTTCGGGCAAAGGCGAGCCCGGCGTTTTGCTCTTCCTGTAAAATGATGGTGCCTTTGTGTCTTCCTGATGTGGCTTCGACCGGTTCGGAACCCACGAAGTAGGGGGACATCACGACCTGGTCGCCGAGAACGAAATAGTTGATTACGCAATGGTGACCGTCGAATTGCCAACCCCAGGGCTCCGTTTCGGACGGCTCTCCCATTACCGTCATGTGATAAAGCCATCTTCCGTATTCATCCGGTTTGCCCGAGAGCTCGGCCAGGGTCTCGTTCAGCTTCATGATGTCCTGGGTTGTTTTGAGTCCTTTGGCACTCAGTCCGGCGGCAATTAGATCGAAGGCGAGTTCCCGTTGTTCCTTGTTCATTTCCTGAAAACTGACTCCCTGTCTCGGAAGCGAGTGCTGATTCGCCCAGCGTCGCCATTCGCTGTCATCGACGGGAAAGGTCGTCATTTTTCTCTGTTCCGGGGAAAGTGCCGCGAGGAAAATATCGGCAGCAACTTTGATCGGTTTTGTGGAAACGCCGGTGGCTTCAATATTGAACAGGTCTTTCTCCACTGAACCCCTGGCGGTCACCCCGACAAATTTTTGAGACACTGCTTCTTCCACCAATACAGCAAAACTCGGACGACCTTTGCCCTTTCCTTTTCCCTTGGATCCCTTACCACCGGGCCTCTGTGCGATGGCTGTTGCCCCACTGAAGGCGAATAAGAAACAAATGGTCAGGAATTTCTGCAGAGTCATGATTGATCTAACCTCACTCAAAGCAAAAGTACTCGCCAGTATTGAATCCTGCTTTTCGTTTCGAAAAATCCTCGCTGAAGATTGAAAAATGCTTCAGGCTTTTCCCATGAACAGAAAGCGGCTCGTTCTTTCCCTGATAGTGATAGCTCCCATCGCATTGGTGGTATTGTGGTTCACGGTTTTCACCAGTTCTGAGTCGCGCTATCTCTCTTCGAAACTGAACGAGATACACGATTGGATCGAACCTGCTTCCGGGGAAAAGGGGCCGGTAGTTTCAGGGGAGTTTGTGATCACGCGCACGGAAGGGATTCCGAAAGAGTTGGCCGAACGTTCTGCCGATTTTTCCTACCAATGGCCGGACAAGCTCTTTCTCAGTGCCGAAGTCGATGGTGATAGCTATCACCTCGCCAGAGATGGGCAGGAAGTGAAAGTCTTCGTCCCCCATAAAGACTTTGCTATCACCGGGGCGAATGATGTTCCACGGTTTTCCAGTCGCCCTGACAGTGTGGATCCGGTCGAACTCCAACCGTTTTCTCTTCCGGTAAGTCGAATGCAGATGGCTTATCTTCCCGCGTTGATTAAGGCGAGTAAAGTCATCAAAGAGGATGGAAACATACACGTCCTTGCGAATTTAAAACCATTCGCCGCTAAAATTCTCGATCTTCCATCGGATGTGTTTCTGCATTTTACTTTTGAAACAGAATCCGATGAACTTGTCAGCATCGGAGTCTCAAAGCCGGGGGAACTCGACGCAGTAGTGGAATTTTCGAACTGGAAGATCGCCGAAAATGCCGAGCTCACGGAATGGAGAGATGTCGAAGAAAGCCCGAATCCGGAGCGGGTTGCCCTTTCCCATCTCGTCAAATTTGTCGAAGTTACTCTCGAAAATTTGAACAGCAAAGCGGAGCCGCTTCCGCCCGAAACCGGAGAACGCAAAGTGCTGGCGAGATCCGGAGCCGGGCGTCTTGAAAATCACGACGGCACGAAAGTCCTCTTTCTCAAAGGCACCCCCGAAGAAATGGGGAAACAGCATGGAGAGCTGCTGACCAAAGAGATTCGCGCAGTCACTGATCGGATTCTCTACGGGATTGGCGTAGGGAGTTCTTTCGGGAAAGGACGATGGTTTTTCGGCGAAATCGAAGAAGCGGTGTCCCGATTGCATCCTCACACAGATCCCCGGCATCTCCGCGAAATAGACGCCCTCGCGATGGCGGCAGGCTTGGAGCAGGAAGAGTCGCGGCTTTCCAATTTTTTCCCCGAACTCTTCCATTGCAGTGGATTCGCGATCAATGGCAGCGCCACCGTCGACGGGGAGATGTATCACGGCCGTGTTCTCGATTACATGATGGGAGTGGGGCTGGAGCAGAATGCAGTTGTCATGGTCGTTCAACCGGATGAGGGGAACGCCTGGGTCAATTTGGGCTACGCCGGATTCATCGGAACGGTCACGGCGATGAATGAAAAGCAAATCGCGATTGGGGAAATGGGCGGAGGTGGTGAGGGAAACTGGGATGGCAAAGCGATGGCCCAGCTCATGCGGGAAGTCATGGAAAAGGCGGATACCCTGGAAGAGGCAGTTGCCATTTTTGAAAACAGTCCCCGTACCTGTGAATACTACTATGTGATTTCTGATGCTAAATCCGGGAAATCAGTGGGGATCGCGGCAACTCCGGAGAAGCTGGAAAAGATCTGGCCGGGAACAGAACATCCACGTCTTCCTCATCCTGTCGAAGATGCTGTTTTGCTGTCGGCGGGAGATCGATATGAAGAGCTGGTGAAGCGGGTGAAGGCAGACCACGGAAAATTTGATGCGAATTCAGCGAGGGAATTAATGTCCCGTCCCGTTTGCATGAAATCGAATATTCAGTCGGTGCTCTTTGCTCCCGGGAGTCTTGATTTCTGGGTGGCAAATGCTGATTCGGAGAACGTGGCGAGTCACACCCGCTACACGAAATACAATCTGCGGGAATTATTGAAGCCTGAAGCAGACCTGACGCAGGCAGCAACACGGTAACGATTCTCTTCTTGTGAACGCGCCGGTTCGGTGTAGGGATTTCCGGAGCAACATTGCTCTGGATTATTTTCATGAAAATAAAAGCATTTCCTTCTCTCGTTCCGGCTCCCGGAAAAGCGGAAACCGTGGCATCGGTTCCCTACGACGTCGTTAATACTGAAGAAGCGCGAGCTCTGGCGGCGGACAATCCTCACAGTTTCCTTCGCGTGGTTCGTGCGGAGATCGATTTCCCTCCCGGAACAGACGCATACGGCGACGAGATCTACAACAAGTCGAAGAGTAATCTTGAGGCTCTGCAAGCAAACGGGATCCTGACACGTGAGCCGGAGCCATGCGTTTATCTTTATCGTCAGATCATGGATGGCCATTCTCAGACCGGAATCACCCTGGCCTGCCACGTGGATGACTACGAGAATAACATCATCCGGAAGCACGAGAAAACACGTCCGGTAAAAGAGAACGACCGAACCCGCCTGACAGATACGCTCAGCGCCAATACCGGCCCGGTTTTCCTGACCTATAAGGATGAAGAAGCCATTGACGCGTTTGTTGAAGCCTGGTCCGAAAAGAACGAGCCAACGGTCGATTTTACGGATGATGTTGGAGTTCAGCACACGGTGTGGAGAGTTGCTGAGTCGGAAGCAGGTCCGATCCTGGGTGGATTTGAAAAAATCCCTCTGTCTTATGTGGCCGACGGCCATCACCGTAGCGCCAGTGCAGCCCGTGTCGGAAAAGAGCGGCGCGATGCCAATCCGGATCATGATGGAACCGAGAATTACAACTGGTTCCTCGCCGTGCTTTTTCCAGCCAGCCAGCTAAAGATCCTTTCCTACAATCGTGTCGTTAAAGATCTCAACGGGCTCAGTTCCGATGGTTTCCTTCAGCGACTCACCGAAAATTTCCATCTCGATTCGGATGGATGCAAAGTTCCGGAGAATCCCGAGAGCCTTTGCGTATATGTCGATGGAAAATGGCATTCGATTCGGTGGGATATCGAGGAAACCGCCGATACGATTGAGCGCCTTGATGTTTCAGTTCTGCAAGATCGCTTGCTCACTCCTATCCTCGGAATTGGCGATCCTCGCACCGACGAGCGAGTTGATTTTGTCGGAGGAATTCGGGGAACGGATGAATTGGAAAAGCGGGTCGACTCCGGAGAATGGGGCGCTGCTTTTTCCATGTATCCGACGACGGTGAAACAACTCATCGATATTGCAGACGCCGGTGAAATTATGCCGCCGAAGTCGACCTGGTTTGAGCCGAAGCTGCGTTCCGGATTGTTCGTCTACACGCTCGATTAACCAATCGGCAGTCCTTCAGTCGACCTTCAAGAACTGGACAGCATCCGCGATCGCCACCTTTTTTGGGTCGGTGCCTTCGTTGGATATCGTCACGGTCCCGGAATTTCCTTTGGCAAATTCGAAGACTCCCAGTGAGCGGAAAAGTTTTCCGTGTTCCGGCACTTCCTGCTGGTTGATCTGTATCATCGTTTCGCCCTTGGCGTGTCGAATCGTTACCGGTGTGTTTGTCGCGCGCCTCACATTGTAACAATGGGAAATGCGAACTTCATAGCGTCCGAATTCCGGAAAATCCGGATGCCAGCTCACTGACTTTTCTCCCTTTCCCGACTTCATGTCGTGCAGGTAGCCGATTCCGACGTAGGGAGGAGTGTGAGTCGAGTATTGCCATTTCCCGACGAGCACCGCATCCGTTTCATCGAGGACGATCCCGTCAAGGCTTGCAGGATCCGGAACAATAAACTTTACGTTTGCCTCGATGTCGACCTCACCGGGTTTGTGGCCGTTGGGAACGGCGTCCGGATGCGGATCGATTCCGAAACAAGAGATTTGAGCGAAAAGGCTAGCGAGGAGGAGGAAAAGTTTCATCACAGATTTACGGCTTTATTCCAGACGCGGACAATTCTCGATTTCACGCTGGAAAGATCACCGGTGTAGTTGTTCACAAAAATGGCAAAAGCGTATTTTTTCCCCGAGTAGGAATGAACATAGCCGGAATAGCATTTGATCCGGTCAAGGGTTCCGCTTTTTGCCCGGACGCGACCCTGTGCGGCACTTCCCCGGCCGATGCTTCGCAGTGTTCCTGACTCCCCGGCGAGAGGAAGCGATTTGGAAAATGCGGAAAAGTTTTCGCCTTTTGCAGCATGATAAAGGATCAGGGCCATTTGCCTTGGGGTGACCGTATTGGAGCGGGATAAGCCGCAACCGTCCGCCATTTCGAATCCAGTCATGTCGATCCCTTTTGCCTTCCAATGGTCGAGGGTCGCTTTGGAGGATTCGAGAGTGGTTCCTTTGTTCTTTTTCTTGAGCCCGATCATACGGTGGAAACATTCAGCTCTCAGATTGTTCGATTTGTGATTGGTTAGAATCATGAGGGATCCCAGCGAGTCCGATTTTTGCTCAAAGACAGCTTCACGGGCGGGGAGCTCTTTTTTGGCAATTCCCATTAGTCTCAAGGTCGTCGGCTCGCCACTCACCGGTATGCCATTTCCATTGAGATATTTGGTGAATGCCCGGGCGCAGAAAAATGGAGGATCAGGCAGCGAGCCTTTGATGGTGAATGATCCGCTTCCCGCGGGAACGGTCCCGCGAAGGTAGAATATTTTTCCGTATGGATTTCCGTAGATGTAACCCTGATCACCGGACCCGGCGCTGCCAACTCGCATTTCGTTGATGAATTCAATTCCGGGTAGTTTGGGATCGGTTCCGGTGAGGCTGGCTTTGGATCCGGCACCCTTATTGTTGAAGGTGCAGTAAAACAGGTTTTGATGGAATGTCAGGCCGCAGGCACCGGCTCCGTAGTAGTTCCCGATATCGTTCCATTGCCAGGAATCCGGAAGCAGTCTGGTGCCGAAAACCGAAGCGTCGCCGACAATGGAGCCCTCAACTTTTTTAATGCCTTTTCCGGCGAGGGCTGCCTTCCATTTTTCGAAAGTTCCGCTGATTCCGGAATCACCCAGAGTAGGATCTCCTCCCCCTCTAAGGACAACGTTCCCGTCGAGTGTTCCCGTTTCGTCGATCGCCCCGGTGATTTGCAGCTCTGTTGTAAAGGTAAAGTCAGGTCCCAGAATTTCGTTGGCGGCTGCCGTCGTGATTGCCTTCATCGTGGAGGCGGGGACCAGTCCGGTATCCATGTGATATCCGGCCGCGGAATCAGGCTCCGCATCGAGATCGATAATGCTGAAGCCCAGAGAGGCGGTTCGCATTCCAGACTCTTTCTGTATTTTCTCCACCTCGGCAATCACCTCATCGATCGTCCCGGCACGGCTTGTGACGACGGGCACACCCAAATTGAGAGTGATGAGAATGGAGACCGTGAGTAATGCCAAAGGATTCATTAATAGAAGTTAACAATACGAAAGGGCATTGAAGTTCACAAGTCCGCGATCTCAGGATTGAAATTTGTCGGGGGATTCACTACGGTCGGCTACGATGATCAGACCCCGGAAAAAATATACCGTTTACGATTTGCAGCAATTGAAGGGCAAACGTTGCCTTACTCACATTCACGTAAAGTCTCCGGAGGAAGCCGCTGCAGCGGAGGAAGCCGGGGTTGACCTGATGAGTTGCAGTTTTGACTCGCCGGAAGCCGAGGCGCGCCTCCCTTATTTGATCGAGGCTGCGCCGAACAGTTTTTTCTCCACGGCAACACCGCACGGGATGGCCTCACCGGAGGAAGCCATTCGGGTTGCTTTTCGCGCGCTCGAGATCGGGGCGAGCTCTGTCTATTGCTCTGCCAGTCCTTTTATCATCGAGGCCATGGCGCGAGAGGGAATTCCTGTCGTTGGACACCTTGGGCTGGTGCCGCGTCATGTGACATGGACCGGGTACCGTGCGATCGGAAAAACTGCGGACGAAGCCAAACTTCTCTTTCGCCGAATGAAGGAACTGGAGGACGCCGGGGCATACGCTGCAGAGCTGGAGGTTGTGCCTCACCGCCTGGCGAGTTTTTTGACATCACACACTTCGATGATCCTGATGTCTCTCGGGTCCGGGACCGGATGCGATACTCAGTTCCTTTTCTCCTGCGATATTCTTGGTGATTATGATGAAAGGATTCCCCGTCACGCGAAAGCCTACCGGGACTTTTCTGAGGAGAAGCGCCGACTTCAGAAGGAGCGGCTCGGTGCGTTCAGCGAATACATTGCGGATGTGAAAGAAGGCCGTTTTCCTGATCGATCCAACCTCATTGAAATGGACGAAGACGCCCTGGATGAAGTGATCCGTTCGGTTGGGAAAAACGAATCATGAATCCTGATTGGATTGCCGTCGATTGGGGGACCACCAGTCTGCGGGCCTGGGCGATGACTTCTTCCGGGATAGTTTTGGCTGCTGCTGATTCTGCTGAGGGAATGTCCGGTTTGTCGCCGCAGGATTTCGAACCGGTACTTTTGCGGATGATTGAATCATGGCTTCCGCCCGAAGGGAAGTTGCCTGTGGTGGCTTGCGGGATGGTTGGGGCAAAACAGGGGTGGATGGAAGCTCCGTATGCTCCAGTTCCGTGGAATCCGCCGCCGCGGTTTGAGGATCCAGCGGTTTCAGGAAGTCGATTCGATTTGTATATCTGTCCCGGTTTGAAGCAACAGGATCCAGCGGATGTTATGAGGGGGGAGGAAACCCAAATCGCCGGAGTTCTCGCCACGTATCCCGATTTCGAGGGAATGATTTGTTTACCCGGAACCCACAGCAAGTGGGCGATGATTGAAGGCGAAAGGGTTCAATCGTTTCGAACTTTCCTCACTGGCGAAATGTTTCAACTGCTTGACGGCCAGTCCGTATTGCGTCATTCAACACATGAAGGCAGTCTGGAAAAAGAAGAGTTTTCCGCAGCTGTTGAAATCGGTTTCAAAGATCCGGCAGCGCTTGCTTCGAAGCTGTTTTCGATCCGGGCGGATTCGTTGCTGAACGGACTGACCAACAGTCAGGCCAGGTCCCGGCTTTCGGGATACCTCATTGGATTCGAATTGGGAAGCGCCCGGTCATTTGCAGCGGTTTCTGAAATCAGCCTGGTGGGGCGGGGAGATCTTGTCGCCCAATACCGCGCAGCCTTGTCTGTCGTAGGGATTAAAGCGAAGCCTCTTGACGGAGAAGAGATGACGCTGGCCGGCTTGACGGCATCTTTCGCAAGGCTTGAACGCTGAAAAGATCCCTGCCGAACATGATGGTCCGGGGGATCTTTTCTAATTATGCGGATAAACCGTCGGGAAAGACTACACCATCTCAGGCTCAGGACCCGCGTCGGCGGATGAAGGAGCGGACTCCTGTCTTTCGCGTCGTTCTTTGACGATGTCGGCTGCTGCCTTCTTTCCAGCTTCCCGGCCTTCTGCAAATCCATCGCGAAGACTGTCGGGCGTGACCTCATTGAGTAAGGTCGTGCCAAATGTGGTCGCATAAGCGATTGCGTAGGCAATGTCGTGAACTCCTTTGGCAAATTCCTCTTTGGCTTTAGGGAGCGCTTTATCGAGAGCGTCCCGGGCATCTTTGGCGCCGGTTTTGAAAGCATCCTGAGCGGATGACTTAATATCTTCGAAGGCGTCTTCAGCAGATTTCCCCGGATCGGTGGATTCTGATTCCGTTGGATTTCCGGGTTGTTCGTCGTGGGGATTGTTGTGGTCGTCGTTCATAATTTTCGATCTTTCTTTTTCGATTACGTCCCCATTATTCCCTATCCCTGCAAGAGTCGCGATTACAATACCGTTCGGGGATTGTAATCCCGAAGCCGCTTTCTAGAGCGGTCGGCCCTGTCCTTCTTCGGTGGCCGGACTTGCCGGTTCTGCAGGAGTCAGAAGTGGCTCGTTGGTTGGCTCCTGTGCTTTCGGGGCAGCGGGTGCCGGTGGGACAGCGGGAGCAGTTGGTTCAGGGCTGGCAGGGATTTCAGGAGCAGCTTCCTCTTTTGTATCTGCAGGAGTTGCCTGCGGCGTAGCAGAAGAAGGATCTGCAAGCGGGGCCGGTTGAGAAGAAGACGGATCCTGATTTGATGGTGAAATGGCGGGAACTGGATCAGAATTCGTAGGCAGGTATTCTTTTAATTTGAGCGCCCAGTTCATAGGGATAGCCATCCAGATCAAAGCGATCACCGCGAGTAGTTTCAAAACGCCCATCCAGAAACGTCCCTGAACATTGGGCATGCTGGACTTCATCTCTTCAATTTTTGTGGTCGCAAGAGTCAGTTTGGCATTGATGGCTTCGAGCTGTTCCTGGATCTCCGGGTTGACTGCCTGTTGCTCGTCGGGACCAATTGGAGCTGTTTCGTCCTGTGTCTCTCCAGTCAGAGTTTTGGTCAGGCGCTGCGAAGTTTTGAGATCCTCGTAGGATTGCAGGATGATCGGCTCAAGCTTTTCAAATTCTACCGGTTTGGAGAGAAACTGTGAGGTGATCAAAGTCGACGAATTGTAGCTCCGGAACTGCTTCTCCAATTCATCAGAGGGATAGCCGGTCAACATCAGGACCGTGAGCGCCCGCGGAGTGTCTTCGCTCAGTTTCTCGAGAACTTCGATTCCCGTCATTCCCGGCATGCGATAGTCGAGGGTGATTACGTTGATTGATTCTTCCGAGTGGATCAATTTCAGCGCTTCATCACCACTGCTGGCGGTGAACACTTTCTCAAATCCCACATACTCGCTGAGAAATGTTTTCAAACCGAGTTGGAATGCGGCGTCTTCGTCTACGACGAGAACCCCGGCATTGCGCAGCGAGGATGACGACGAGGACAGCGGTTCTTCCGTTTCAGGGAGTCCGATAGTCATAAGTTGAGGCAGGTTAAGGGTAGGAAAGACTTGAGTTGAGCGGGGCAGCGTTCTTGTCCAGATTCTTATAATTACTTCAAAGAAACAAGGAGAATATCAATTATGATACCTCAGTCTGAAATTATGGCAGAATTGATTCGGGATCGTGTTGCGGTGGCTATTTGCTTGGGCTTTGGTTCCCCATGCGCCTGAATCATCAGATCGATCTTGGATACTGCACGAATATTCACCGGGGGGAAACCTGGGAAGAGACGTTTCGAGGTCTCAAATTGCACACCAACGCAGTGAGAGAGCGGGTATCCCCAAACTCACCTTATGGAATCGGTCTCCGACTCAGCGCAGAAGCGGCTGCGGAACTTTCCGGCGATGAAAAGCAGCGGGGAGAGTTTCGTGATTGGTTGGAGAAAACCAACTCGTATGTGTTTACGATCAACGGATTTCCCTATGGCGCGTTCCATGGAACGAGGGTCAAGGAGCAGGTTTATGCACCTGATTGGACCACCAACGAGCGCGTGGAATATACGAACCAGCTTTTCGATCTCGTCTGCGAGTTTGCTCCTGAGGGACAGTCGGTCAGCGTGAGCACTTTGCCGGGTTCGTTTAAAGAATTCATCCGACCGGAAACGAGAAGTGACCAGCTGTTCGCTATTGGGCACAATTTGCGCCGCACCGGATTACATATCGAGGAACTTCGCCAAAAGACGGGCCGGGACATTCATCTCGGTTTAGAACCGGAGCCGCTCGGTCTGTTCGAGACCAGTGAAGAGACGGTGGAGTTTTTTGACCGTCTCACAGCGGAGCTCGACGATGAGGAGAGAGGACGGGTGCTGAGAAATATCGGAGTGAACTACGATACCTGCCATCTTGCGATCGAGTTTGAAGAACCGGAGGATGCGATTGGAAGAATCCGAGGCTCGGGGATTCGGATCAGTAAAATCCATTTAAGCTCGGCTCTTCGCCTACGTCCCGATGCTAAATCGATTTCCCGTCTGGGTGACTTTGTTGACGAGGTGTATTTGCATCAGGTGGTGGTGCAGGATGGTGGAAAAGTGACTGAGCGATTTCGCGACCTGCCTGACGCCTTTGCCTGGGCGAAAAGCTCCCCCGACAGTCTTGGCGATGAGTGGAGAGTGCATTTTCATGTTCCGGTTCACACTCAGCCTGAAGCCATCTTTCAAGATACGAGAGATCATGTTACGGGAACATTGAAGCTCCTGGGGAATGATCCCGGGTGGTGTCAGCATTTCGAAATGGAGACCTACACCTGGGAGGTCATGCCTGAAGCAATGAGATCCGGAAATGTCGTGGATCAGCTTGTAGCGGAATACGATTGGTGTCTCGGTGAGTTTCGGAAATGCGGTCTCGCCGACTGAACGACGTTACGATGAATCCACTGATTGAGAAATGGGCTAAGGGTGCTTCCGATGCCGGAGCTCTCGCGAAGTCGATTGCTGAGAGCGGGATAAAATCGGTTTCTTCCGCAATCTGCGGGGTCAGAATATTTGGTTCGATTCATGCGCAGACGTCGGACGAGATGCAAAGGGATGAAACTCATTATCTCCTTGTTCCGTTTCCTGGTGCCGACAGTTCTTATGTGGTTTACACGAAAAGGATTATACCGGCGGGTGTCGGTGCGAATAACTCCCTTCCCAAAGCACGAATCTTTCATGTTCCCGATGAGTCCGGTAGAAAAATTCTGGAGGCTCAATTGTTGGACCGTGCGGTTTCGGTAAGCGGACACTCAGGTGCCGGGGAAGGGGAGTCTGAAATTGCGGACCGACTCGATGAGCTGGCGGCGCAAATTGATGAGCAAACTCAATCGGTCACCGGTGGGCTGGTTCTCATCGGGGGAACCGTAGCTTTTATTAATCCATTGGTCGGCCTGGGAATAGCAGCCTCAAGCCTTCTTCCCGCGATCGGCGGAAAAACGACGAAAGCTGGCGCGGGTTTGATAGGTGATAAGCTTCGGGCGAGAGACAAAGCCAGGAAAAATTCTGAGTCTCTCGAACTCGCCAGGAAAGAAATCAACAAGCTCGATCCGGAGTTGTTTCATAACCCCCTGTTGAACAGTATCGATGCGCTGATCACTAACGAATTAGCCGATTATGATCCTTTTATTGACTCCCGGAATCAGGTGGATTCTTTCGAGAATTTTAGATACTACGAGCTGACAGCAGTCGCAGTTTCAGAGGTCTATGGAGATGTTCTGAAGAAGAAAAAGTTGAAGGGTTCTCTTTCGCCGATGAGCCGGAAGTGGATCGAACATTTGTCGTCCATGGCGGAAGCTGGAAACTGAATACGTGGTTGACGCTGGCGGTTTTTTGCGGGAAAAATCCTAATGCAATCCACCGAATTTTCCTCAGCTACTGTCACCGCAAAGGCCAATATTTATTTCGACGGGAAAGTGGTTTCTCATACCGTAGTGACTTCTGAAGGGGAGCGCAAAACCCTGGGGATCATTTTTCCAGGCGAGTATGAATTCGGGACGGAGGCTCCGGAAAGAATGGAAATCATTGACGGCAGTTGCCGCGTCAAAGTCGCCGATGCGGAGGATTGGGTGACTGTGGATTCCGGCGACGGATTCGACGTCCCGGGAAACAGCAAGTTTCAGATCGCAGTCGATTCCATCGCTCAATATGTCTGCTCGTTTCTGAGCGAGTAAGTGGAAAGCGAACCCGCGCGTTTAGCCGCGATACGCCCGGTCGAGATGGGTGTATCCGCCGTCGACATGGATAATTTGCCCGGTGGTGTGAGAAGATTTTCCGGACAAAAGAAAAACGCACATCTCTGCGATTTCTTCAGGAGTCGTGAATCGCTGTTGCAGCGGAATTCTGGATTCGATTTCTTTTTTCGCCGACTCGGGGTCTTCGCGGGAACTTAACCAGTCCGCATACATTTGCGTCCACACTTCGGCGGGAATGACGGCATTGCAGCGGATGGAATCCTTCGCAAGATCAAGAGCCCACTCTCTTGTCAGTGCGGCAAGCCCTCCTTTCGCTGCAGCATAACCGGACGTCCCGCCTTGACCGGTCACGCAGACTTTGCTTCCGATATTGACGATCGCCCCTTCTGATTTTTTGAGGGAAGGCAAAGCAAGACGGACAAGAGAGAAACACTGGACAAGGTTTCGGCGCAGCGAATTCTCAAAGTCTGCAGAAGGCCTATCGAGGCCGACGCTGTCGTTTATTCCGGCATTATTGACGACTCCATCGATGCGACCACAACTGGTCTCCACCGAGGTGATCGCTTCGGATAGGGCGTCTTCATCACAAAGGTCCACTTGTTGGTAGATGATCTTTTGCTGCTCGATTCCGGCACGGAGCGATTCATCACAGTTTTCGACATCCGACTTATCAAGAATGACGGGAATGCCGTTTTCTTTGTGCAGAGAATTGATAATTGCTGCACCAATTCCGGCTGCTCCGCCGGATACGAGAAACACTTTACCGTTGATCGAAAGATCCATGGATCTATCTATGAAGTCTTTCCCCGAAAATTGCCAGTAAGATCAGGACGGACTGCCCCAGCGGTTGGAAGCCGAAATCGGTTCGTCTTCCGGTTCATCGGAATCGGAAGAAGCATAAAACGGGTTTGTGGCCTGCTTTTCCTGTGCCGGAGCACTTCCAAAGAAAGGAGATCTGCCAGAGGATCCAATGGGGGGAGGCGGAGGTCCAGCTTGTCGTTGAAGTGCCGGAGTTGAGGAAGCCTGTTGTTGCGGCTGAAAAGGAAGTTGTGGGGGAACTCCCGGCGGCAATGCATGTTGCTGATGCAGTTGTTGGCGGGACTGTTGTTGCTGGGCTGCCAATTGCTGGTTGTAGGTGCGAACTCGATCCAGTTCGATTTCGATTTCGCTAAGTAATTGCTTCAAGTCGACTGGCTTTCCAATGACTTTGCTCTTGATGCCATCCATGTCGCCGAGCGTTTGGGCTTCACGGGCGAGGGCTGTCAGAAGAATGACTGGAATGTATCTCGTCGCAAGATCGGCGCGTAGATCTGCGAGAACTCTCCCACCATCCCGCTCGGGCATCATGACATCAAGGAGGATCAAATCTGGAACGACCTGGCGCACAGTTCCAAAAGCCAGGAGTGAGTTGTTTTCGGCGTACGGCTCAAAACCGAATTTGGCCAAGGCCTTTGAAAGCAGCGTCGTCAAATTAACGTTGTCATCGATGATGAGAATTTTCGTCATGGGAACCGTGTTAGCTTTCAATTTAGCTCCAAATATGATAATTACAAAAATTATTGATAATTATAATTATCAGAGGGCGTAAAAAAACCGCAGAGAAACTGAGTCCACTGCGGTTTCTTGAAGTTTGTTTTCGATAGTTCGTTTATTCCACTTTCATCACGCCGTTCATGATCGCAGCATGTCCGACGTAAGTGCAAAGGTAAGGGTAGTCACCAGCTTCTTCAGGAGCAGTGAATTCGAGAGTTTCGCTCTCACCAGGCTTTAGAAGCTTGGTGTGCCTGACGATCAGGTCTGTTTCAGGGATCGGATTCTTAAGAAATTCAGGATTGGAGAAGTTAGCAGGGTTGTTGGCTGCTCCGATCATTTCGGCAAGTGAGCCCTTCTTTGACATCACCAGATTGTGCGGTTGCAGATTCTGGCTGTCTTTCGGGTTTACGAGGGTCACTTTTACTTTCTGGCCTGCTTTGACCGTGAACTCTTTGATATCATAGGCGAAAGTCAATTTATCCGCAGTAATGGTGATTTCTGCGACTTCGTCCGCATTCACGAATGAGCTTGTTCCAATGACGAGGAGAGCGACAAGGGCTGCAATAGTAGATTTCATATAGACTTGTGTAGTTTTTTGAGGGCAAGTGACGCCCCCTAATTTTCCGCTACTCTAGACTACGCTTTTCACGCCGCAATAGCTCATCCAAGCCAAAAAAGAGAATAAATTTATAATTTCCCTTGGAAAAGTTCAAATAACCTTTATTTTTATAGAAATTAGGCAAATTATCGAAAATGGGCTAATTTACTTTAAATTTTGATGAATAGAGTTTTAATAGTAGCAGGTGATCAAGATTCCGGCGTCCGATTTCAGGGGGCCTTGAGTCAATCAGGATATCAAACTGCTCTGGTATGGAGTGGGGATCAGATGACTGATTTTTGCCGTCAGCATACTCCGGACCTGGCTTTGGTTGACTTGGATATTCCCGGAGAAAGCCTGTGGGGTAACCTTCAGGCCGTTAAAACTATGGGGAATCTCGCGAATCTTCCTCTACTCGGAATCAGTGCAGTGGGAGACCCTCAAACCATGGAACAAGCTCAAAGCTACGGCTTCTCAGCAGTTTATCCTAAGAACGACGATCCTGCTACGGTCGTAAATGCAGTTAGAAAAATGACAGAATCGAATCAAAATCATGAAACTTCCGGCGTTACTTCTCCAGAAGTGCCTTCCACCGGAAGAGATGAGTCGTTGAATCGCCTGGTGGCGCTCACTGCTGAAGTCGTTCACGTGACCAAGGATTTGAAGCATCATCTCAATGAATTCGGCAATGATGGTCCGGAGCTATTCAGTTATATCGAAAACTCCGGTGAGGCGATCAGAGCAAAACTTGCAGCGCTTCCGCCAGATTCTCTTCACGACAAGGAACTGCGTCACGATTTCCGGAATATGATTGGCTCAGTGACTGGCTTTGCAGAGTTGATCATGATGGAACCTTCCGTCTCGCCCAATTCCAGTCGTGGACTCGGTCGTCTGCGTGAGTGTTCCAAAACCTTTGTCGATATTCTCGATGAGCAGAAGGTGGAATCCGGAGTCTGAAGGTCTGCTTCTTTCGCTGGAACAAATTCGATTTCACCTCTACTATCGGATATGGGCTCAGTAATGGCCTGAAAACGAATGTAGGATGAGACTGGGCGTAACCGGAGCGAGCGGATTTCTTGGAAGCGCGATTGTAAAAGAAGCAGTCAAACGCGGCTGGAGTGTTGTCGGGTTTTCGAGAAATATTGATTCGAAGATTGAGGGCTGCGAAGAAGTTCGGCAGTTCAGCGACTTGGAGGTGATTAACCTTCAGGGGCTTGATGCCGTCATTCATCTGGCAGGGGAGTCCCTTCTCGGGATGTGGACTCGGGACAAAAAAAACCGAATTCGATCGAGCCGCATTCAGTTGACCTCCGACATTGTTCAGGAATTTCGTGATATGCCGCGCCATACGAGGCCGAAAACCTTTGTGTCAGCCTCCGCCGTGGGAATTTACGGGGATCGGGGAGATGTCTGGCTCGATGAAGAATCCGATGCCGGTTTCGGTTTTCTCGCAAAAGTTTGCAAGGACTGGGAATCGGCAGCGATGGAGGCAGCCAGCCTTGGCGTGCGAGTCGTAACTCCCCGCCTTGGAATTGTTTTGGGAAAAGGCGGTGGAGCACTCGGGCAGATGCGGCGGATTTTTAATCTGGGACTGGGAGGCAGACTGGGAAGCGGTTTGCAATGGATGTCCTGGATTCACATTGATGATGCAGCCAGGGCATTTCTTGAATGCGTCGAGAATAAAGAGATTCGGGGGGGCGTTAATTTCGTGACACCGAGGCCGGAGCCAAATGCTGTTTTTACCGATGCACTCGCAGGCGCCCTCAATCGCAAGGCTATTTTCCCTGTCCCAAAATTTATTTTAAAGAGTCTTCCCGGTGGAATGCACGAGATGTTTCTTTCCAGTCAAAGGGTTGATCCGGTTGTTCTGAAAGCTTTTGGCTTCAAATGGGATCATGAGATGCTGGGAAATTCATTCTACGATTTGTATGCCGGACCCGAGCCAGAGTATGATCTCGAAGCGGAGCGGGATGAAGACACCGATTCCGATTGATGCCTTTTTCCGTATTGGTGGTAAATTATTCCTGAGACTTTATGGCAGCTCCCCAGAACATTATCGGCTTGGTTTACGATTACGACCAGACCCTCAGTCCCACCTACATGCAGGACGAGGTGCTGTTTCCGAATTTCGGAATCAACCCATCGGAATTCTGGAAACGCTGCAAAGTCCTAGTGGAAGACGGGGGATACGAAAGTGAACTCGCCTATCTCAAGGTGATGCTCGACTACCTGCAAATGGATGGCCCGAGTAACGATGACCTGACGGAGTTGGGAAAAGGGCTGAAATTTTTTAAAGGCTTACCGGATATGTTCGGTGAGCTCGATGCGCTCCTTACTGATGAGCACCGTGCCATGGGGGTGAAAATTGAGCACTACATTGTTTCCAGTGGAATCAAAACCTTGATCGATGGCAGTGAGTTGCGTCCCTATGTGAAGGAGGTTTTCGGATGTGAATTTGCTGAAGACGAGTCCGGACGAATCGCATTTCCGAAGCGCGTGATTTCTCATACCGCCAAAACTCAGTATCTGTTTCGGATCAATAAAGGGATGCTCGAATCAAATGAGGATGTGAATGATCACATGCCCGATGAATTGCGCCCGATCCCTTTTCCAAACATGATTTATCTGGGTGACGGCCCCACGGATGTGCCTTGTTTTACTGTGATGAAACGCTTCGGCGGTAATGGCATAGCGGTCTACAATCCGGACGATGAGAGCCGGGTAAGCTTCCGCAAAGCATTCCAGCTTTCCGGGCCAGCAAACCGCATCAAGCATATCGCACCCGCCGATTACCGGGACGGAAGTCATTTACGACTTATTCTTGAGGAACTGGTTCTCGAAATTGCTGATCGAATTGTCGAAACGCGTCGCAGGGAATTGACCGACGGAACCGTGTCCGCGCCGACACATTAAATCGCGTCGATCAGTTTCCGCAGTTCAGCGGCTGACCATTGCCCGGGAGCGTTTTCGGTTTGGAGGTAACCGTAGTTGAGGCAGGATCCGGCACGGGCCAGGGTTAGTCTTGAAAGTTTTCCGAGGGTTCCCATCCCCATTGCGGAAATGAGTTTTCCCTCGGAACGGTATTTCTCCACTAACTGAACCAGATCGAAAAGCTGAGTCATCGATTCTACGACGACGGCGAGTTTTGGAATGTCTGCTCCCAGTTCGTAGGCACGGTCGATTTTTCCTTCGAGGAGGCTTCTGCCCGGCCACTCTTGGAAATTGTGGTAGGACGCAAGCACAAGAGTCGATTGAGAATGTGCTTCTGAGATGAAGTCAGAAAACTCCGGGGTCTCCAGAGATGTGATCTCGGTATCGACGAGGTCCGAGCTTAGGAAAAACTGGCGATAAGTGGCGATGCGATCGTTCAGTGAGAGCCTATTGGCTCCTCCTTCATCGGGAGTGCGAACTGTCACCAGTGAAGGACGAGTTTCCTTGCTGCTGATGCATTGAGCTACTTCATCCAAATGGCTGAAAAGATCGTCCAGCCGGTATTCCAGTAAGTCAGCGGCGACAGTTCCTGATCCAGAGAGAAAGGTGAGATCTTCTGCGCGCGTTACCGTAGCGACCACTTGCGGTCTGGCTGTAAGTGTGTTTTTCAAAGTCTGTTGAAGCAAACTCAGATGCGCGGGGAAATCAACGAAGGATCCGTTTGTTTCCACAAAGGCAGAAGGATGATGCAGGTGGGGTTACCAGGATTTCGGATTGTCTTCCCAGGTCGCGAAATCTCCATCCGGTCCAGCTGACCAGACCAGAATTGTTTCCGGAACTATATGGCCTGGGGATGACGGATCTTCGATACCTTCGATACCGTCAGTTTCGAACTGGACCCGATACAGATTGCCCCACGGGTCCCATAGTGTTTTGTCAGGAGATAGACCGCTATGGAACCTTCCGCTTCCCATGGCGCGGGCTGGTTTGTTCGCGTAAAAATTGATCACTCGCGGAGAGTGTCCCGATGGATAGATGAGGGATTCAGAGTTCGGCATCAGAATTGTCATCAGTTCAGGATCGGAATCGACCGGGAAACCGGGGCGATAATTTTTTGAAGGGACCGGCAATTTTCGATATTCGGTGAAGTATGAGGAGATCGCGTTTTTCAGATTGTAGGTAGTGCCCAATGCTTTCGCCTCTCTGACACGTTTAAGTGCCTGCGGAATCACCAACGAAATACAGAGAAGCAAGCCGACGACCAACCCTGATAGGATATACCGGATCTTCACGGTTCAAATTCCTCCGGATATTGCCAGGACCAAACATTATCTTCCCACGTGGCATAATCTCCATCCGGTCCAGCTGACCAGGCCAGAATCGTTTCTTTCAAGATTTCGTTTCTTCCGGAAGGATCCGATACTTCTTCGTCATGGTTTGTGTCGAGTCTGACCCGGTAATAATTTCCCCAGGGGTCCCAAAGTTCTCCGCGACCGAGGGAAAGGCCTTGGATACCTTTTCTGTAGGTTCCGTCGTCCGATCTCTTTGCTTCCTGCGCATAGAAAAACTGAATTCCACGCGGATTAGTTCCTTTCTTTTTGCGGGTGTGATCCGCAGCGAGGAGGATATCCATCAAGAGAACCTCCGTCGTCAGGTCAGTGTCATACTGAGAATCGAAGCTCGGCAGCTTGGAATACTCACTCTCATAGGCCCGGATCGCATTTCTCAAATTGATCGCTGTTTGGAGAGCGATGGGAGTTTCCGTCCTTCGGAAGAGACCTGAAATCAACCAGGCGGCAGCGACCGAGACACTGACAACGATTGCGAGCCAAATGAGAAGACCGCCCTTGAGTTGTGATTCTTTTTCTCCAGTCATCGTATTTTACCAGGTCTTCACATTATCCTTCCACGTTTCGAAATCACCATCGGGGCCCGCCGACCAAACGAGAATCGACCTGGGAAGTTCCTCAGCTTCGGTCAACTGGTCCCAAAGGGGTTTCTTAACCCGACTGTCATAGTTCGTATCCAACAAAACTCGATAGTAATTTCCCCACGGATCCCAGAGTTCGCCGCCTCCGTCACTTCCAAGGACTACACCCTTCCTATACTTTCCCTCTCCCATCTGCTTGGCCTGTTTCCCCGTGAAAAATGCAATCCTTCGCGAATTAAGCGCATCCGGTCCCTCAGACGATGGATCTGAGCCAAGGAGGATATCCATTAAAACATGGTCGGATTGAAGTTGAACATCTTCCCTTGGTTCTCTCGGAACAGGGTATTTTCGATACTCCGTGAAATAGAAGGAAATCGCGTTTTTCAGATTGTAGGCGGTGTTTTGACAATTGGACTCGCCTGTGTGGCCGGAATGTAATGGGCGAAAGGATATGAATATCCCTACAACTAAAAATCCAGCCATACTAAATATGACCCAGCGGACAAAACGAATAATGAATGAGGGCTTCTTCTTTTCCATTTTTGTCTTTTACTGTAAAAAGAACACAATGTAAATACAATATAGATACTTAGGCATATTTTTCTGCAAATGGCACGAAAAAGGCCCCGTCCTCGCGGACGGGGCCTTTCGGAAAAGGGTTTTTCAGACCAAAAAGAGGATCAGGCCTTTTTCTTCTCCTGCGCTTTTGCGGCGGATTTCTGACCAAGAGGCCCCTGGGTTTCCATCACACCCGGGATACTCATCGGACGAATGGGAAGATCAGCGGCCAGATCGATGTTGTCTGGAACGAGCTTATGGTCGCTCTTCTCCAGCTCATCCCAAGTGAGGCGTTTGCCGGTGTAGCAGGCTTCACGTCCGAGAATCGCGAGAGTCGTAGAATGGGCAATCCAGGCGGCGTCATCTTTACGCTCTCCGGCACGGATCGCTGCAAAGAATTCTTCGTGCTCGAGGTCATACATGCTCTTCACATTCCGTGGTTTCCGCCAGTTCCACTCCTTCTCCCCACTGATTGAGGCCGAACTGGTGCCGAATTTCGCGATTCCCTTGGTTCCGACGATCGTATCACCGGTGAACTGATGGGATGGATTCAAAAACTGACGCCATTCCACGTGTGCTTTCACTTCATTCGGATATTCGTAAGTGATGCTGAAGTGATCGTAAATATTACCGTCATAGTTGGGGCGCTGTCGTCCTCCGCTACCATAGGCGGCGATGGGATCGGTATCGTTGAAGGCCCAACCGACACGGTCAACATTGTGACAACCCTGTTCGACAATTCCGTCCCCGGCGAGCCAGGTGAAATTGTACCAGTTCTTGATCTGCCACTCCGTATCACCCATTCCGTCGGGACGAGTGGAGGGATCCGGCATCGCTTTGACAGGCGAAGCGTAGTAGGTCGAGTGTATGCTCAAAATATCACCGATGTCGCCGCCATGGATGCGTTCGAAAAGCGGGCGACCGTGCTCGCTGTAGCGATAGCAGAATCCGCAAAGAACGGAGAGCCCTTTGTCTGCGGCAATTTTTGCAGTTTCCAGGAAATCGTGAACACCGGCAACATCCGTTGCGCAGGGTTTTTCTACGAAAGCGTGAATCCCGCGATCGATCGCAGCCTTGAACTGCATCGGACGGAAGCCTGGAGGGGTCGTCAAAAGAACAATGTCGATCCCTGAATCCATCACTTTCTCATAAGCGTCGATCCCACCGAAAACACGTCCGTCGATGTCGGAAGCGACCTTGTCTTTGACCGATGCGTATTTTCGCACCATGGCCAGTTTCTTCTCTGCTTCCTCAACGTAAAGGTCACCCATAGACCAGAGCTCGACATTGTCGTCGGCATTCATGGCATTCATCATGGCACCACCGCCACGACCACCACATCCGACCACACCGATCTTCAGTTTTTTCTTATTTTCCTGCCCGAGTGTGATCGAGGGAAAGCCTGCTGCACCGACCACCGCAGCGGCCGTTCCGGTTGTTTGCACGAAGCGGCGTCTCGTAGATTCGCCGATTGCTGGGGTCTCTTTCTTATTGCTCATAGTGTTTGTAAAAGGTCTTCTGGTTCAGAGTGTAGCAGTTTTGGATACCATGGTCACGAAATCAAAGCTGTCAAAAGAGCTTCGTTACGCGATCAATTCCGTGTTACACAAGGGTTGACCGTCGAAACAAGTCTGGCGTTCAATCCCTCACTCCCGCAATCATGGATTACTGGTTCGTTCTTAAAAAGACTGCTTCCCTGTATCTCAACCCGCTTACCATTACCCTGGAAATGGTGATCCTAGGGCTGGTCCTGATTGGATTTTCGCGCCGTGCCAGCAAGAAAAAACGGGGAAAAAAGTGGCTCCGTTTCAAACGGTGGATGGGTGATGCCGGGGTGCTCATGATCGTTCTGGGTTCACTGTTTTTGTTTCTCTGCAGCATCGATCCCATTGGGAATTCACTGATTTACTACCTGGAGAAACAATACCCTGGTTTGCCGGAGGATAAGGACGGGCATGTTCTCGTTTTCGATTTTAAACCCGAGTACATTGTCGTGCTCGCCGGCGGGGCAAAGCCAACCGAGGCAAAGCCTGTTCTTTCGATCCTGTCCCAGGATGCCCTGGCTCGGGTTTCAGGGGCGGCGATCCTCTGGAAGCAGTTTCCGGATACCCAGATGATCATGACCGGAACTCCAGCGGAGACGGGATCAATGGAGAGGGTTGCGGTAGTCCTGGGAGTGGATAAAAAGAAAATCCTTCAGGAGAGCGAGTCCCGTGACACCAAAGATCATCCCTTGTTTATCAAGCCCATGGTGGGCGACAGCCCCTTCTTTCTGGTGACCTCCGGTTACCATATGCCCAGAGCCATGTCTCTTTTTCGGAAGCAGGGGCTCGATCCCAAACCGGCCCCCAATGATTTTCGGGTCTGGCCGAAGTTTGATGAGTACAACCCTTACCAAACGGACAAACTGTTTCCCAAGGTGATTAATGTGCAGCGGACGGACCGGGCATTGCACGAGATTCTGGGAATGGCCTGGGCGGATTTTCGTGACCAGACCAAAGAAGGCGAAACGGAAGGGGATCAGAAAGTTCCAAAAGCAGCTCCTCAAAAGGCGAAGGAGCAGGACAAGCCAGAGCCGGAAAAGGAGGCTCCTGAAATTGATGATAAGGAAGAAAAAGAAAAGCCGAATCCGAGAGGCACTCTGGCAGAGATACTTTTAAATCCGTGAGCTTCGACTTCTTCCAGGACCGGCAGTTCGTCTGCCCAAAGTAGAGTCGATCTTCAGTCGACTCCGAGCGGTGCTTCGGGTGAATCGACTGAAGATCGATTCTACGGTTTATTAAAAAATGATTATGGCAGAGTGCTAATTCAGGGCTTCGTAATCCTTCAAAAACCGTCCGTGATCGTCCGCCGAATATTCAATTGCAATGAGCCCGGCTTCACGACCTGCCTCACAGTTTGCAGCTGAATCATCGATGTAAACGGTCTCTTGTGGGACCAGCCCCAGCTTCTCAATTGCTAGCTGAAAAATGGCAGGATCGGGCTTCATACATTTGACCTCATGAGAGTAGATGGCCTGCTGAAACAGGGAGAATACCGGATACTCTTTCGTGAAAAAAGGCACATGAATTCCGTTGGTGTTTGAAAGTAAAAACAGATCAGCGCCCTCTTCGGCACGGAACTCAATGAATTCCACTATGGGCTCATTTAAGGTGAAAACATCTTCGAAGGCGTTCCTGAATTTCTCTGGAGTTCCACGATATCCAACACGCTCACCAGCCCTCTCAATAAATTGCTCCGGCTGAATATCTCCCATTTCCAGGCTGTGGGTCAGGTCCGAAACCATAGCCAGGGCACTGGCAGGGGCGGCTTCCATTTCATCCTGAAGCGCTGCAATCGTCTTTCGAAAGTCGAAGCGAATGATGACATTTCCAATGTCGAATAGAAAGGCTTTCTGCATCCGGGAGAAAAGGGGAGTGATGCCGAAAAATCAAATGCTATTCAAGCGTCATGGATGCGCCAAAGTGACTCTTGCGGTTGTGACGAAATGCCATCAAGTAGAGTCAATATGGCTCATGTTGGGTGTGTTTGGGTAAGCTGTTTGTGCATCGCAATCATCTGATGTTTAGGTATTTGCGACATGTGTGAAACGATTGGCACAGGAGTTGCATAATAACAATCAGCTCAAGTCCATCGAGCAATCAATCATAGATAAACAACCCGAACAAAATAGAATCATAAGCAATATGAAATTGGTAAGATACAATCAAACTGCAGGTAGACCGAACGAGTGGAACGCACTTTTGTCCGATCCATTCTCCATGTTTGCCCCGTTTTTCGGCGACACCTGTCGCAGTTCCTCCAGCTCTTCTACACCTTCTTCAGTGAGTTGGTACGAGGACGACGAAAACTATTACGCCCGGATTGAAATGCCCGGTGTGAAGAAGGAAAACCTCAAGGTCGAAGCCGAAGAGGGAATCCTGAATCTTAGCTACGAGACCGGAAAGTCCGAATGCGAGACTTCCGGCCAATGCGAATCCAAGCGCTTCAGTAGAACTCTAAGGGTCCCCGAAAAGACCCGGCTTTCGGGCATCGAGGCGAAACTCGAAGACGGCATTCTCAGCCTGACTCTTCCGAAAGTCGAAGAGAAGAAGCCGGTCTCGATCAAGATCAGCTAAGCGCCGCCACCCACGAGAAACAAGAACAAGAAAATCCTTAATTTACAAAAAACTATGAGTACTGAACTTTGCAAAGACGAAACGAATGATGTGGCAAGCCCTCAAGTCGCTGAAGCCAGCCTACCGGTGGTGAAACCACATTACTCTTCCCGCTACGATGATGAAGCCTGGGAGGTGAGTGTGACCTTGCCGGGTGTGAAAAAAGAAGATGTCGAGGTGTCGGTTGAAAAAGAGATTCTCGATCTGAAAGCCAAACGCATCTTCGATGCACCCGAGGGATGGCGTCCGCTCGGAGATGATCAATCCGACCGCAGTTATCGATTGCGACTGGACGTTGGTCCCGAAGTCGATCCGGCCGGAGTTTCCGCCGGACTTGAAGACGGAGTCCTGACCCTGCGACTCCCTCTTCGCGAGGAATCGAAGTCCCGCTCCATCGAAGTTCAATAATCCCGGGCTTCCAACCCGAAAATCAGCCGGTTTCCTGTAAAGGAGACCGGCTTTTTTCGTGATTGCGGGAGGACTGCACTTTGATTACCTTCTTTCTCCGGCCGGTCTGCGGTCATTTAGAATGAAGATGGGGAAGTTAGCTAATCGGGGAGGTGCGTCTGCATTCAGGCGAAGCATCTTCGTGATCCTTTCTCTATGCGCATGTTTCTCTGCGCTGGATTCCGGATTTTCCCAGGAAACACCAACAAACCCGGCGGAGATCGATACCTCCCTAGGAAAATCTGATTCCCGTGTCTCGGTTTCGGATCTGAGAGAAAGAGAGATCAGCGAAAATTTCCAGATTTCGGTAAAGGGTGAGAACTCGATGATTCGATCGATGTTCAGTGCCTTCGCCCGCGATATCCGGCGTGATTTTCGCAGTAAGCTTCAGCTCCGTCCCATCGACTGGACCATCCCTATTCATGTGGAGCTGTATGGGAATCCTCGGGAGGTCTATTTCGGTGAACCTGTTCGGGTCTTCTCACGTTTGTATGAAAATGACCGCTTTCGGATTACGGTTCAGGTAAAGATCCACGATCGCTTCGAGGAAAAAGACTTTACCAATGGCTTGCTGGAAGCTCTGATCCTCGATCAGATTTTGCAGTCACACAGCAAAGCCCCGGCAGTGGTGGCGAATCGAAATGTCGAAGTTCCCCAATGGTTGGTTCACGGTTTTTCACAATCGATGGAGCATCGAAAGAAAGGCAGCTCGAGTGCCTTTTATGCCGGGTTTTTAAAGAGTAATCAACTTCTGGGAACAGAGAAGATCTTTGCTCTGAAAGATACGGAGTCCCTCAATCCTGTAAGTCTGGCGATCTTCCGTGCCTCTTCGGCTGCACTGGTGGAAACGCTTCTCGATCAGCCGGGAGGGCATTTGACCCTGCGGAAAGTTCTCGGAGATCTTGCTGTGAGGGATAATCCTAATCTCGATGCCCTGCTCCGTCAGCATTTCCCAAACTTCCGCGAAATGGAAAGTGGTGTCGAAAAGTGGTGGGCCCTGCAGTTGGCAACGCTTGCCCAGCAGCAGAGTTTTGAGTATTTCAGTCCCGAGGAAACGGAAGCCCGGCTGGATCGGGCTCTGCAAATTTCTTTTGAGGAAAAGGCGCAGCAGGAAGCGAAGGAAGAACGAAAAGGAATCTTCGGGAAGTTGAAGCTGAAAGTCGGCAGGAAAAATGAATCCGAAGGCCTTCCCTCTTTCGAAGGAACTCTGGAACAGTATCCCGAATTCGGAAGCCGTAAGGATCTGCGGGAAGGGCTTCTCCAGAATTACAACGAACTGCAGACCTTGCTGGCCTACGGCTTTCCTCTATACCGTCCGCTGATTACCCGCTACATCGCCGCGTTCGAAAAGATCGCCTCAGGAAAAACCAAGGATCTCGCAATTGAATTGCGGGAGTTGCAGGAACTGCGAACCAAAATTCGCGACACCATGGTCCGGACAAGAGATTTCATGAATTACTATGAAGCGACAGCGGCCCCTCAGAAAAGCGAGGCATTCGACAATTACATGAAATTGCGGCGCAGCATAGAGAACGCTCCGCCGCCTCGACGGAATGACAGGATTACGGAGTACCTCGACGATTTGGAAATCGAGTTTCGGTGAATTGAAGTTTGAGCCTCAGAGATCACTTCCTTCAATTCTTGTAAATTACCAAGTTTACGATAATAGTTAGGGAGAATACTCTTCAATATGAGCGACAAATCCGATTCCTCCCAGGTGAACCTTCAATATGACAATCTGTCCGCGCTTTATGCGAGTCAGACGATCATCAGTACTACGAGCGAAGAGATCATGTTGGAATTCTCCTCCGGAATCATGACTGACCCTTCCTCGGGGCATCCCTGCCTGCCGATTCACACCCGCATTGCCATGCCGCGGACGAGCGTGGAAAAGCTTCACCGATTGCTCGGCCAGGCACTGGAGGCCCAGCAGTAAATCTAGTCGGCGGATCCGCCCGATTTTTTGGCGTCTTCTTCAAACAACAGACGCCAGTGTTCCAGTCGTTCGGCGACTCTTTTTTCCAAACCGTTCTGCGAGGGCTCGTAATAGACGCGGCCTTCCGGTAAATAGGCTTGGGGAACGTAGCCTTCTTCGTAGTCGTGTCCGTATCGATACTCGGTATCTTCCGGGGCAACCGCTTCGCTATCGCGGGCAATGCGCTTGCGGGTTTTCGTTCTCAAATGAGCTGGCACTGCGAGAGTCCGTCCTTCCGCTACATCTTTCAGCGCAGCGTTGATTCCCACGTAGGCGCGATTGCTTTTTGGGGCAGTCGCCATGTAGACGGTCGCATGAGCCAGGGTAATGCGGGCTTCCGGCATGCCGATAAATTCCACGGCCTGTTGTGCCGCCACCGCGACGCGCAGGGCATTGGAATCCGCCATTCCCACATCCTCGCTGGCAGCGATCACAATGCGTCTGGCGATAAAACGGGCATCCTCCCCGGCATAGAGCATTTTTGCTAGCCAGTAGAGGGCAGCATCGGGATCGCAGCCTCGCATCGATTTGATAAAGGCACTGATCGTATCGTGATGAGCATCGCCGTCAGCGTCGTAGACTACGGTCTTCCGCTGAATCGAATCTTCAGCAACCTCGAGATCGATCAAAATTTCACCGGTATCCGGATCTGCTTCTGTGGTGAGAACCGCCAGTTCAAAAGAAGTGAGTAACTTGCGCGCATCCCCATCACACATCGTGACCAGATGCTTTGCGGCATCCTTTTCCAGTCTCAGTGGCTTTTTCCCAAATCCCCGTTCCGTATCATTGACCGATGAATGCAGAAGGGTGGCGAGGTCTTCCTCCGTCAGAGGTTCCAGTTGAAATACCTGACTTCGGGATACGAGTGGGCTATTGATGTAAAAATACGGATTGTGAGTGGTCGCGCCGATAAATCTCACAGTTCCTCGCTCAATATGGGGAAGGAGAACGTCCTGCTGGGATTTGTTGAAGCGATGAATCTCGTCGACAAACAAAGTCGTGATTTCGTTGCGAGTGCGTTGAAACTGTCTCGCCGCTTCTGTCGCTTTTCGAATTTCTGCAACATTGCTCTCAACACCGGAAAGATTGATGAATCGGGAATCCGTTCGCAGAGCGATCAGCTCTGCGAGGCTGGTTTTCCCAACCCCGGGAGGGCCGTAAAAGATCAGTGAGGTAAAACGGTCAGCCTCCACCGCGCGGCGAAGGAGCTTGCCTTCGCCGAGGATGTGCTGCTGGCCAACATACTCGTCGAGATTGCGCGGGCGCATCCGTGCAGCCAGCGGCATGGAAACCGGGCGTCCCTTTCCGGACTCAAGAGGGTTGGATCGATCACCTGACCCGGTTGAATCGCTATCCTCTGCCTCGTCGCTCTCAAACAGTTCGTCCTGCATGTCGTCTTCCGATTGTAGACCATGGTGAAAAATTTACCACTTACGAAGGCCATCTTGACACGAACAGGAGATACTTTCATCATTCAAGCCTGATGAAAAAAATATGCTTCCTGTTTCGTCTATGCGTGTTTTTCGTTTTCACGGGATCGATTGTTCATGGAGATAGTGCAGA
Source organism: uncultured Verrucomicrobiales bacterium (assembly GCA_913058215.1). Classification (GTDB taxonomy): domain Bacteria; phylum Verrucomicrobiota; class Verrucomicrobiia; order Verrucomicrobiales; family DEV007; genus Arctic95D-9. The sequence goes on from CAJXQE010000026.1 coordinate 35,436, forward strand.
TGAGTTTTTCGCCGATCATCTGATTATCGACGGGACAGCCAATCCCACCTTCAGGCCTGGAACGAACCTAACTACCTTTTACGAGGATAGAAAAGGGATCACGGACTTCAGCGAACTGACAAATGCAACGGGGCTGGACGTATCGATCATGTCCACCAGCGATTGGAGGAGTATGGAGCGATGGCAGCAAAACATCGACAATGAGAATTTTACGAACATTGCGATAATCCGCAGCGTCCGGGATCTTCAACGAGTCTATGAAGGGAAGGTGAGCCATGGGGTGATGTTTTATGTTCAAAAGCCGTGGCCCCTGAATGGGAGTGTCCGGCCGATCGAGGAATGGTTCGACGCAGGACTGAGAGTTTTTCAAATCACCTACGGGGAGCCTACTCATAAAGTCTCCTCAAGGGACAGGCTCGGCTATGGAACTGATCGGGGGGATCCGGTGAAGGAGGACAAGGGGCTTACTGAGTTGGGCCGTGAAGTGATCGACGAATTGAATCGTTTGGGAATCGTGGTCGACGTATCCCACTGCAATAGACAAACCACTCTGGATGCAGTCGCTCATTCCAAAAAACCTGTCGTTAGTTCTCACGCAGGATGCGAAGCATTGGTCAAACATGCGCGGAATAAGTCGGACGAAGAAATTCGAGCTATCGCGAAAAGCGGAGGCATTTTCGGAGTGAGCTGTATTGGCTGGATGTTGAACGAAAAAAGGGAACGTGCCTCAATTGACGATTTTGTCGAACATTTGGAACACGCGATACAAGTTGCCGGAATCGATCATGTCGCGATCTCCTCAGATACGTATCGAAATGGTTGGGGAAAAGACTCCGGACATTTCGCGGGCGAAAAACTCGGTAGTGAGCAGCGATGGAAACATCTGTATGAAGCTCTGGTTGATAAAGGATATCGAAAAGATGACTTGGCGAAGATTTTTGGTTTGAATTGGATTCGAGTTCTCAAAGCAGTGATTCCAGCTCGTTGAGGTATCGCTTTTCCAGTCTTCGGTATGGAATACCTCCGAATGGCCGATAGCCATCGAATTCTGCCTGAAGCAATTCGGCACCTGCTGAGAAGAGTGGCCGGATCGGCATCATCTTAAGCAAGAGAACCAAAATTTCCCCCGGGTCGGATACGAGGAGAGCATCCGGTTTCATGGAATGATTTCGCCGGATGCAGACAGGAAGCTCTTTTTTGTCATTTTTCAGTCAAAAATCGACAGCATTTCTCATTCTTGATTCATTAAGAAGCCTGAACTATATGAAAAATAAAACTATTCCTGTGATAATAAAAATAAATACAATAATTATAATAAATAGATTGAAATACTGGACAAAATTAGGTAATTTTTAAAAGAAACGAACTATTCGGAATTCTGAGGTGTCGTTCTTCAACCAATTACTAAAACCAGCCTAAGCCATGAATTTGATTCCAAACCTAAATCAATTTGATCTGAAAACTCTCGAGGTCGCAAGCCTTGGGAATCTTCCAAATGCGGAAGTTCAGTATCAAGTTGAGATCGAACCCTGTCTCTTATACACATCTGACGCTGCC